>CAZXXL010000019.1:0-24214 GCA_964644635.1 uncultured Thermoanaerobaculia bacterium | reverse complement strand
CGCTCCAATCGTGGTGGGTTTGCTTCGTCGGGTTCCTGCGGAACCCTCCTCGCAATGACAAGGGAAGGAGGCGGAGCGCGCCGCCCACTGCTCCGTTGCGGTGTCGGATCGTGATGAGGCGCCGCCGCTGGCTGGCGTGACGGCGGCTGCAGATCGCGAGTGAATGATGCCGGCTACAGCCCGGTCTTCTCGAGAATCCGGTCGAGGGCTTCCAGCTCTCCCTTGGTGATGTAGAAGTGGGGCGAGAATCGCACGTAGCCCTGGCGGACCGAGCACACCACGCGCCGTTCCAGGAGCCTCTTGACGACCACCCGTGGCGGCACGGTGGGCGGCCTCCCGGCCACGATGCCCGCCACGGGGTGTCCCGAGCCGGGTGAGTAGACCTCCCAGCCGTGGGCGATGAGAATACGGGTCAGGAGCCGGGACAGCATCTCCACGCGCTCCGCGATGACATCGATGCCGACGTCGTTGATCAGGTCGAGGGCGGCGGCCAGCCCGGCGATTCCGACGCTGTTGGCCGCCCCCGGCTCGAAGCGGCGGCCGTCCTCGTGGAACTCGAGGTCGGCCATGAAGAAGCTCCCCCGCTCGAGGCGGGTGTTCCGCCACCCGGACAGGGCCGGGACGAGGCGCTCCCTGACCGCCGGCGACAGGGCCATCAGCCCGGCGCCCTCCGGTCCCAGGAGCCACTTGTGCCCGTCCGCCACCACGGCATCGAGGCCGCTACGGCGCATGTCCATGGGCAGCGCCCCCAGCCCCTGGATGGCGTCGACGACGAGCAGGATCCCGCGCGCGCGGCAGAGCTTCGCGAGCTCCTCCAGAGGCGCCACCCAGCCGGTGTGGAACGCCACCCAGGAGATCGCCAGCACCCGGGTGGCGTCGGTGATTCCGGCCTTCACCGCGTCCACCGTCACCCGCCCGTCCGGCTGCCGGTAGCGGACCACGTGCACGCCCTTGCGGCGCAGGTTGAGCCAGGGCGCGACGTTGGCGGCGAACTCTTCCTCGCCGACGAGGACCTCGTCACCGGCCTCGAGCGGCAGGCCCTCGGCGATGAAGCTCAGGCCCTGGGAGGTGCTGCCCACGATGGAGATGTCCTCCGGGGCGCAACCCACGAGCTGGGCCCCGAGATGGCGGCAGGCGAGCACCTCCTGCATCCAGGTCTCGAGCTTCTCGTAACCGCCGAGCTCCTGGTCCGTGACCCGACGGCGCATGGCGTCGGCCACCGGTCGCGGCAGCGGGCAGATGGCCGCGTTGTCCAGGTAGAGCCACTGCTCCCGGATGGGGAAGGCGGGCAGCCACCGGCCGAGATCGAACGCCATGGCCGGATCATACCGGAGTCGCGCCGGGGGGACGGCCCGCCGCCGCAGAAAGGATCAGCCCCGGGCCTGGCGGCCGGGGATGCGCAGCACGTCGCCGGGGTGGATCCGGGAGCCGCGGAGCCCGTTGGCGTGCCGGAGGGCGCGCACGGTGGTCCCGAAGCGGCGGGCGATGTCGTACAGCGTGTCCCCGCTGCGGACCGTGTAGCTGTTCGTGCCCCCGCGGGCGGTGACGGTCCGGCGGGCCTTCCGGCGGGTGGACCGGCGGGGGATGACGAGCCGCTGGCGCGGGTGGATGAGCGTGTGCCGCCCGAGCCCGTTCGCACGGCGCAGCCGGGAGACCGAGATGCCGAACGACCGCGCGATGTCCCACAGGGTGTCGTTGGGCTGCACCGTGTAGACGCGATCGCCCGGCCGGGTCCGGACGGTGCGCCGACGCGCGGGGTGACGGCGTGCCAGGCGCAGGCGCGGAACCACCAGGTGCTGGCCCGGATGGATCAGGTTCCCGCGGAGACGGTTGGCCCGGCGGATCGAGGCCACCGTCGATCCGTAGCGGCGGGCGATGGTGTACAGCGAGTCGCCCCGGCGCACGGTGTGGATGAGGCGCGGCGCCCACCGGGACCGCGGAACCGATTGCAGGAGGGCCTCGGCCCTGGCGCGGGTGCCGGGGGGGAGCCGGAGGCGGGTCGTCCGCGCCGCCGGGGTGAGGTCGCGGCGGATGGCCGGGTTGAGCTCGCGGAGCTCGGCGAGCGGGATGTCGAGCCGGGCGGCGAGGAATTGCAGATCCACGGCATCGGGAACGGTGATGGTGTCGAAACGCCAGGGCGCCGCGGGCGGGGGATCGAGGCCGAAGCGCGCCGGGTCCTTGGCCACGATGACCGAGGCGATGAAGGCCGGGACGTAGTTCCTCGTCTCGCGGGGCAGGTAGCGGCGGATCTTCCAGAAGTCCGTGCTGTGCGCCCGGCGGATCGCGCGGCGGACGTTGCCGGAGCCGGAGTTGTAGGCGGCCAGCGCCAGGTACCAGTCGCCGAACTCGGCGTGAAGATCGGCGAGGTGGGCCACCGCGGCCGCCGTCGACCGCTCCGGGTCGCACCGCTCGTCCACCAGCGAGGAGATCCGGAGCCCGTACAGGCGCCCGGTGGACGAGATGAACTGCCACATGCCCAGGGCCCGGGCGCGGGACCGCGCGGTGGGCGAGAACGCCGACTCGATGAGGGGGAGGTAGGCGAGGTCCTCGGGGAGGCCGGCCTCGTCGAGACGGCTGCGGATCATGGGCAGGTAGGTGGCGGCGCGCGCAAGCCCCTTGGCGATCCGCGAGCGGTACTCGTTGCTCGCGCTGATCAGGCTCAGGTAGTGCTGGACGGGGCCGTTGATGGTCAGGGGCAGGTCGCTCGGCGGCAGCGGCACGGACACCGGCGGGAGCTCCCGCACGATGTCCGGGACGTCCTGGAGGACGATGCCCGGCAGCCCGTCGTCCGGCTGCCGGGCGTCGGAGCCGGCCGAACGGGCGGCGATCTCGTCCTCCACCGCGGCCGACTCCTCCAGCAGCTCGGCCGCGTACTGGGTGAAGCGGGGATCGAGAGGATGGCCGGCCGGCGGGTTGAAGGCGGCGGCCAGCGCGTCGTCGCTGCAGCTCAGCGCCTCGGCCGCACGCCCGGACGCCGCCTCGCGGTGGGCGGTCTCCAGCAGGGAGTCGGCCCGCACGCGGACCTGCTCCTCCCAGCGGGGAAGGGGGGCACGCGCCATCAAGGCCGGTGACGGGGCGCCGGCGCGCCGCCCGCCGGTCGACGAGCATCCGGAGGAGAGCAGGAGGGCGGACAGGATGACCAGGGCCGGCGCGGGGCACCGGAACCGGGAGTGCTTCCTCACGACGTGTTCTCCAGCGTCAGGTTGAGCAGCAGGAGGAGCTGGTCCAGCGAGGAGACGTCCTTGACGTCGATGGTGAGGGGCTCCAGCGTGCCGATGACCCTGCCCTCTTCGTCGCGCACGGCGATCTCGAGCTCGAGGGTCCGCATGCGTTTGAAGATCCGCGCGTTCACCGGGCGCGTAAGCTTGCGCCGGATCTCCCGGGATCGCTCCAGCTCGCTCGCGAGGAGGGAGTCGAGATCCATGCCCGGCCTCTCGAACGAGGAGCTCTTGGCCGTCTCCATGGTGGCCGCCTGGCGGAGGTTCTCGAGCTCGGCGAGGATGTCCATCTGGTTCGACACCCGGACTCGTTTCATCGGGGGCGGGGTGGGGGGCGCCGGCGCCTCCTCGTCCTCGTCGAAGCTCACGGTGACCTCTTCCTCCGTGTCGGCCTCGGCTTCCCCGGCCTCGGCGGCCGCGCCGGCGGCCTCCGCCTCGGGCGGGACCTCCTCCTCCAGCAGCTCGGGCTCCTCGGGCCCGGGCTCCTCCGGCGGAGGGACCATCGCCGGCACGTTCTCCGCGGCCGCCGTGGTGCCGGCCTCGGCGAGCGGCTCGGCCGGCGCTTCCCCGCCGTGGGCTTCCTGCGCTTGTGGTGCCGCCGCGGCCGGCGCCGCCACGGCCGCCGCCGGGGCGGCCACGGCCGGGGCCGGCCCCGCGGTTCCGGGACCCGCCGCGGCCGCCGCCCTCGCGATCGGCGGCGGAGCCGGCTGGACCTGGGGCGCGGCCAGACGGCTTCGCAGCTTCTTCAACGTGATCTTGGTGATTTCCTTCAACGTCTCGAAGACGCCGACCCCGTTGATGGCCGAAGCCTCGAAGTAGGGGAGCTCGCCGGTGGGATTGAGGTCGGCCTGGAGCTCCTCGATGGTCAGGATGTTCTTCAGGTCCCGCTTGTTGTACTGCAACACCAGGGGCAGGCCGTCGAGGTCGATGCCGAGCTCGCGGAGGTTCTCCCGCAGGTTGGCCAGGCTCTCGCGATTGGCCTCGCGCATCGGGCGCTGCGAGTCGGCCACGAAAACGATCCCGTCGACACCCTTCAGCACGAGTTTCCGGGTGGTGTTGTAGAAGACCTGCCCGGGAACCGTGTACAGCTGAAGCCTGGTCTTGAAACCGCCGATGGTCCCCACCTCGATGGGGAGAAGATCAAAGAACAGCGTGCGATCGGACTCGGTCTCCAGGGAGACCATTTCCCCGCGGGAGCTGGGCGCCGTCTTGGCGTAGATGTAGCTCAGGTTCGTCGTCTTGCCACACAGCCCCGGACCGTAGTACACGATCTTGGCGGCCATCTGCATTGTGGCCCAGTTGAAAAAAACCATTCCACTCCCCCAACCACAAGCGCGATTTCAACCTAACACACTCACTTCAAAGGGGTCAATCGGTGCCGTCACGGGGCTCCGGCGGAGGATCGACGAGACGCGCCACGGCCCGGTAGGCCGCGGCGAGCTCGGGCGGCAGCACCCGCAGGTGGGCGGCGACCGTCGCCCCGTCGTCGCGGGTCAGCGGGCCGGTGAGGCTCTCGTAGGCGCGGGCGGTCAGGGCGGCCCGGGTGGTGGTGCGCACGAGGGGCGCCAGCGCTCTCCCGGCCCGGGCTCCACCGAGCCCCGCGTCGGCGAGCACGGCCTTGGCCGCGACGAGGAGGATGTGGGTCAGGTTGGCAGCGACCGCGGCGGCGGCGTGGTAGGCCGTCTTGGCCTCCGGTGCGATCTCCCAGGGATGCATGCCGAGGCCGGTCGCGACCGCCTTTCCCAGCGCGACCGCCTCGCGATCCCCCTCGACGGCGCAGAAGACCCCTTTCCAGGGCGGCGGCGGCGCCGGTGGCGCCGGGAAGCTCTGCAACGGGTGCCACGATCCCACGGCGGCGCCCCGCCGGCGGCAGGGAAGGAGGTCGGCTGAGGTGGCCAGACCCGACGTGTGCAGGACCACCGATCCGGCAAGGGCGGCCGTCTCCGCCAGGCGCTCGGCCACCCCGCGGATCCGGGCGTCGGGGACGCTGACGACCACGAGCTCGACCGGCGGCCACGGCGCCGGCTCGTCCCAGGTGTCGGCGATCCACTCGCCGGGGATGTCCGGCCGGCCGGGGAGCCCCTCGGGGCGCCTGCCGCGGACCAGTCTGCACGTCCACCCGAGCCCGGTGAGCGCCCGGGCGAGGGGCCGGCCGAGGCGGCCCGGCCCCACGAGCGCGAAGGTCCTTGCGATCATGCCGGCGATTCTATCCCGCCCGAAGCCGATCGGGGAATGAGAATGAAAGGTTTACGGTAAGATGGTCGCGGTGGTTCCCTCGTGGACCACCGGGTCGGGAGCTCGATATGTCTTTGAACCGCCGCCAGCGTGCCGTCTTGCGCGAGGTCGTCCTCCGGTACATCCGGAAGGGGCGGCCGGTGTCCTCCGCCGACGTGGCGCGATCGCCGGCGGTGGGCCTGGCGGCGGCCACCGTCCGGCTGGTCATGGCCGAGCTGAAGGAGGCCGGCCTGCTCGAACAGCCGCACCGGTCCGCCGGGAGCGTGCCGACGGACCAGGGGCTGCGGGTGTTCCTCGATGCGGAGAAGGGACGCTACCGGCTGGAGGGGCGCCGGCGCGCCCGTCTCACATCGCAGCTGGCCGCCCGGCGGCGGGAGCTCGTCGAGGACCTGGAGTGGGTGGCCCGTGTGCTGTCGGACATCACCAAGACCGCCGGCGTGGTCGTCCGCCCCATCGACCGGGAGCGGCGGCTGGAAGCGGTTTCCCTGCTCAGGCTCTCCGGCAGTCGCGCCCTCGGCGTCGTGGTGACCGGCGACGGGGCCATCGAGCGGCGCGTGATCGAGATCGGGCCCGGGCTCGGGGACGAGGACCTCGGGCGGATGGCGCGCTACCTGAACCGTGAGTACCGGGGCATGGAGCTGACGCGGATCCTCAAGCGGCTGGACGAGGCTCCGGTGCAGGGCATGCCGGAGAGGCTCGCCGCACTGGCGAAGCAGCTGTTCGCCGGCCTGCCCGAGGACGTGGAGATCGCCGTGGCCGGCACGCGTCACCTCGCGGCGGCGGAGGATCTCGCCGGTGGCGAGGCCCTGCGCTGCGCCTTCTCGGTTCTCGAGGACCGGGACAGAATAATCCGCACCATGCGGCGGTTGTTGGAGAAGGACCGGACGCGCGTGATCATCGGTCACGAGTCCGAGATCACGGCACGGGGGAATCTGGGCATGGTGGCGAGCGTCTTCTCCCACGAGGGAAGACGCGTGGGGGCCGTGGGCGTGCTCGGACCCAGGCGCATGGACTACCCGCGGATTCTCCCGGTCGTCGAGTTCGTCGGTATGACACTCACAAGGATGCTCAACGGGACGGGAGCTGGCGATCATGCGGGAACGAGCCATGGATGAAGAACGCGAGAACGAGGGTCTCACCGGACCGGTGGGGGCGGAGGAAACGCCCCGAGTGTCCGGAATCGAGAAGGCCGGCGGCGATGCGGCGGGCGAGAGCCGTGAGGGCGGTCCGGAGCCGGGCGGGGAGGAAGAGCGGAGCGTCCTCGAGGAGATGGATCGGCTGCGCGGGGAGATGGACCACCTCAAGGAGCTCTACCTGCGCAAGCTGGCCGAGTTCGACAACTTCCGCAAGCGGGTGGACCGCGAGCGGATCCAGATGCAGAAAACCGCGGCCGCCGACCTCGTCAGAGAGCTGGTTCCGGTCCTCGACAACTTCGAACGGGCGCTGCAGCACGCCGACGACAGCGGGTTCTCGTCGTTCCGGGAGGGCGTGGAGCTGATCGCCAGGCAGCTCTGGGAGGTCCTGGCGAGGCAGGGCCTCGAGGTGATCGACCCCGAGGGCGAGAAGTTCGATCCCGTCTACCACGAGGCCGTGCAGCGGGTCGAGAACGCCGAGAGCGAGCCCGGTCACGTGGTGTCGGTGCTGGCCAAGGGGTACACCTTCGGCGGCCAGCTGGTCCGGCCGGCCATGGTCTCCGTCGCCGTCCGGCCGGAGAAGGACGAGCGGCCCGCGGGGGCGGCGAGGCCGGCCGCCGGCGAGGGTGAGGATCCGGCGTGAGCAAGATCATCGGCATCGATCTCGGGACGACGAACTCCTGTGCGGCCGTCGTCGACGTGACCAAGCCGGTGGTCATCCCCAACCGGGAGGGCGCCCGGACCACGGCGTCCGTCGTGGCCTTCACCGGTGCCGGCGAGCGGCTGGTCGGGCAGATCGCGCGGCGCCAGGCGATGACCAACCCGGCGAACACGGTCTACGCCGTGAAGCGGCTGATCGGGCGGCGTTTCTCGGCGCCCGAGGTGCAGCGGGCGATCCAGCTCGTGCCCTACTCCATCGTCGAGGCGCCGAACGGCGACGCGTACGTGGAGGTGGCGGAACGCCAGTACAGCCCGCAGGAGATATCGGCCCACATCCTGCGGGAGATCAAGGAGTTCGCCGAGGCCTTCCTGGGCGAGGAGATCACCCAGGCCATCATCACCGTTCCCGCGTACTTCGACGACAGCCAGCGCCAGGCGACCAAGGACGCCGGCACCATCGCTGGGCTGGAGGTGCTCCGGATCATCAACGAGCCGACGGCGGCCTCCCTGGCCTACGGCTTCGGCCGCGACGCCCACGAGACGATCGCTGTGTACGACCTCGGCGGCGGGACCTTCGATATCTCCATCATGGAGATCGGGGACGGCGTCTTCGAGGTCAAGTCGACGGCCGGCAACACCTTCCTCGGCGGCGAGGATTTCGACCAGCGGGTCATGGCCTACCTGCTCGAGCAGTTCCAGGCGCAGACCGGCATCGACCTCACCGGCGATCCGATGGCCATGCAGCGGGTCAAGGAGGCGGCGGAAGCGGCCAAGTGCGAGCTGTCCACGGCGGAGGTGGCGGAGGTTTCCCTCCCGTTCATCGCCGCCGACCATGCCGGACCCAAGCACCTCCAGCTCCAGCTCACCCGCAGCCGGCTCGAGGAGCTGGTGGGCGACCTGGTCGAGGGGACCCTCGAGCCCTGCCGAAACGCCCTCGAGGCGGCCGGCCTGAAGCCGGGCGACATCGACCAGGTGGTCCTCGTCGGCGGCCAGACGCGGATGCCGCTGGTGATGAAGACCGTCGGCGAGTTCTTCGGCCGCGAGCCGTCCCACGACATCAACCCCGACGAGGTCGTGGGGATTGGCGCCGCGATCCAGGGCGGCATCCTCCAGGGGGAGGTGAAGGACCTCATCCTCCTCGACGTCACGCCGCTGTCCCTGGGCGTCGAGACCCACGGCGGGCTGTTCACCAAGATCATCGAGAGGAACTCCACGATCCCCACCAAGAAGTCGATGATCTTCACCACGGTGGCGGACAACCAGACGACCGTCGAGATCCACGTGCTCCAAGGCGAGCGCGGACTGGCCAAGGAGAACCGGTCCCTGGGCCGTTTCGACCTGGTGGGCGTGCCGCCGGCGCCCCGGGGCGTGCCCCAGATCGAGGTCACCTTCTCCATCGACTCCAACGGCATCGTCAACGTGGGCGCCAGGGACCTGGCCACCGGCAAGGAGCAGAGCATCGAGGTCAACCCGTCCGGCGGGCTCTCCCGGGCCGAGATCGACGCCCTGATCGCCGAGGCGGACCGGTACCGCAAGGAGGATGCCGAGCGCCGAGAGCTCCAGCAGATGAAGAACCGCCTCGAGGGCCTGCTCTACACCAACGAAAGGGTGTACCGCGAGTTCGGCGGCAGCCTCGAAAAGGAGGAGCGGGAGCAGGTCCACGCCACCTTGAGCCGCGCCCGCAAGGCCCTGGGCGTGGACGACAAGTCCGTGCTCAGCGAGGCCATCCTGGCGGTGCAGGAGGCGGCCCAGGTGCTCGCCCAGGTCATCATGTACAATCCGATGGCCGCGTTCGGCGGCTCGCCGGGCGGTCCGGGCGATCACACGGACGGCTCGCCGGAAGAGGAGTCGTAAGCCCAGATGGCCACGGAAACGAAGCGGGATTACTACGAGGTTCTGGGCGTCGATCGCTCCGCGGGCATCGACGAGATCAAGGCGGCGTACCGGCGCCTGGCGATTCGCTACCACCCGGACAAGAACCCGGACGACCCCGACGCCGAGGAGCGCTTCAAGGAGGCGTCCGAGGCCTACGCCGTGCTCTCGGATCCGGAGAAGCGGCGGATGTACGACCGCTTCGGCCACCAGGGCGTGGGCGGCGAGGGGTTCACCGGCTTTGGCTCCGAGACCTTCGTCGACTTCGCCGACATTCTCGGCGACCTGTTCGGCTTCGGCGACTTCTTCGGGACCAGGCGTTCCCGCGGGGGCTCCGGTTCGCGGCGGGGCAGCGACCTCCGCTTCACCATGAGCCTGACCCTCGAGGAGGCGGCCACGGGCGTCACACGCACGATCCGAATCCCGCGCCTCGAAACGTGCCAGGAGTGCGACGGTAACGGCGTCGAGCCCGGCACCGCCCCCCAGACCTGCCCGACCTGCGGCGGCCGGGGCCAGGTCGGTTTCCGGCGGGGTTTCCTGACCGTGGCCCAGACGTGTCCCACCTGCGGCGGCCGGGGACGCGTGGTGCAGCACCCGTGCCGGGCCTGCGGCGGCCGGGGGCGCGTGGAGAAGGAGGCCGCCCTCGAGGTCAGGGTGCCGCCGGGAGTCGATTCGGGCGTGCGCCTGCGGCTCGGCGGCGAGGGCGAGTCGGGCGTGCGGGGCGGCCGCCGGGGCGATCTTTACGTGCTCATCTCTGTGGAGCCGCACGAGCTCTTCGAACGGGACGGCGCCGACCTGCACATGCGGCTGCCGGTGAGCGTCTTCCAGGCCATGCTGGGCGCCTCGGTGAGGGTGCCCACGATTCTCGGCGAAGACAAGACCGTCTCGGTGCCGGCGGGAGCCCAGCCCGGCCAGGTCGTCCGGATCAGGGGCGCCGGGATGCCCCGCCTCGACGGGCGTGGGCGGGGGGACCTGCTGGTCCACCTGGAGGTCGTCGTTCCGTCCAGGCTGAGCAAGGAGCAACGGCGGCTGATCGCCGAGGCGGCGGCCCTGGCCGGCGAGCGGCCGGGCGAGGACGAGGGCCTGCTCGAGAGGCTCAGACGGCGCATCGCCAGCGAGGGATGAGTCCGCCGGTGAGAGCGGGCACCGCGAGCGCCGAGTACCTGACGGTCGAGGCCTCCTTCCGCCTCATTGACGACGACACGCTGGCGGAGATCCTGGAGGGACTGCCGGTGCTCGGCGCCCGGATCGCCGACGGTGACGACGGTCTCGCCGTCGTCACCGTGTACCTCGAGCCCACCCGGTGGGAGGCGGCGGCGCGGGTGCGAGCGGCCCTGGAGGCCGCCGGTGGGCGGCGGCTCCGGGCCGGCTCGCTGGCCGACCGCGACTGGCTTGCCGCCTACCGGCGGCTGGTGCGGCCGTTTCCCGTCGGACGGCGCTGGTGGATCGACCCTCACCCGGAGACGCCGACCCCGGCGCCCGAGGACCGCCGCCGGCTCGCCGTCGAGCCCGGCCGCGCGTTCGGCACCGGCACCCACGAGTCGACGCGGCTGATGCTTCTTGCGCTCGAGCGGATTCCCCTGGCCGGGCGCACGGTGCTGGACGTGGGGACGGGCAGCGGAATCCTCGCCGTCGCCGCCGCCCTCGAGGGTGCGGCCTGGGTCGTCGGCCTCGACGTGGACCTGCCGTCGGTGGTCGCCGCCCTCCGGACGAGCCGGCTCCAGGGCCGTCCCGCCCCGGTGAGCCTCTTCGCCGGGGGCGTCGAGGCCCTGGACGGCGTCGGCTTCGACATCGTCCTCTGCAACATGCTCTGGGAGCACATGAGACCGCTGATCCCCCGGCTGGCGGCCTGCCTGGCGCCGACCGGCGTGCTCGTCCTCTCGGGGCTCCTCGCCGTCGATCGGCCCGTCGTGGCGTCGCTGTGCCGCCGGCACGGAGTGCGGCTGAGAAGCGAGACCCGGCTGGGCGAGTGGATCGGCCTCGTGGGCGGCCATGGCTGAGCGCTGGCTGCTGGCCGAGCCGGGCTCCCTCGACCGGGGCGCCGAGGTCGTGCTCGACCCCGCCGAGGCGCGTCACCTCGCCGGTGTGCTCAGACGGCGTCCCGGCGACCGCGTCGTCCTCGCCGACGGCGCCGGGACGGTGGCGTCCGGGCGGGTGGTGGCGGCGGGCAGAGGCGGCGTGCGGGTGGAGATCCTGGAGGTCAGCCGTCACCCCTCGCCGGACGGGGAGGGCGTGCGGCTGGCCCTGGCCGTTCTCCACACCGAGGCCATGGACCGGGCGGTCCGGAAGGCCGTGGAGGTGGGCGTGACCGAGCTCGTGCCGGTGATCACCGAGCGCACCCAGCTCGCTCCGGCGGCCGCCGCCGGCCGGAGCGGCCGCTGGCGGCGGGTGGCGCGGCAGGCCCTCAAGCAGTGCCGCCGGCCGTGGGCGATGGCGATCGGCGAGCCGGTGGGCCTGGACGAGCTGATCCGGCGGACGCCGGCGGGCGCGGGCCTGGTCGCCGAGCCGGACGGGTCCGGCCCGCTTCACGTCGAGCTTCCCGGCGCGGTGACGGTCCTCGTCGGGCCCGAGGGCGGGCTGACCACGGGCGAACGGGGGGCGCTCGAGCGGGCCGGCTGGCGCGGTATCTCCCTGGGCCGGTTCGTTCTCCGGGCCGAGACGGCGGCCATCGTCGCCGCCTCCCTCCTGGGATTGCTGCTCGAGGGCGCCAGGCGTGCGGCGGGAGGCCGGCGATGACGGCGTCCCACGCTGCGCTGGTCGATTCTCACGCCCACCTGACGATGTTCGATCCCGGGGAGCTCGCCGGCGTGCTGGAACGGGCGGCCGGCGCCGGCGTCGGCGGCGTCCTGGTACCCGCGACCGGCCCGGACGACCTGGAGCGGGCGGTCGAGCTGGCCGGTGAAGAACCGGGCCGGATCGTGGCCGCCTGCGGCGTGCACCCGCACGAGGCGTCGCTCCTGGACGACGGGGTGAAGGCCCGCCTGGAGGCCTGTCTCGGCCGCCCGGGCGTGGTCGCCGTGGGCGAGGTCGGCCTCGATTACCACTACATGAATTCCCCGCGCGAAGAGCAGCTGCGGGCGCTGGCGTGGCAGCTCGACCTGGCCGCCGGGGCCGGGCTGCCGGTGGTGATCCACAACCGGGAATCGTGGGACGACATGGAAAGCGTTCTCGCTGCCCGGGAGGGGAGGCTCCGCGGGGTGTGCCACTCGTTCGCGGAGAGCCCGGAGGCGGCCCGGCGGGTGGTCGAGCTCGGCCTGAAGGTGGGGATTTCCGGCATGGTCACCTTCCGCCGGGCGGACAACGTGCGCGCCATGGTCCGCGCACTGGCGCCGGGCGACGTGCTGGTGGAGACGGACAGTCCGTACCTGGCGCCGGTCCCCCACCGCGGGCGGCGCAACGAGCCGGCCTACGTGGTTGAGACGGCCCGGCGGCTGGCCGCCGAGATGGCGCTCGATCCCGAAGAGCTGGCCGCGTTGACGACGGCCACCTTCCGGAAGCTTTTCGGCGTCGGCGGGAGCTGGCCCCGGAGTGGGCCGTGAGCCGCACGCGAACGGTATTCTGCCCCGGGCTCGGCCGTCCGGTCGAGATTCCCGCGCGCCCGTCCCGCGTGGTCTCCCTCTCGCCGAGCCTCACCGACACAGTGTTCCGGCTCGGCCTCGGCGACCTGCTGGTGGGCCGGTCGGCATGGTGCCACCGGCCGCCGGGGGTCGAGCGTCTCCCGGTCGTCGGCTCGTACACGAGCCTCCGGCGGGACCGCCTCGAGGCGCTCGCGCCGGACCTGGTGCTGGTCGTTTCCGGGGTCCAGGAGGAGCTGACCCGCCGGCTCGCCGACGAGGGGGTGGCGGTCTACCAGCTGCCCCTTCCCGTGTCTCCCTGGGGGATCGTGGAGACCGTCGCCGTCACGGCGACGGTGCTCGGCCGGGTGGAGGCGGCGGACGGCCCCGTGCTGCAGCTGCACCGGGCGCTGATAGATCTCGCCGGCGTCCTGCCGCCGCTGGCCACCTACGTCGAGATCGACCTCGGCGGGCCGATCACAGCCGGTGCCGGGTCGTACGTCTCCTGGGCGCTGCGCTGGCTCGGCCTGCGCCCGGTCACGGGCGGCGACCCCCGGGCCTACTTCGAGCCCGACGATGACGACATCGCCCGGGCGCGTCCCGAGTTGGTGATCTACGATCCCCAGCCCGGCCGCGGCGTCACCCCCGACGAGGTCAGGGCGCGCTTCGCCGCGCGCGGGCTGAACCGGCTGCTCGACCCGCCGACGCGGCTGGTCGTCACTGCGGGGGACGTCATCGCCCACCCAGGGCCGTGGCTCATTGAGAGCGGGCTGCGCCGGCTCGCCGACCGGATCCGGAACCCGGACGCCGGCCCCGCTTCCGTCTGATCGACCTGAGATCGACGACCATCATTCCGCTGGCCTTGTCGTAGCCGAGATCGAACCGGCGGGGGGCGTCCACGGCGATGCCGAAGTGCTCGAAAAACTGGGGCGCCTTGACATTGATGGACCGCCTGCGAATCGACAGGGGAATGGCTCCCTCTTCGCCTGCGCCGGAAGCCGGCTTGATCCCGAGAGCCTTCTTTGTCTTGTCGAAGAAAAGCACGACGTGAGACTTCTCCTTGAGCCCGAACGTTTCCACGGCTTCCGCGTCGAACGAGATCAGGCCAGTGGGACGAATGGTCACGCGGGGCCGGCGGGTCGGCGTGCTTGACGGGACGAACTTTTCGTATGCCATGCCTTGTACCTCCAAAATGCTTTCGAATATCGTATCACATAATGCTGCGCAATGCCCCTCGATCCTCGAGGTTCCGGACTCGGGATTCTGGTGTCGAATCGAGCCTCACGGTGCCGGCTTTCGAGGCCGAATACCGTCGTGCGGTCCCTCCCACGTGGTAGACTCCCTGCCCGAACGGAGGTTGCGTGGGGGCGACGCAGTGGATCGAGATCGACCGCGAGGCTCTGGGCCACAACCTGGAGGTGTTCCGGAGCGTTCTCTCCCCGGGAACCCGGGTGGCGGCGGTGGTCAAGGCCAACGCGTACGGCCACGGGATGGAGCTGGTGGCGTCGGAGATCGAGGACCGGGTGGACTTCCTCGCCGTCCACGCCGCCGAGGAGGCGCGCCGGTTGCGCCGGGCGGGGATCGCCACGCCGATCCTGATCATGGGCTTCGTGCCGCCCGGCGAGATGCACGGTCTCGACCCCGGAATGCACGCCCTGGTCTCGACCACGGAGGAGATTCGCTGGCTGGGTGAGCTCCGGCAGCGGGAGGGCGTGGCGGTCCCGCTCCACCTCAAGGTGGAAACCGGCACCAACCGGCAGGGAGTGCGGCCGGAGGAGCTCGGGATCCTGTGCCGCGAGGCCGCGCGCCGGGGGCTCGAGGTGGTCGGCCTCGCCACCCACTTCGCGAACATCGAGGACACCCTGGAGCACGAGTTCGCCTCCCACCAGCTCGAGGTCTTCGAGCGGGCCGTCGCCCGCGCTCGGGAGGAGCTCGGGTCGGAGCCGCCGCTGGTGCATACGGCCTGCTCCGCCGCGGCTCTGCTCTTCCGGGAGGCGGACTTCTCCATGGTCAGGATCGGGATCGGCCTGTACGGGCACTGGCCCTCCCGCGAGACCAGGCTGTCGTGGATCCTGGAGCACGGCAGGGACGGTCTCGCCCTGGAGCCGGTGCTGACCTGGAAGACCGTGGTCGGCCAGGTCAAGGAGGTTCCGGCCGGGGAGACCGTCGGCTACGGCCGGAGCTGGCGGGCGCGCCGGCGGACCCGGCTGGCCGTGCTCCCCGTGGGTTACGCGGACGGCTACCCCCGCGCCTTGGGCAACCGCGGCCGGGTGCTGGTGGCGGGCGGCGAGGCGCCGGTGGTGGGCCGGGTGTGCATGAACATCCTCATGGCGGACGTGACCGACCTCGGCGAGGTGTCCGTCGGAGACGAGGTGGTCCTGCTCGGGCGTGGCGGCGGTCTCGAGGTCCGCGCCGAGGAGATCGCCGGGTTGTGCGGCACAATCAATTACGAGATCCTGTCGCGATTGTCGCCGGATATCGAGAGACGCCCGGTATCCCGGGGAGAGGCGGCGAACGGTGCCGGTTGACGGCGCGACGATCGTTCTCCGTCGCGGCTCGCGGGGCGCCCGCGGCGGGAAATGTCGTGGAAATGTAAAACCTCCCGCGACCCCTGGACAATATGCCTCGATCGGCATATTATATCGACAGACGAAAGAAAAAGGGGGGGTTCCGGAGAGGCTTGCCACCTTGTGCCTACCAACATAGGCTAACCTTATGAGGCCAACCTTGAAAGCCAACCTCGAGAATCCTACCAACCGAGCTCAACCGTCCCTCCCGATTTCGTTCGACCCGCCCGGCCGACTCGGCCGGGCGAGTCTTTGATGGGGACGGATCCTCGAGGCGGCCCGGCGGACTTCTCCCCATTCCAGCGATCGGGATCGCGGCCGGGAGAGCCGCCGCTGGGGTGCGCCCTCAGCTCGGCGAGCCGCCGCCGGTGTCCACGAGGGAGCCGGGGTCGACGCCGATGGAACGCAGGGCCGCCATCCATCGCTCGGGGATGGGCGTCGTGAAGATCAGGTCCTTGGTGGCCGGCGCCACGAGCCAGGAGTTCTCCTCGATCTCGCGCTCGAGCTGCCCGGGCGCCCAGCCGGAGTAGCCGAGCACCAGGTAGTACCGTCCCGCCATCTCGCCCCGGGTCAGCCGCAGCAGGACCTCGGTGTTGCCGGAGACCGCGAGCCCGTGCTCGGCGAGAACCAGCCCGTCCTCTTCCGCCGGCTCGTCCGCCTCGAAGAGGACGAAGCCGTGGGAGGGCTCGACCGGGCCGCCGCCGAGGACCTGGGGCAGCTCGGTGTCGGGAACGGCGTGGCCGAGCTCGCGCAGCACGTCGGCCATGCTCACTTCCAGGGGGCGGTTGATGACCAGCCCGAACGCTCCCTCGCCGGGGGAGTGAACGCCGAGAAGCACCACCGTGTGCCAGAAGTTGGGATCGGCCAGTGACGGCATGGCGATCAGCAGATTGCCTGCCAGGGTCGTTGCGTTTGTGCTCACCGTACCATCCTACCAGGGAGACCGGTCCCGGGAGCGTACCCGCCGCCCGGCGTCAGCCTTCCTCGGCCACGTTCTCGAAGTAGCCGGTCAGGTCGGCCCGCGCCAGCCCCTGGTCGACGGCCGTCTGCGCCACCGCCCGGGCCACGGCCCGGTGCACCTCGCGCTGCAACGGGTTGGGGACGAGCGCGCCCTCGGGCGTCATCGCCGCGATGGCGTTGGCGGCGGCCAGGTACATCTCGACGGTCAGCCGCGGGGTTCCGGAGTCGACGGCGCCGCGCAGGATCCCGGGGAACCCGAGGACGTTGTTGACGACCTTGCCGTCGGCGGCGAAGGCCGCCCCTGCCGCCAGCGCCGCCTCGGGCTCGATCTCCGGCACCGGGTTGGAAAGGGCGAAGATGATCTGGCCCGGCCGGATCCACTCCGGCTTGATCAGGCCGGGGACGCCCGTGGTGGCCACCACGACGTCGCAGGCCGCCATCACCTCCTCGAGGGTGGCGGCACGCCCTCCGGCGCGCTCGAGGCGCCCGGTGGCGTCGGCGCTCAAATCGGCGCCGAGGACCGGCTGGCCGGTCTGGTGCATGAGGATGCGCGCGATGGCGAGGCCGGCGGCGCCGAGCCCCACCTGGCCGATGCTGACCTCCCTCAGGGAGCGGCCGACGGCCTTGAGGGCGTTCATCAGGGCGGCGGTCACCACCACCCCCGTGCCGTGCTGATCGTCGTGCATGACCGGCCGGTCCAGCGTCTCGACGAGGGCCTCCTCGATCTCGAAGCAGCGCGGCGCCGAGATGTCCTCGAGCTGGATGGCGCCGAAGGTCGGTGCGATGGCCTGCACGGTGCGGATGATCTCCTGCGGATCCTTGGTGTCGATCAGGATCGGCATCCCGGACAGGCCGACCAGGCTCTCCATCAGGGCGGCCTTGCCCTCCATCACCGGCATGCCCGCCAGGGGTCCGATGTCGCCGAGACCGAGGATGGCCGTGCCGTCGGTGACGATGGCGATGAGGTGGGGGATGGCGGTGTACCGGCGCGCCTGGGAGGGGTCGTGCTCGATCACCCGGCACACGCCGGCGACGCCGGGAGTGTAGACGCGGCGCAGGTCGCGCAGGGTCTCGATCGGGTAGCGGCTCCTGACCGCGATCTTGCCGCCCTGATGCATCTCGAGGACGTCGTCGCGGACCTCGATCAGGGTGGTGCCGGGCGTCGAGGCGATGGTCCGAAGCGCCCGCTCCAGGTGGGCCTCGCTCTGGGTGTAGATGACGATGTCCCGGACCACGTGCTCGTGGTCCATGCGGACCAGCGAGATCTCGCCAGCGAAGGTGTCCGTCTCGCCGAGGGCGACGAGGAGACGGCCCAGTCCTCCCGGCCGCTGCTCGTTGCGCACCCGGATGGTTCTCATGATGGTGTGTTCGCCCCACATGGCGTCCTCCCACCGCCCCCGGCCAGCGGGCGCGGTACCCGCACCCTAGTCCCGGTCGGCCGGCGGGTCAACCGCCTCGCCCTGCACCTCCCCCGGCCGTTGGTGGTACGGCCTTGTGAGCGGGGCGCGCCCGGCGCAGGACCGTTCAGCGTGGCGCGGTTTCGGAGATCCTGGGGAGACTCCAACCGCATCGGGTAGAATCACCCGATGCGGGATGTGTCCGGCGACGATGGAGCTGTGACGGTCTCGAGGCCGTCCCGACCCCTGGACGGGGACGTGGAGGCCGATCTCCGGCGGGCCGTCGGGACGTGTCCCGACGTTGCCTTCGCATACCTGGCCGAGGTTCACGTGCCGGCGCATCCGGAATCGAGCCGGGTGCTCTTCGTGTGGCTGGTGCCGGCGGCGCTCGGGTCGCTCCGCAACGCCTTCAACCTGGTCTGCAACACCGTCGGGCATGCGCTTCCGGCCACGGTGTTCCTGGACGTCGTCGTCCTCAACTCGGCCCCGGAGCTGCTCGGTCCGCTGGAGCGGGCGCGGACACTCTTCGTCGAGCGCGACGCCGGCGAGCGGGCCGCGGCGTTGCGGGCCGCGGCGGCTGAGGCTGGAGAGGAACGACCGGCGCCCCGCCGTCGCCGGTGACGGCCCGGCCGGGCGGCGGGCCGCGGTGGTACCATGCCGACGTCCCGGAGGCATATTGCCGCAGTCTGTTGTCGTCATCGTTGCCCACGCGTTCGAGGCGCGCGCCGCCGCCGCCGTCGGGCGGGGGATGGAGCGGAGCGACTGGGGGCGGTGGACACTGTACCGGGGCGATCTCTGGGACCTCCCGTACGCCGTGATCCGCTGCGGGCCGGGCAAGGCGGCGGCCGCCGCCGCGGCCCAGGCGGCGGCGCAGTTCTTGGAGCCGGTGGTGCTGGTCAGCTTCGGGGCGGCCGGCTGTGCGGACGTGACGGTGCCGGAGGGCAGCCTGACGGCGGCCACCGTGGTCGTGGACGTGGCCATGGCCGGCGTCCGGGACCTCCCGGTGCCGATTCCGGCCCGTTTCGAGCCGGAGCCGGGGTTCGTGGCCGAGCTGCTCGAGGTGCCCGGGGTGACGGGGGCGACGCTGGCGTGCTGGGAGGGCCACATCGCCTCGCCCGCACATCCGCCGCCGGTGCCGGCGGGCCGGGAGCCGGTGGTGGTGGACTGGGAGAGCGCCGGCGTCGCGCGGGTGGCGGCGATGTGGGGAATCGCGTGGGGGGCTCTCAAGGTGGTCTCGGATCACGGGGAGGACGACCGGCTTTGCCGGCTGGCGGTGGTCGCACGCCGGCCGCTACCGTGGGGAGCCGAGGCGCTTCGCCGCGCCTGTGATAGGTTCGTACCGAGGCGACTGGAAACGCAGGAGGTCCAGGTCCCGGAGGGGAAATCCGATGCGCATGAGGATTGAAAGAACGGAAGAACGCGGCGTGATCATCATCGCCATATTCGGCGTGCTCAAGCTCGGCGAGTCCGCCCGCCGGCTGGCGGACGATCTGGACCGGGCGCTGGAGGAGGGTGCGCAGGCGGTCATTCTCGATCTGGAGGGGATCGACTCCGTGGACTCGACGGGGCTCGGCGAGCTGGTCGGCTACCTGCAGCGTTTCGGGGAACAGGGGCGGCGCCTGGTGCTGCTGCGGCCCGGCAAGAGAATCCTCAACCTGCTCAAGCTGACCCGTCTCGACGAGATCTTCCCGATCTACGAAAGCCGGGAGGATGCGCTGGCGGAGCTGGCCTGAGCCGGGATGCGGGAGGGGCGGGGCGGGATGGCCCGGACGCGGCGGAGGGGCAAGAGAATCATGGTGCGAAAGGGGGGACTCGAACCCCCACCTGGTGACCCAGACAAGATCCTGAATCTTGCGCGTCTACCAATTCCGCCACTTTCGCACGCGGTGAAATACTAGCATCGAAGCCGTTCGTGTCAACCCGCGAAAGCCTCGCGGGGGGACCACGGGCGGGATCCGAGCCTGGAGGACGGATGCACGACGACGGACGCGGCCGGACCGCTCGACGGCCGGCGGAACAAGGGACGAAGGGCGATTCCGAGCTGCTCGAGCTCGTGCGGCAGCGGCGGACGCGGGGGCTCACGCTGAGTCAGGCCGTGAACGCCCTGGCCGGGGGCCGCGGCGTGGACCGGGGCAGGCTGCGCCGGGAGGTGGCGCAGCGGCTGCGGCGGCTGGAGGCCGGGGGCCGCATCGTTCTCGCTCGCGGGAGGCGGTACTTCGCGGCGGAGTTCTCGGAGCTCCGGCGGGGCCGGCTGCGCATCGACCCCGGCGGCAACGGGACGATCGTCGCCGAGGACGGGGAGACACCGGTAATCGTTCCCAAGCGCGCCCTCAAGGGCGCGATGGACGGCGACCTGGTCCTCGTCCGCCTGGAAAAGCCCCGGCGCAGGGGCCGGGAGGGCGTCCTCGAGGGCACCGTGATGCGCGTCCTGGAGCGCCGGCGGGAGACCCTGGTCGGCCGCTGGTCGACGGCCACGGGCGAGGCCCTGGTCCGGCCCCTGGACCGCAAGCTGCCGTCGATGGTCATCGCCGCGCGCTCCAAGGTGCCCACCACGCCCCGCGAGGGCGAGTTCGTGGTGGTGAAGCTCGACCGGCCGTCGGGCGGGGAGCGCCGGCCCCGGGGAACCGTCGTCGAGCTTCTCGGCGTGCTCGGCGAACCCGGGGTCGAGAACCGGGTGGCCCTGCGGGCGGCCGGGATTCCGGTGGATTTCTCGCCCGAGGCGGAGGCCGAGGCCGACCGCCTTCCCGGCGGCATCGCGGATGAGGGCATCGCCGGGCGCTGGGATCTCCGTGACCGGCCGGCCATCACCATCGACGGCAAGACGGCGCGGGACTTCGACGACGCGGTGTCGGCCGCCCCCGGCAAGAAGGGCGAGATCCTGGTCGAGGTGCACATCGCCGACGTCAGTCACTACGTCCGGCCGGGCTCGGCCCTGGACGGCGACGCCCGCACCCGGGGCACCAGCGTCTACCTCCCCGGTCTCTGCGTGCCCATGCTTCCCGGCCGGCTCTCCAACGACCTGTGCTCGCTGCGGGAGGGCGTCGACCGCCTGACGATGACCGTCCGTTTCCGGGTCGACCGCGACGGCGGGGTGACGGGCTGGAAGGTCCACGACTCGGTCATCCGCTCGCGGCGGCGGTGCACCTACGCCGAGGTCCACGAGTGGCTGCAGCGCCCGCGCTCCTCCTGGCCGGCCGAGACCCGCGGGTTCGCGGAATCGCTGGCCCTGCTGGCGGAGGCCGCCCGCCGCCTGGAGCGGCGCCGGCGGGCCCGGGGCAGCCTCGACTTCGACCTCCTCGAGCCCGACGTCCTGCTCGACCCGGAGGGGCACGTGGTGGGCATCAAGCCGCTGGAGCGGACCGAGGCCCACCGGCTGATCGAGGAGCTCATGGTGGCGGCCAACGAGTGCGTAGCGAGGACGCTGATGGAGGCCGGCGAGCCGACCCTGTACCGGGTCCACGACGGTCCCGATCCGGACAAGCTGTCGGAGCTCGGGGGCATCCTCGGCGAGCTGGGCCTCGAGCTGGAGATCGGGGAGGGGGGACGGGTGCCGCCGTCGGTGCTCCAGAAGGTGCTCGCCGAGGTCGCCGGAACACGGCTCGAGCGCTTCATCTCGTACCTCGTGCTGCGCACCCTCGCCCGGGCGATCTACAGCCCGGAGCCCCGGGGCCACTACGCCCTGGCCACCCGCAGCTACCTGCACTTCACGAGCCCGATCCGGCGCTATCCGGACCTGGTGGTGCACCGGTCCCTGCGGCGGCTGTGGGCGCGAAGGCCCGGAGCCGAGGCCGCCGAGGTGCCCGGGCTGGAGGCGCTGGCCGCGGCCTGCACCGAGGCCGAGCAGCGGGCGGAGGCGGCCGAGCGCACGGCCCTGCAGTGGAAGCAGGTGCTGTTCATGCGCGACAAGGTGGGCGAGGAGATGGAGGCCCACATCACCGGGGTGACGAATTTCGGCGTCTTCGTGCAGCTCGACGATCTCCTGGTCGAGGGTCTGGTCCACATCTCCGAGCTCACGGACGACTTCTACCGCTTCGACGAGGGGCGGCACGTGCTGGTCGGGGAGCGCACCGGCCGCACCTGGCGGCTGGGGGACCCGCTCACCGTGCGGGTGTCCCGGGTCGACCTGGACGCCATGCGGATCGACTTCGTTCCCATCGGTCTCAAGCCCGACCTGGCGGCGGTGCGGCGCTCCCGTCGCCGCCGTCCCGGCGCGGGGCGCTGCTGACGGGCTCCACCGTCCGGCGCAGGATGTCGTCGACGTCGTCCATGCGGGTGGCCACGACGGCGAAGTTGAAGGCGAACAACCGGGGCAGCCGGCGTGAGAGGACGGCGTGCACGGCCTCGAGCCAGCGCCAGCCGCGGCCGGAGCCCACCATGTCGACGAAGGGCGGTGGAAAGCCGCGCACCCGCTCCACGCGGAAGCCGTTCTGGCGGAGCAGGCGGGTGAAGCTGGCGATGGTGAACAGCCGGGTGTGGGTCATGTCCAGGATGCCCCGCTTGCCGTAGTTGAACTGGCCGAAGAACAGGGCCGCCCGCACCGGAAGGTAGGCCACGTTGGCCGTGCTCAGGACCGCCGTGCCGCCGGCCTTGAGGATGCGGAAGATCTCCTCGGCGAAGCTCTCCGGGCTCGCCAGGTGCTCGGCCACGTCGAGGGCCAGGCAGAGGTCGAAGGCACTCTGTCCGAGCTCTTTCGAGAAGGACCCGTTGAGGTCGAGGGCGCGGGCGTCGGCCGCTCCGGCCCGGTCCGGACGGAAGCGGTCCACCGCCACGTGGGCGCCCACCCTGGCGGCCACCTCGGCGCTGAGCAGGCCGCGGTTGGCGCCGAGCTCCACCGTGCGCAGGCCGGGCTCGAGGGGAAGGGTCTTGAGCACCCACTGGTGGAGGGAGCGGGGGCTCCGCTTGTAGGTGTAGACCTCCTCGTCGTAGAGGCCGACGTCGAAGTTCTTCTGGTAGAAGATGCCGATCCTCGTCAGACGGGCGGCCAGGAGGGACTTGAGGAAGCGGAACCCGTAGCGGAGCCCGGGCACGTGGCAGATCTCGTCGCCGTAGTAGGTCGGGATCGGGACCTCGACGATCCGCCAGCGGGCGAGGGCGCCCTGGGCCAGGATCTCGCCGTCGAAGTGGAAGTCGTCGGTGTTGGCGGTGAAGGGGATCCCGGCCAGGGACCGCACCCGGTAGGCCCGGTACCCGGTGTGGAACTCGGCGAAGCGGGTGCCGAGGAGCCGGTTGCCGAGGGCGGTGAGCGTGCGGTTGCCGATCCACTTGTAAAGCGGCATGCCGCCGCGCAGCGCCTCCCGGCGGTCGAGCATGCGCGAGGCGAGCACGGCGTCGGCGTCGTCGGCGCAGGCGGTGATCAGCCGGGGCAGGTACTCGGGGGCGTACTGGCCGTCGCCGTGGAGGAGGATGACGAAGTCGAAGCCCCGGCGGAGGGCGTACAGGTAGCCCAGCTTCTGGTTCCCCCCGTAGCCGCGGTTGAACGGGGTCCGGTAGACGCGGATCCTGGCGTCCGGGTGCTCGCCGGCGATGTCGAGGGCCACGCGGTAGGTCTGGTCGGAGGAGCTGTCGTCGATGATGAAGATCTCGGCCAGGACCGGGAGCAGGGCGGCGGGGATGCGGTCGATGACGGCGGCCAGGTGGCGCTCGGCGTTGTAGGCGACGATGAAGAGCGCCACCCGGGCCTTCCGGCAGAAGGCCACGGCCGCGGCCAGCTCGCCGGGCCCGATGTCGCGCTCGGCGAGGCGCCGCAGGCGCTCGAGGCGGTGTTGGGATCGTGCCGTCAACCCGGTGTGCCTCTCCAGTCCTCGTCCCCGCCCCGGCCGGCGCCGGGTGCCCGCGGGCATCGTCGCGGCGCGGGTTCTTCTGCCGCCGATGGTATCATCGCGGCGCAGCATGCACGCGACACGCCTCCCCGCACGCCGCCGGGCCCTGCTGCTGGTGCTCGCCGCCGTGCAGCTCGCCGCGCTCGGCTCCGTGTGGCCGGGGTTCCAGTCCCCGAACGAGCTCTCACGGCTGTACGCCGCCCACGCCTTCGTCACCCGGGGTGAGTGGCGGATCGACCCCGAGCTGGAGCGGTACGGGTTCATCGACGACGTCTCGGTGGTGGACGGGCGGCACTACTCCAACAAGGCGCCGGGCCTGATCTGGGCGGCGGTGCCGGTGGTGGCGGCGCTCGCCCCGGCGGCGCCGCTCGCGGCGCAGCTGCTGGGGGTGCGCCTGGTCCTGGTGTCGGGAGCGGCCGTGGCCGCCGCGTGGCTGCTCGGCCTGTGGGTCGAGCGGCGTTCCCCGGGGGCGCTGGGGGCGGAGGGCTCCGCCTTCGTGCTCCTGTTCGCGAGTGCCTTCGGCGTCTACGCCGGAACCTTCTTCGCCCACGCCTGGACCGGCGCCCTGCTGCTCGTCGGCGCCTTCCTGCTCCTCGGCCCGGACGATGATGCCGGGCGGCTCGGCCTCGCGGCGGGCGGCTTCGCGGTGGCGCTGGCCGCCGTCTCCGAGTACCCGGCGGCGCTCGTCGGTGCCGTCATCGTCGGCGCCGCGTGCTGGGGCCGGTGGCGGCGGCTGCCCTGGGTCGCGGCCGGCGCGATCCTGCCGCTGGCCGGCCTCGCCGCCTACGACCACGCCTGT
>CAZXXL010000018.1:0-24386 GCA_964644635.1 uncultured Thermoanaerobaculia bacterium | reverse complement strand
GATCGTGAGGGGATTGCCGCGTCGGATTCCTGCGGAATCCTCCTCGCAATGACACGGAGAGGGGGTGACAGGGAGAGGGGGTGCGAGGCGTTCAACGAAGTCCTTTGCTCTGGCACCCCGAGGAGCGAAGCGACGAAGGGGTCTGCCGGAGGCGCTCGACGTGGCGATCCCTGACAGCGTTGGAGCGCGCTGCCCACGGCTCCGTCACGGTGTCCAATCGTGAGGGGATTGCTTCGGCGCTTCGCGCCTCGCAATGACAGGGAGAGAGGGTGGAGGGCCTTCAACGAAGCCCTTTGCTCTGTCATCGCGAGGAGCCGGGCGGAGCCCGGCGACGTGGCGATCCCTGACAGCGCTGGAGCGCGTTCGGAAATGATCCGTTGGCGGCGTACGCCCACCCACAGGCCCCCCCGGGACGATGACCTGGTTTGCGTTGGGATGGATGGAGCGGGCGTCAACGCGTTGGAGCGCCTACGGCGATTGAAGGAAGTTGGTGGAGCCGAAGGGAATCGAACCCTCGACCTCATGAATGCCATTCATGCGCTCTCCCAACTGAGCTACGGCCCCACGCGGGAGGGCTTTGTAGCAAAAACGAGCCTGGGTGTCAAACGTCGCGGGCGCCGGCCGGGCCTCCGGTCAGGCCTCGACGTCGAAGTGGACGCCCTGGGCCAGCGGCAGCTCGTGCCCCCAGTTGATGGTGCACGTCTGGCGCCGCATGTAGGCCTTCCAGGCGTCGGATCCGGCCTCTCGCCCGCCCCCGGTGTCCTTCTCGCCGCCGAAGGCGCCGCCGATCTCGGCGCCGGAGGTGCCGATGTTGACGTTGGCGATGCCGCAGTCCGAGCCCTCGTGGGAGAGGAAGGTCTCCGCCGAGTACAGGTTCGACGTGAAGATGGCGGAGGAGAGTCCCTGGTCGACGGAGTTGTGGAGGGCGATGGCCTCCGCGAGCTCTTCGAACTCGAAGATGTAGAGGATGGGCGCGAAGGTCTCCTCGCGGGCGATCTCCATGCCCGGATGGGCCTTGACCAGGGTGGGCTCGACGTAGAAGCCCGGCCGGTCGATCCGCTTGCCGCCGTAGATGATCTCGCCACCCTGCTCGCGGACGCGGTCGAGGGCTGCGAGGTAGGCCTGGACGGCCGCCTCGTCCACCAGCGGACCCATGAGGGTGCCGGGGTCGAGCGGATCGCCGATGGGAATGCTGCGGTAGGCCTTCACCAGGCGCTCGGTCATCCTGGCGGCGATCCCCTTCTGGAGGAAGAGGCGGCGCAGGGTGGTGCAGCGCTGGCCGGCGGTACCCGCGGCGGCGAAAAGAATGGCGCGCAGCGCCAGGTCCTGGTCGGCGTTGTCCATGACGATGACGCCGTTGTTGCCGCCGAGCTCGAGGATGGAGCGCCCCAGCCGCCGGGCGACGGTCTCGGACACGTGGCGGCCCATCTCGATGGAGCCGGTGAAGGAGACCAGCGGGATCCTGCGGTCGTTGATGAGGCGCTCCCCGACGACCGACCCGGGACCGATGACGAGGTTGAAGACGCCGGACAGGCCGTGGCGGTCCATGATCCGGTTGACGATGTTCTGGACCGCGATCGCCGTCAGCGGCGTCGACGAGGACGGCTTCCAGACCATGGTGTCGCCGCACGCGGCGGCCACGGCGGCGTTCCAGGCCCACACGGCCACCGGGAAGTTGAACGAGGTGATGATGCCCACCACGCCGAGGGGGTGCCACTGCTCGTACATGCGGTGGCGGGGGCGTTCGGAGTGCATGGTGACGCCGTAGAGCTGCCGCGACAGCCCGACCGCGAAGTCGCACATGTCGATCATCTCCTGGACCTCGCCCAGCCCCTCGGAGAGGATCTTGCCCATCTCCAGCGAGACCAGCCGGCCGAGCGCCTCCTTCGACTCGCGGAGGGCGTCGCCGAGCTCGCGCACGATCAGGCCGCGCTGGGGGGCGGGCATCATCCGCCAGGTCTTGAACGCCTCTTCGGCGGCGGTGACCACCTTCTCGTAGGCCGCCTCGTCGGCCTGGACGACCTTGGCGATCGGGGAGCCGTCGATGGGCGTGAAGGAGGTGAGCTCCCGCCCGCCCGGCGAGGTGATCCACTCGCCCGTGCAGGCTCCGGGGTTGAGGTCCTTGATGCCGAGAGACTCGAGCAGGGATTTCACGTCACTCATGGGTGTCCTCCGTGGGGCGGCCCGTGCTCCGGGCCGGTCCGGATTCTAGCATCATTCCGTTCCCGGACCGGAGCCGTTCCCGTCCCGGGCCTTGAAGAATGCCTCCCATTCCGCGATCTCCTCGGGAGAAAGCTCCCGGTCCTTCCCGGAGGGCGCCGCGCCGGCGGCGGACACCTTCTCCCGCCACCGGCCGAGGCGCTGGGTGCGGGCGCCGGCGGCCCGCGCGCGCCGGGTCAGACCCGCGTCGTCGGTGACCACCGTCCAGTCGCGCGGCTGCCGGGTGCGGGAGAGGTGACGGACGATGACGTCGTCGGCGCTGGCCCGGCCGCTGTAGACGATCCTCACCCGGCCGAGGTGCTCGGTCTCGGGCACGCCGGCCGGCGGGGGCCCGTCGAAGACCACGGTCACGCTCAGCCGCTCGCGGTGGGCGAGGCCGAGGGTGAGGCGGCGAACGGTCTCGCGGCTTCCTCCTTCCCCCAGGGCGTGCATGAGGTTGTTGCCGTCGACGAGGTAGGGCATGGCCGGGCGCGGGCCCCCCGGCGGCCCTCAGCGCTGGCGGCTGCGGGCCCGGCGGAGGAGGCGCTCGAGCTCGCGCTGCCCCAGCATCTGCTGGTACATCTGGGCCGCCCTGGCGTCATCGGGGTCGGCCGCCAGGGCCTTTTCCAGGGCCTTCCTCTGGCGTTCTGAGTCCCTCCGCCGGCGCCAGAACTCGGCCAGCTCGACCCAGGCGTCGGAGGAGTTGGGATCGACCTCGATGGCCCGGCGGATGGTTTTCAGCGCCTTGCCCCGCCACAACGGATTGCGCATGAGCAGGCGCGCCAGCTGGAGCAGGGCCTCCGGCCGCGGATCGATGTCGCAGGCCTGCTCGAGGAGCTTGATGGCCAGGTAGGGCTCGCCGTCGTGCACCAGCTCCTGGGCGCGCTTGATGTTCGCCTCCACCAGCTCCGCCCGGGCCCGGGCGCTGGTGGGGCGCGTCGTGTGCCCGGCTGCCTCGCGGCCCTCCTCGACGAGGGAGGCCACCACGCGGTCGTACCGCTTCCTGGCGGCGGGGTCGGACAGGACGTCGTACGCCTCGCGGGCGCGATCGACGATGGTGGCGAGCTCGGGCCGCAGGTCGCGGAGGTGGGGTTCGGACGAGCGCTCGGGATTGAACTCGAGGTGGATCTTCTCCCAGGCGCGCCCGATGTCGGCCCACCTGGCGGAGGGGTCCAACCCCAGCGCGTCGTAGTGACCCATGTGCAGGCAGCGCTCGGCCAGCTGGCGGATCCGCATGCGCTCGGCGCGCTGGTCGTCGGTGAGCTTGTCCTCGTCGACGACGGCGATGTGCTCGCCGGAGCCCACCGGCTGGGAGGAGCCGGTGCGCAGCGGCAGGGGGTCCTCCCCGGAGGACATGCCCACGGCCATGGCGCCGGCGATCCGGAGCGCGTACACCGTGCCCAGGATCTCGTCCTCGCTCATGGGCAGGATGGAGCACAGCTCCTTCAGGGTGTGGCGGCCGTTCAGGCGGCTCATCAGGTAAGCCTCCTTCGGCGTCAGGTCGAGCTCGGTGAGCAACGTGTCCAGGCTCGTGCTCGGCCAGGCGAGCTGCTCCAGGGGCTCCAGGCTGGCGCGGATGGCCGCCGTGTCCCGGTACTCGCGCGCGGCGATCAGCAGCAGCTGCTGCGTGGTCAGGTTCGGGAGCGTGTCGGGCTGGGTGCTGGTGCGGCCCTCGATGAGCTCGGCCGCGGCGCGGGGGCTCGACACCGATCGGCGGATGATCGTCATCGCCAGCTCCTCGAGCTCGCGCTCGAGGGTCTCCTGGTCGACGCACCCGCGTTCCACCAGCAGGTGGCCCAGGGGCGGCGCCTCGGCGGCGCCCTGCTTAAGCAGCGTCAGGGCCTTCTCGTCCTCGGAGATGAGCCCCTTCTGGACCAGCCACGTGCCGAGCTTTTCCTTCTCGCTGCTGGAGCGGGCGGCGCGCAGCTCACCGTCGACGAAGAGCAGCTCGCGGCGGATCGACCCGTCGGTGATGCCGAGGATGCCCGTCGACCGGCCGTGGACGATGGTCGCCATGAGCTCCGGGAGCGGCCTGGCGCCGCGGCCGTCCTGTCGGCTCGGACCGTTCGTGGACACGCCGGTCACTCCCCGCCCGGCGAGGTGGGCAGGGCCGCCGTGATCCTCACGACGACCGGTTTGAAGCCCTTGTGGAGAAGGCTCTTGGGGACCGACGCCTCGGCCGCCTCCGCCTCGCCGCGCGAGGTGAAGCGGCCCCAGACGAGCTCCCAGCACGCCTCCCCGTCCGGCCGATCCTGGCGTTGCGCGATCAGCTCCGCCGGATGCCTGCCGGCGGCCTGGAGGATCCTCTGCAGGTCGCGCGGCCGGCAGCCGCTGTCGACCACGACGCCCCAGCGGGCCGACGAGGAGGGACCGCGACTCCTGTGGCCGATCACCGTCCAGGCAATGGCGGCCAGCACCAGGCAGAGGACGATGACGGCGGTGACGATCCAGGCGAAGCGCAGCCGTCGCGGCGGGCCGGCCGGGGTGATGGCGGTCGGGTCGAGGGGAATGTCCGTCGGCGCGACGGCGGCCACGGGCACGGGTTCGAGGAGGCCGGCGATCACCAGCGCCGCCAGGAGGCGGAGGACCTCGCCCGGGCCGTGGGGCGATCGCCGGGCGATCTCGTCCGCCGTCCTCTGGCCCGTCACCTTGGCCACGATGAGGTCGGCCTCCTCGGCCAGCCGGAGCGACGCGTACCGTTCCAGAAAGCCGGGGCTGCGCCGCAGGAGCACCCCGGGGTCCGGGAGGATCATCGAGGCGAGGTCGTCGCCGTCGCCGGCGAGCATCATCTCGACCAGGGCGTGCGGCAGGGAGATGGTCGGACCTCCGCCGGCCTCGACCGCCTCGTCCTCCACGTCCAGGCTCCGCCCGGGATCGAGGATCCAGGACCGGACGGCTTCCTCGACCACCGCCTTGGCGGTCGCCACCGCCTCCGTCTCGTCGACGCCCATGGCCCGCGCCACGGCCCGTGCCTCGGCGAGCAGGTCCGCGTTGCCGGCGGTCTTCCCACCGAGACGGGAGGCGATCAGCCCGGGGTCCGGGCCCTCCGCGCCGACCACCTTGCCCCGGGCGACCCGGAGCACCAGGGAGCCGCCGGCCCAGGAAAGGCGCATGATGCCCGTGCCGTGGGCGCCGATCCATCGGCCGAGGCGCCAGATCACCTGTGGCCCGTTCATACCGTTACCTTAATCGATTCGCCGTCCCCAGTAAACACGGCCGGGCCCGGGGATTGTCCTGCGGCGGAACACCGTCGCCATGCCCGCTCCGGGCCCGCCGCGCCCGGCGCAGGACCGTCCGTGGGAACCACCTTCTCCGTGGTGTTGTCCAATCGTGAGGGGATTGCCGCGTCGCCGGGCTCCGCCCGGCTCCTCGCAATGACAATTCGGGCAATGCGAGGCGTCTGGAAGCACCCTTTCCCTTGTCATGGCGAGGAGGCCGGCGGAGCCGGCCGACGTGGCCATCCCTGACAGCGCTGGAGCGCGCTCCACGGTGCTCCGCCGAGGGGTTCGACCGTGAGGGGGGCCCGCCGCGCCCGGCGCAGGACCGTCCGTGGGGGGTTTGCTTCTCCGGCGGCGCGGGTGCTGGTACGGTATGCGGGGAGGCACCCGATGAGTTTCAAGCTCGCGTGGATGGCGGCGGTGGTCGGCCTGGTGGTCGCCGGAGCCTTCGCCGGCGATCTCGACCGGCTGCCCCTGGGCGATCCGGATCTCGCGTACCTGGAGGGCGCGGCCCGCGCGGGTCAGCTGGTGGACTGCCGGTCGGGAAAGATCGTCGACCTGGACGCCGCGGTGGCCGCCCTGGCCCGGGGCCGGGTGATCCTGCTCGGTGAGGATCACACCAACCTCGACGAGAAGGAGCTCCAGGCCCGGATCCTGGCCGGTCTCGCCGGCAGGCTGCCCCACCTCGTGCTGGGCATGGAGTTCTTCCAGCGGAATGACGACGCGGTCCTCGCCAAGTGGACGGCCGGGACCCTGCGCGGGGATGACTTCCTGCTGGCCTCGCACTGGTACGACCGCGGCGGCTACAACTGGGTGTATTACGCCCCGGTCATGGAGGCCGCGAGGGAGCACGGCCTGCCGGTGGCCGGGCTCAACGTGCCGCGGGAGATCCCGCGCACGGTCAGCCGCAAGGGGCTCGTCGGGTTGAGCCCGGAGCAGAAGGCACAGGTGGGCCCGGTGGACACCGGCGGCTCCCCCCAGCACCACTACCTCATCCGCCGCTACTTCGGCGACACCGTGGCCATGCTCCCGGGCGAGTGGCTGGCCCGCATGTACGCCGCCCAGTGCGCCTGGGACGTGGTCATGGCCCGCTCGATCCTCGACAAGCTGCCGCCCGGCGGCGCCATGGTCGTCATCGTCGGCACGGGCCACGTGGCCTACGGCCTCGGCATCGCCCGCCGCATTCACGAGGAGCTGGCCCGCCGGGGCGAGCCCGACATCGCTGTCACCACCTTCTGCCCGGTGACGGCGCCCGCCCCCGAGCCGCCCGGGGAGGAGCCCCACGGCCATCCCATGCCCGGCGGTGCTCACGCCGCCGGTGCCGGCGCGGGCCCCCCGGCCCTCTTCGCACGGTCGTTGGCCGACGTGGTGGGCGTCTTCGCGAACCACGGCGGCGTCGAGGCGGTGCCGCGCATCGGCCTGAAGCTCGCGGAGGCCGACGGGCGGATCGTCGTCGAGCGGGCGTGGCCGGACACGGCGAGCGCCGCGGCGGGGCTGCGCAAGGGCGACCGCGTCGTCGACCTGGGAGGCCGGCCGTTCGCGGACATCCATCACCTGCGGCTGGCGCTGGCCCGGCTGCGCTGGGGCGACCGGTTCGACATGCGGGTCGAGCGGGACGGCGCCACCGTCGACTGCGCCGCCCTCCTGGAGCCCGAGATCGTGTCCACCGAGACTACCGTGGCGCCTGGGTGGAAGGTCGAGCCCCTGGCGGCGTTCGACCCGGCGGCTCCGGCTCCCGTGCGCGCCGCCCCCAAGGCCGCACCGGCGGCCGCGAACCGCCTCGTGCTCCACGACGGTACGCCCGTGCGGGTGGAGACCTGGTCCGGCAAGACGCTGCTCGCCGTGCACGTGCTCGACGAGAACGGGCGGGTCGTGCGCAGCCTCTACCGCGATCCGCTGGCGGACGGCGCCGTCGAGGTCCGGTACCACAGGGACGCCGGCGGCGCCGTGACGTCCACCGAGCGCCTGGACCGGGCGGGGAGACGGATGGGGAGCTGACCGGTGGGCAGGCCGCTCGTCTACTGGCTGTTCGGGGTGGGCCGGGTCCCGCCGGTGGTCCGGGAGACGCTCCAGGCCGAGGGGACGACCTTCATGGAGGAGGGGATCCGGATCACGGTTCACTACCGCGATTACAGGGCGCCGGGAAAGCGGTTCGTGCGCAAGGTCCGCTCCGCCCGCGGGGCCATCGTCCTCACCGGCAGGCGCGTGATCGCCTACGCCCGCTCGCGGCGGATCCTCAACGTGCGGCTCGACGACCCCCGCCTGGCCAGCCTCGCGCTCAGGCTCGAAGGCCCCTCGGTGCTCGAGATCACGGTGGACGCGTCGGTCTTCCACGAGGACCGTTCGGGCGAGATCACCTACCGCTTCGCCACGCCCCACGCCGCCGACATTCTGCGCATCCTCGAGGGTTACCGGGCGGCCATGGCTTCCCTGCGGAGTTGATCCCGCCCGGAGGGGGCGCCGGCGGACGGAGCGTGGAACCGCCAAGGCGCAAAGAACGCAGAGAAGTTCGCGATTCACGATCGGGCCGTGGCGGCGGCCGAGACGACCGCCTGGAGGACCGCGCCGAGCAGGGAGGTGGACACGTCCCGGTGACCCCCGGGCCGGGGCGCGTTGACAGCGGCCGGGACCGGCTGCATATTGAGATCAGGAAACCAGGACAAGGGAGGATACGATGCGACGCGCTTTCCTGCTCGTGGCGGTCTGCGCCGCCGTGCTGGCCGTCGGGCCGGCGGGAGCCCAGGAACGGGGGGAGGCCTCGGTGCTTCCCGTGGTGGCGCACAACCAGGGACAGGGGATCCCGCCCACGTGGTGGGTCACCGATGTCACGATCCACAACCTGACGGACCGGGAGATCACGGTCGGGATGGCCTTCTTCCCGTTCGAACGCGACAACGACTGGGGCGGGACGTTCCCGGTCACGTTCCCGGTGGGCGCACACAAGACGACACTCATCGAGGACGTCCTCGGCTCCAGGTTCGGTGTCACCGGCAATGCCAAGGGGCTCCTCTACGTGACCTGCAGCGACGAGTACTTTCCGGAGAACCCGGCGGATTCCAGCATGATCGTCACCAGCCGGACGTACAACACGGGAAGCCCGGAGGGGACGTACGGCCAGACCGTGGCGGGCAACCAGCTGCTGTGGAACGGTTCCGCGACCCCATCCACCATCGTGGGAGCGCGCAACGACGACCGTTTCCGCTCCAACCTGGGGATCGTCAACCTCTCGTTCAACCCGATCACGGTCCACTTCCGGTTCCTCGCCGCCGACGGCACGGTGCTCAAGGAGGACGAGTGGGCCATCCCGCGGGCCTCGGGGATCCAGAGGCTCTTCTCGAGCCTCGGCATCGGCAAGGTGGCCGGGCCGATCACCGTCGAGCTGTGGTTGGACCCGGCCGACGTCACCCCGGACCCGTGCCAGACCGATCCCAGCTACTTCGCGGCCTACGTGTCGAAGGTGGACGGCAATCCGGACGGCACCGGTGACGCCGAGTTCCTGTACGCCGTGCCGACCGAGATTCCCCCGGCCGGGTGGGACTGCCCCTGACGGCGGCTACCGCTCGCCGAGCACCGCCCGGAGGGTGCGGGGCGTGGCGCCGCGGGCGACCGTGACGGCGATCTCGTCGCCCGGCCGGTGCGCCTTGAGCACCTCGGAGAGGGCGCGCAGGCCGGCCAGCGGCCGGCCGTCGACGGCGGTGATGACGTCGCCCGGCCGGATCCCGGCCTTCTCGGCCGGCGAGCCCGGGAGCACGGCCTGGACGCGCACCCCCGGCCCGCGATAGGCGAAGTCGGGCATGGTGCCGAGGCTGACCCGCCGCGGATGGGCTCGCGGCCGCGCGGGCGCCTTTTCCGTCCGCCCGCCGATGGTGGCCGTCAGCGGCTCGACGCGGTCGGCGAGGTAGGCGATCGCCTCGTGGGCGGCCTCGGCCACGGTGGCCATGCCGGCGGCGTCGATCTTTTCGGGCGTGTCGGTGGGCCGGTGGTAGTCCGGCGTCGGGCCGGTGAAGAGCTGCACGGCGGGCACGCCGCGCTCCAGGAACGCGCCCTGGTCCGAGGCGTCCAGCGGCTCGGAGACGATGGTCACCGGCGCCCCGGTGGTGGCGCCGACGCCCATCCAGATGAAACGCCACTCGCGGGCGGAGTCGGCGTTGAGCACGTAGAGCCGCCCCTCCTTCAGGCGGCCGACGGTGTCGAGGTTGACGTCGGCCGATGGCAGGTGGTCCGGGGCCAGGGAGGCGGCCAGGTGGCGGGAACCGAGCAGGCCGGCCTCCTCCCCGGTGACGACGGCGAACAGGATGGGCCTCTTGTGCGCGGGCTCGTGGGCGAAGGCGCGCGCCAGCGCGAGAAGAACGGCGACCCCGGAGGCGTTGTCGTCGGCGCCGGGATGGATCTTTCCCTCGTTGCCGGCGCGGACGTCGGGCCAGCCCCGTCCCAGGTGATCGAGGTGGGCGGTGACGACGACCGGGTGCGCGGCGAGATTGGGATCGGTCCCCGGCTTCTCGGCCAGCAGGTTGGTCAGCGTCATCTCGTGGGGGGTCCGGCCGCCGGTCCAGCGCCAGCTCTGGCGATACCCCTGCGCGCCGGCGGGCGCGAGGCCGGTGGCGGCGAGCTTCTTCTCGACGAAGGCGGTGGCCCGGGCAAGGCCGGGCGTGCCCAGCCCCCGGCCGGCGAGCTCCGGCGAGGCGAGGAAGTCCACCGTGGCCCGCATGGCGGCGGCGTCGAACGCCGGCGGCAGCTCGGCGAGGGGACGCCGGCGGGGTAGCTCGAGGGCCGGCAGGGGACCGCCGCCGAGGTTCCTGACCAGCGGCGAGCCCACGGGCCGCCACATGCCCTTGGCCACGTTGTCCGGGGCCGTTCCCGTGAAGGCGAGGTAGGAGTACCTGGTGTAGTGGGGCAGCTTGCGGGCGAGCCCGGCGATGGCCGCCGCCGGGGCCGCCGTCACCAGGCCGACGGCCTCCTCGGGCGAGGCCCCGCGGGCGACCAGAACCAGCGACGTGGTCGCGAGCGCGAAGCTCCGGCCGGCCACCTCGATGTGGTCCGCCGTCCTCGTGACGCCGTGGGCCCGCAGGCGATCGGTCACGGCGGGCGCGAACCGGTTTTCCCGGCCGAGGACCCAGGCCGATCCCGCGGGCAGGGCGGCGATATCGGCATCGAGCACCGTCCGCGGCTTGTGCGGCCCGGCCCAGGCGGCGGCCAGGGAGCGCCACGCCGCACGCTCGGCGGCGGGCGCGGCCGCCGGCAGCACGAAGGTGACGTCGGCGGCACCGAAGAGGGTGGACAGGGCCGGCGGAACCTCCAGGGGATCGAGGCGGCGCATGACGTCGAAGGCCGGGTCGACGTCGAGGCGCAGCGGGCGGGCCGGGCAGTGGATCACGGCCCGGCAGGTGCGGCCGGGGCAGGGCAGGACCCGCCACACGGGCGCGCCCCCCGCGGCGGTGGTGAGGGCCAGCGGGACCTCCACCGGGAACGGCGCCTCCTGCTGTGCCTGGCGGAGCTCGACCGTCACCTCCCAGTCCCGGCCGGGGGCCGGCGGCGGCTTCACCGCGGCCGCGGCGATCTCGATCCGGGGCGCGCCGGTCCGGGTCGTCCAGGCCGCGAAGAAGGGACGCCAGTCCCGGCCGGAGACCTCGCTGAAGGCCGCGGCCAGGTCGGCGAAGCCGGCCCGCCGGAAGCGGTGCGCCTCATAGAACCGGTCGAGCGCCTTCAGAAAGGCCTCATCGCCGATGGCCCGGCGGACCATGTGGAAGAGCATCAGGCTCTTGCCGTAGCCCACCGCCTCGGAGGCCGCCGAGAAGCGGTTCTCGAACCTCGACAGCGGAAAGTCCTTGCCGCCGCGAACGAAGTCCGAGAACTTCTTGAGCGCTGCGCGGCGGTAGGCGACCGCCCGGCCCTGCTGCTCGGCGAAGAGGTGATCGGCCATGTAGGCGGTCAGGCCCTCGCACCAGTTGCCGCCCGAAAAATCGACGTAGGCCGAGTTGCCCCACCAGTTGTGGAGCAGCTCGTGCGGGTAGGACGAGGTCAGGATCCACGGGAAACGGATCACCCGGGGGCCGAGGAGGGTGAAGCCCGGCATTCCGTACCCCGTTTCCCAGAAGTTCTCCACCAGGGCGAAGGAGGGGTAGGGGTAGGGCGGGAGCATGCCGCCGTAAAGCTCGAGGTAGCGCCTGGCCGCCTTCAGGTAACGGCCGGCGAGCCCGGCGTCGGCCTCGCGCAGGAAGGCGAAGAGCCGCACCTTGCCGGCCGTCGCGTCGTACTCGTGCCAGGGGCCGGCCACCAGGTAGATCTCCTCCTGGGGACTGGCGCAACTCCAGGTGACGGTCCGGGCGCCGCCCGCCGCGGTCTCGTGGCTGGTGCGCTCCCCCTGGCTGACCGCGTCCCAGGGCGGCGTCAGCCCGTCCACCTCGAGCTCGAAGGTCACCAGGCCGTCGCCGAAGGTGGGCACCCAGAAGCTGGTCCCGGCCAGGAACACGCCCCGATCGCCGATCAGCCCCGGCGTCTCCGAGAAGCTGCGCTGGTACTCCCGGCCGGAGGTGGCGAGCGGGTGGTGGATCGTCCCGCCGTAGCGGATCTCCACCGTCCGGCCGGCCCCGGGGGCGGGAAGCAGGCGGTAGCCCGCCAGCGGAACGTCCCCGGCGGTCTCGCTGGCGGCGTTGATGCCGAGGAAGTTGCCGGGCGGCGTCCCCGGCAGCCTCTCCAGCGTCCAGCCCGGCGTCGTCACCTCGGGGTGAAGCCCGGCGTGAAGCAGGAAGCGAAAGGCGCCGCCCCGGTCCGGCTTCACGGCCCCGTCGAGGATCAGCCGGTCGACCACCCGGATGGTGTGCGCGGCGGGATCGAGCCGGACCCGGAGCTGGTGATGGACGGCCGCGGCGGCGGCCGGCGCTGCGGCCGGCATCAAGAGCAGGCATCCGAGCAGGGCGGCACGCTTCATCTGGAGACCTCCGCGGCGATTGTACCCGCGCTCCGGGGTGGGGTCAGGACGGCGGGCCGACGCCGACGGTCCGGCGCCCGAGCATGTTCATCCGCGTCGCGCGGATGGTGGCGGGCGTGATGACGCGCCCGTCCGGGTACCGGAAACGCAGGGCGTCGCTGGGGCATTGCACGATGCATGCCCCGCACTGGAGGCAGGCGCCGGGTCGCGCGATGCGGACCCGGTGCAGGCGGCCGTCGAGGTGCAGCACGCCGGCCGGGCAGACCTGCACGCAGTCCCCGGCGAAGGTGCACCGGCCGGCCTCGAGGTCGATCCGGGCGGTGTTGCGGAAGGTGTTGATGGTGCTCGGGTACCACGGCGTGGTCCCGGCGAGGTCGAGGGAGAGCACGGCCATGGCGATGACGGCGGCGGCGGCCTCGAGAGCGAAGGTGCGCCCGGTGGCGGCCGCTCCCAGCGCCAGGGCGGCGGCCCAGCCGATGCCGGCGCCCACGGCGGCCCCGCCGGCGTAGGTCAGCCAGCGCCGTGGCCCGCGCACCGGGAGGCGGGGGAGGGCGGCGAAGATGCCCGTCACCGTGAGCAGGACCAGGGCGGCCACCCCGATCCCGACCCGCCAGCCGCCGACGAGCGTGAAGACGCCGCCCTCGATCAGCGCCGTCCACACCGCCCACAGGCTCGCCATCTCCAGCCGCTCCCGGAGCGGGAAGCGCATGCGCCGCTCGCGCGGGATCACCCGCAGGCCACGGTCGAGGAAGGCGGGGAGGTCCTCGAGGCGGGCCGGACCCCAGCGCGACCTCCAGCCGGTCGCCGCCGTGATCCGCCGCCGCTCGACGCCGGTGGCGGCGAGCTGGGGCAGGACGAGCTCGCGGTGGTCGACGAGATCGCCGATCCCGGTGCTGCGGACGGCCGCGATGACCTGGTGGTGGGTCAGGTGGCCGCCCCCGGCGGCGCACCAGACGTTGATGCCGTGGGTGTCGGCGGCCAGCACCCAGACGTCCCGCCCGGCGAGGACCCGCCGCAGCCGGCGGACGGTGAGGGCGAAGTTCGAGGTCAGGAGCACCGGCGAGGTGCGTCCCGGGTCGCCGATCCGGATCAGCCCGGCCGGGACGGGGTGGGGGAACATGCGGAGCACGGTGTCGCGGAGCGCCCCTGCGGCCGCGGAAAGCTTCACGATCCCTCCTGTGGCCGGCGCGCCGTCACCAGCACCATCTCCCCCCAGCCGAGGCGGCGTTCGCGCACGTCGGCGAAGCCGGCGGCGCGGACGAGCCGCGCCGGGTCCGCCACGGGCCGGGTGGTGTTCTGAGTGAGGAGGTAGGTCAGGCAGACCAGCGGGAGGCGGACGCCGCGCCAGAGCAGGCGGCGGGCCCACCCCCGCGGAACGGCCTCGTCGGCGGCGGCGAGCAGGCCCCCCGGCCGGAGCCGGGAGAGCGCGATCCGCAGCCCGTAGTCGCGCTCCAGCGGGGCGAGTTCGCTCAGCACGAGGCCGGCGGTGATCGCGTCGAACGCCGCCGGTTCGAACGCGTCCTCGATCTCGGCCACGCCGAGCTCCCGCCACTCCACGGGGGGCGTCCCGGGCGGCGGCGGCTTGGAGCGCGCCACCTCGAGCATCTCCGGGTTGCTGTCGATGCCGACCACCCGCGCCCCGCGGGCGGCGCAGGCGAGGGCGATCCCCCCGGTGCCGCAGCCGATGTCCAGGATCCGCCGGCCGGGGGCCGCCACCGCGTCGGCGATCTCCCGGTAGAGGCGCTCCATGCGGCCGAGGGAAAGCAGCCGCATGCCGCGGTCGTAGCGGTGCGGAGCCGATTCCAGCACCTTCATGAAGACGAAGCTGCTCACGCGCCGCCTCCGGAGCCCGGCTGCGGCCGTCCCGCGCCGTCGAGGAAGAGGGTGACCACGAGCTCCGGCACGTCCTCGAGCGCGGGCCACGCCCCGCCGCCGCCCCAGTGCTGCCCGTACAGGAGGGCGAGGAGGCCGACGAAGACGAGCGCCAGCCGCTCCGGCGGCAGGTCGTCGCGGATCTCGCCGGCGGCCGCCGCCTCCCGGAGGGCTCCGCTCACGGCGTCCAGGTACGGCGCGAGGTGGGTGAGGATGGCCGGGTAGGTCCGGGGCGAGAAGCTCATCGCTTCCCGCACCAGGACCTTCATGAACGCCTCCTGCTCACGCAGCACCTGGACGTCGGCGGCCGCCAGGGCGCGCAGCCGCTCCCGGATCGAGGTCCCGGAGGGCGCCTGCGCGGAAAGGCCGACCGCCCGCTCGCACGCCGCCCGGACGACCTCGCCGAAGAGCTCCTCCTTGCTCGCGAAGTAGTTGTAGACCGTTCCCTTGGCGAGGCCGGCCGCGAGGGAAATGGTGTTGATGTTGGCGGCGTCGAAGCCGTCGGCCGCGAAGCGCTCGGCTGCCGCGGCGAGCAGCCGCTCGCGGACACGGGCCCTGGCGTCGGCGTCCAGGCGCGGCATGGGCGTCCCTCCCGGCGACCGGTCGTCAAGAATATGGGTGACCGGTCACCCATATTATCCATCCTCCGGCGCCGCTCGTCAAGCCGCAGCGCGCTCCGCCCCCGTGTGTCATTGCGAGGAGCGAAGCGACGAAGCAATCCCCTCACGATTGGACACCGCCCCGGAGAAGGCCGCAGCGCGCCCCAGAGCTGTTAGGGATCGCCGCGTCGCCGGGCTGCGCCCGGCTCCTCGCGATGACAAGAAGGGGGAAGTGCAACGTAGGGATTCCCCTCGTCGCTTCGCTCCTCGGGTGGGCAGACCCCTTCGTCGCTTCGCTCCTCGGGATGGCGTGCGCGCAAGCGACGCTCCGCTTCGCGCGCTTACGCCACCTCGCGATGACAGGGGCAAGGGCTTCGTTGAACGCCTCGCAACCCCTCTCCGTGTCCTCGCGAGAAGCGACGGGACCCCCTCAGCCGGACGGGGTGGGGCGGAACGTCCGCAGCGCCTCGAGGATGATCTCGAGCGCCTCGTCCACGGTGTCGACCCGCCGCGGCAGCTCCAGATCCCGTTCGTCGGCGAAGCCGCCGCCGACGGCGGCGTCGCGGACCCACGCGAGGAGCCCGTCCCAGTGGTCGCCGAAGAGGATGAACGGGACCGGGGGCAGGTGGTGGACCTGGAGGAGCTGCCAGATCATCATCGCCTCCAGGGTGGAGCCGAGGCCGCCCGGAAAGACGACGAAGGCCGAGGACAGCCGGACGAAGTGGTGGAGGCGGGAGAAGAAGGTCCGGTGGCGGTACACCCGCTCCACGAAGGGCCGCACCTCCGAGCCGGCGACCAGGCGGACCGGCAGCCCGCCGGCGTCGGTCGGCCCGGTGATCTCCCCCCGCGAGGCGCCCTCGTTGGCCGCCTGCATGAGGCCGGCGCCGCCCCCGGTGACGATCTCGCACCCCGCCGCCGCCAGCCGCGCGGCCAGGTCGCGGGCCGCGGCGTAGAGCGGGTGGTCCGGTTCGACGCGGGAGGAGCCGAAGAGGGAGACGCGGAAGCGCTCCACGTTGCGCGGCTGGATCCGCTCCAGGGACTCGATGGTGGCCCAGAGCTGCTCCACCGACGCGTCGATCACCCGGGTGATGCGGGCCGCCGTCTCGGCCGTCCGCGGATCCGGGTCCCGCCCCGGCCGGTGGGGATCCCGCGCGGCGCCGTGCCCCGGGTCCTTCACAGCTCGAGCTCCTCGGCCGAAAACAGCGGCAGCGTCGGCTCCAGCCGCGGCAGCACCTGGTCGAGGATCTGGCGTCCCCACAGATCGTGGTCGGCCGGCTCCAGGCGCATGGGGTTGAGGCCGCGCGCGGTGAGCATGCCGTCCAGCAGGGTCTCGATCTGCTCCTGGAAGCCGGGCTCCACCGCGCGCACACCGTCGAACGCCGGCCGCGCCCAGATCGGGACGTGAACCAGGAGGTCGTAGGTCGGGAGCCAGTGATCGAGCATGCCCTCCCACTCCGGGGAGCTGCCGACCGCGTGCACCATGTAGCAGTAGTTGTCGATCACGGCGCGGTCGCAGAGGACGATCTCGTGGCGGGCCGCGGCCTCGATCTCGGCGGCCATCTGGGAGTGGAGGATCCACTCCTGGGCCTCCCGGGTGGTCTCCTGGTTGATGGGCAGCGGGCAGCTGCGCGCGATCTCGCGCACGATGTCCACGTCCAGGCCGCGGCGCTTGAGCCGGGCGGCGAGCTCGAAGCAGAGGGTCGTCTTGCCCACCCCGTGGCTGCCGATGAGGGCGATCTTCATGAGGACATTCTACATTCTGCGCGCCCCGCCGGGGCCGGAGCGAAGGGATCCCATCACGTCCGGAGCGCCTCCCGGAGCACTGGGCAGCGCGCTCCTCCCCAGCCTTGTCATTGCGAGGAGCGAAGCGACGAAGCAATCCCCCCACGATTGGACACCGTGACGGAGCACTGGCCAGCGCTCTCCGAAGCTGTCAGGGATCGCCACGTCGCCGGGCTGCGCCGAGTCCCCTTCGTCGCTTCGCTCCTCGGGGTGGCGTGCGCGCAAGCGAAGCTCCGCTTCGCGCGCTTACGCCACCTCGCCATGACACAGAGTGGTGCGGTCGCCCGACACCCCCCGCGGTGTCATTGCGAGGAGGGTTCCTCAGGAACCCGACGAAGCAATCCCCTCACGATCGGACACCGTCACGGAGAACGGTCCTCCCCACGGACGGTCCTGCGCCGGGCGCGCTACCGGCCGACGGGCAGGCGGGTGGGCTGGAGCGAGCGCGGCAGCAGGTCGCAGGCGGTGACGAGGGCCTTGTAGAGCGTGTCCACGGTGTCGGCCTCCACCAGGCTGGCCATGCGCCCGGAATTGCGGACGATCCACGCCAGCCGGGACAGCCACCTCAGGTGCAGGGCGTCGTTGCGCAGCGCGAGGAGGAAGAACAGGTGCGTCTTGCCCATGTCGGGAGAGCCGAAGATCACGCCCTCCCGCGAGCGGCCGAGGGCGATGAACTGGCGCGGAAACTTGTCGGGCGAGCGCCGCCTGGCGTGGAGGAAGGCGACGCCCTCCGGCACCGCGGTGGGGACCAGGCGTTCGCGGGCCTGCAGGGCGGCCTCGAACCACGCGGGATCCTTGACCAGCCCCTGCTTGGTGACGTGCTCGACCATCACGTGGATGACCCCGTTGCGGTCGCTGGCGTCGATCTCGGGGACGATGTTCTCCTTCTGGAAGATCTCCTGGATGGGCGCGTCGGTCACCTGGCCGGCCTGGGGCAGGTTGTGGGTGACCGAAGCGGCGGCCAGCGTGTCCAGATACTCGTCGAGCAGCGCCCGCCGGAAGCGCCACTGGCCCCCGATCTTGACGCCCGGGATCTTGCCCTCGTGGGCCAGCCGGACCAGGGTCCGCTCGGCCAGCTTGAGATACTCGGCTGCTTCCTTGGCGGTCATGTACGATTCCATTCCTGCCCTCCCGGTTCCTCGGCCAATTGAGGCCGTTATTGGCTGGATACTCCTCTTTTCTGTCGAAGTCAAGCGATCATCGGCGCGGGTTCGCCGCATCGCGCCCGGCGGGGGCCGGGCCTTGCGCTGGGAAGAGCCGTGTGTTATCACGTACAGGCTCGTCGCGAGCCAACGAAACCGAGGAGGAAGAGTCATGGATATCGAGGCCAAGGTGAAGGAGATCATCGTTCAGCAGCTCGGCGTGGATGCGGAGAAGGTGACACCGGAGGCTTCCTTCGTCGACGACCTGGGGGCCGACTCCCTGGACACGGTCGAGCTGGTGATGGCCCTCGAGGAGGAGTTCGGCATCGAGATTCCGGACGAGGCCGCCGAGAAGATCGCCACCGTCGGCGACGCCGTCGATTATCTCAAGCAGCACGTGGAGGCGTGACTTGACGCGCCGGGTCGTGGTGACCGGGCTGGGCCTGGTTTCTCCGCTGGGCAACACGACCGAGTCCACCTGGCAGGGGCTGGTCGAGGGCCGGAGCGGGGTGGGGCGCATCACCCACTTTGACCCCTCCGGGCTGCCGGTCCAGATCGCCGCCGAGGTCAGGGACTTCGACGCCGGCCGGTGGATCGACCACAAGGAGGTGAAGAAGTTCGATCGCTTCGTTCACCTCGCGGTGGCGGCCGCGGACATGGCCCTGGAGGCCTCCGGGCTCGAGATCACCGAGGAGGAGGCGCCGCGTGTCGGCGTGGTGATCGGCTCGGGGATCGGGGGCCTGCCCCTCATCGAGCGCACCCACCAGCGGCTGCTCGAAAGGGGTCCGCGGCGTGTGTCGCCCTTCTTCATTCCCGGCGCGATCATCAACATGGCCTCCGGCCTGATCAGCATCCGCACCGGCGCCAAGGGCCCGAACTCGGCCACCTGCTGCGCCTGCTCGACCTCGGCCTACTCCGTCGGCGACGCCTTCCTCTACATCCGCAACGGCTACGCCGACGCCGTCATCACCGGCGGCTCCGAGGCGGTGATCTCGCCGCTGACCGTGGCGGGCTTCGCCTCCATGCGGGCGCTCTCAACCCGCAACGACGAGCCCGAGCGGGCCTCGCGCCCCTGGGACAAGGACCGCGACGGCTTCGTCATCGGCGAGGGCGCCGGCATCATTATCCTGGAGGAGCTGGAGCACGCCCGGCGCCGCGGCGCGCCCATCCTGGCCGAGGTGCTCGGCTTCGGCATGAGCTCCGACGCCTACCACATCTCGGCGCCGTGCGAGGACGGCGACGGCGCGGTCCGGGTCATGCAGAGCGCCCTCGACGACGCCGGGATCGGGCCCGAGGACGTCGATTACATCAACGCCCACGGCACCTCCACGCCGCACGGGGATCGCGTGGAAACGCTGGCCATCAAGCGGGTCTTCGGGGAGCGCGCCTACAAGGTCCCGGTCTCCTCGACCAAGTCGATGACCGGCCACCTGCTCGGCGCTGCGGGCAGCTTCGAGCTCGCGGTCTGCGTCCTCGCGGTGGCCAACGGCGTGATCCCGCCGACGATCAACCTCGACGACCCGGAGCCGGAGAACGACCTCGACTACGTGCCGCACGAGGCGCGCGAGATGCCGGTCAACGTGGCTCTGACGAATTCCTTCGGGTTTGGAGGCACGAACGCCTGCCTGGTGGTCGGCGCCATGCGGTAGCTCGCCATGGTGGCTCCGGATTCTGACCGGGGAGGAACGGGGGCGGCTCCGGGGCCCCAATCCCACGCTGACCCGCCCGGCGAACACACTTTACACGGGATCTCCGTCGCGGCCGTGATCCGCCGGGTGCAGCTGTTCGTCGGACGGCTGCACTTTTACGATTTCGGCCGCTGGCTCCTCCTCGCGGCGCTCATCGGCATCGTCGCCGGCATGGGCGCCGCCGTGCTCACCTGGGGCGTCGAGCACCTGTCGCACCTCCTGCACGTCAAGCTGGCCGGGGCGCTCATCCCGGGTCACGGCCCCCACTCGTCGAGCGACTGGCACGCCCCGACCCGGCCCTGGGTCTTCCTCATCATCCTGCCCGTGGCCGGCCTCATCGTCGGCTGGCTGGTGCAGACGTTCGCGCCGGAGGCCGAGGGTCACGGGACCGACGCCGTCATCCACGCCTTCCACCGCGAGCGGTCCATGGTCCGCAAGCGGGTCGCTCCCATCAAGCTGCTGGCCTCCATCCTCACCATCGGCTCGGGCGGCTCGGCCGGCCGCGAGGGGCCGGTGGCCCAGGTGGGCGCCGGGTTCGCGAGCTACCTGGCGACCCTGCTCGGCCTGTCCGCCAACGACCGCCGGATCCTGCTCGTGGCCGGCGTCGCCGGCGGCATCGGCGGCATGTTCCGGGCGCCGCTGGGCGGGGCGCTCTTCGCCATCGAGGTGCTCTACTCGGAGAACGAGTACGAGTCGGAGGCGCTGATCCCCTCGATCATCGCCTCCATCGTCGCCTACGTGGTCAACGCCTCGTTCACCGGCTGGGGGACGATCTTCCGCTCGCCGCCGGCGGTCTTCAGCAAGCCGGCCGAGCTGGTGGGTTACCTGGTGCTCGGGGTGGGCCTGGCCCTGGTGGGCATCGTCTACGTCAAGGTCTTCTACGGCATGCGCGACCTGTTCTTCCTGCGCCTGCCGGGGCCGGCATGGATCCGTCCCGGCGTGGGCGCGCTGATGCTGGCCGTGCTGGCGATGGCCATCCCCCAGGTGATGGGAGGCGGCTACGGCTGGCTCCAGCTCACCCTCGACCACAACCTGCCGCTCAAGCTCCTGCTGCTCCTGCTCCCGGCCAAGATCCTGGCCACCGCCCTCACCATCTCCTCGGGCGGCTCGGGCGGCGTCTTCGCGCCGTCGCTGATCATCGGCGGTATCTCCGGCGCCGTCTTCGCCGAGCTCGGCGCCCGGGTCGCCCCGCTCTTCACACCGGCCCCCGAGGCCTGCGTCCTGGTCGGCATGGGCGGCTTCTTCGCCGGGGTCGCCAACGTCCCCATCGCGGCCCTGGTGCTGGTGGCCGAGATGAGCGGGTCGTACCAGTTGCTGGCGCCGATGATGCTGGTGGGCTCGGTTTCCTTCCTGCTCACCCGCGGCGTGACCATCTACGAGCAGCAGGTCCCGGGCCGCGTGGACTCGCCCACCCACGTCGGGGAGTTCCAGATCGACATCCTGGAGCAGCTGCGGGTGAGCGACGTCCTCGAGCCGGGCGGCGAGGTCATCACCGTCGCCCCCGGCACCCCCTTCCGCAAGGTGCTCGAGCTGGCCACGGAGTCGAACCAGGAGTACTTCCCGGTGGTGGGCGACGACGGCTTCCTCATCGGGATGTTCTCCATGGAGGACGTGCGGCGGGTCGTGGCGACGCCCGAGGTCTGGCCGCTCCTGGTCGCCGACGACCTCGGCGTGGACGCCTCCTCGGTGGTCTTCCTCGGCCTCGACGACGACCTCCACACCGCCATCCGCCGCTTCACCTCGGCGCACGTCACCGTGATCCCGGTCCTCGAGGGGCCGCCGCCCTCCCGGCTGCTCGGCCTGCTCACCTACCACGAGGTCATGAGCGCCTACGACCGCGCCATCCGCCGCTACCATGAGGAGGGCGAGGAGGGTAGACTTCCTCCTCGCCCGGTCCGCCGGCCTGGTGAATGACCATTCAGTCTGCTATACTGCGGACGGTGAATGAGGGCTCACTCAGTGACCGGGGCCCGTGCCAATCCACAGCGGGAGGTTCGCCGTGAAATGCATTGTGTGTATGACGCACGTTCCGGACACGGCTACGATCATCAAGGTCGGGGCCGACGGCAAGCACATCGATGAGACCGGAATCAAGTGGATCGTCTCGCCGTACGACGAGTACGCCCTGGAGGAGGCCCTCCAGGTGACCGAGGCCAAGGGCGGCGAGGTCACGGTGGTGACCTACGGCCCCCAGCGCGCCGAGGCGGGGCTCCGCGAGTGCCTGGCCCGGGGCGCCCACAACGCCGTGCACATCGTCGGCGGTGAGGCCACCCTGGGTGACAGCTACGCCATCGCCCGGGTGCTCGCCGCGGCCATCAAGGACCGCGAGTACGACGTCATCCTCCTCGGCGTCAAGGGCGTGGGAACCGACAACGCCCAGGTGGGCCCGATGCTCGCCGAGCTCCTCGACCTGCCCCACATCTCCAACGTGGTCAAGGTCGAGTGGAACGACGGCGCCATCGTCGCCGAGCGCGAGGTCGAGGGCGGCCACGAGGTCCTGGAGTCGCCGCTGCCCGCGGTGCTGACGGCGCAGAAGGGCCTCAACGAGCCGCGCTACGCCGCGCTCAAGGGCATCATGGCCGCCAAGCGCAAGCCGGTGGAGAAGCTCCAGGTGTCTGACCTCGGCCTCGACGAGGAGGCGTTGGCGGGCCCCGAGGCGACCTACTCCGTGCGCAGCCTCGAGCTGCCGCCCGAGAAGCAGGCCGGCAAGATCATCCAGGGTGAGGACGACCCCGCGGCCGCCGCGGCGGAGCTGGTGAAGCTCCTCCACGAAGAGGCCAAGGTCATTTAGGGGAGGCGAGCATGGCTGGAATCCTTGTTTTCATCGAGCAGCGTGACGGATCCGTCCGCAAGGCGTCGCTGCAGGCGCTGAGCGAGGCCCGGCGGCAGGCCGCCGCGGCCGGCTGGGACGTGGCCGCGGTCCTCCCCGGCTCCGGCGTCGAGGGCCTGGCGGCGGATCTCGGCAACTACGGTGCGGCGAAGGTCTTCGTCGCCGACGACCCCAACCTCGAGCTCTACTCGGCCGAGGGCTACGCCGAGGCGGTGATCGCCGCCGCCAGGCAGATGGAGCCCGCGGCCATCTTCTTCTCCGCCACCGCCATGGGGCGCGACCTCGCCCCGCGGGTGGCCGCGAAGCTCGGGGTCGGCGGCCTGGCCGACGTCACCGGCCTCCAACTCGACGGCTCGACCTTCGTGGCCAAGCGCCCGGTGTACTCCGCCAAGGCCTTCGCCACCGTGGACACCGCCGGCAAGACCCCGCAGGTCATCAGCCTGCGGCCCAACGTCTTCGCCGCGGAGACCTCCGGCGGCAGCGCCGAGGTCGTCAAGCTGGACGGCCTGAGCCTGTCCATCCGGGCGCTGGTCAAGGAGCTGGTGGCGGCCGAGGGCGGCGAGCTGGACGTGGCCGAGGCCGACATCATCGTCTCCGGCGGCCGCGGCCTCAAGGGCCCCGAGAACTTCGCCCTCATGCGTGAGCTGGCCGACCTCCTGGGGGCCGCCGTGGGCGCCTCCCGCGCGGCCGTGGACGCCGGCTGGATCGACCACTCGCACCAGGTGGGGCAGACCGGCAAGGTGGTCAGCCCGACCCTCTACATCGCCAACGGCATCTCCGGCGCCATCCAGCACCTGGCCGGGATGAGCTCCTCCAAGATCATCGTCGCCGTCAACAAGGACCCCGACGCGCCCATCTTCAAGGTGGCCGACTACGGCGTCGTCGGCGACCTCTTCCAGGTCGTGCCGGCGATGATCGAGGAGATCAAGAAGATCAAGGCAGCCTGACCGGACGACACGAGCCCGGCCGTCAGAAGCCGGGCCTTCTCTTTCGATGATCAAGAGCGGGCGATGCGCCCGCTCCCTTTTTGTCCCCACCCGCCGGCGCCCGGCGCGGGGCCGGTTGGCGTAGAATCGGGGCGCTGCCCGGGCGACGCGAAAGGCATCATGTACCTCGACTTCTACGGCTTGCGGGAGGCTCCCTTCAACATCACCCCCGACCCGAGGTATCTCTACTTCTCGCGCCAGCACCGGGAGGCCTTCGAGCACGTGCTCTTCGGCATCACCCAGCGCAAGGGGTTCATCCAGCTCACCGGCGAGGTCGGGGCGGGCAAGAGCACCCTGTGCCGCAAGATCCTCCAGGAGCTCGGCGAGGGCTTTCACACCGCCCTCGTCCTCAACCCGGTGATGACCGGCATCCAGCTCCTGCGGACCATCCTCACCGAGCTCGGCCTCGACGCCGGCGGCAACGACCGCGTCCGCCTCAACGAGCGCCTCAACGCCTTCCTCCTCGACAGGCTGCGCGCGGGCGAGGACGTCGTGTTGTTCATCGACGAGGCCCAGGACATGGACCGCGAGCTCCTCGAGCAGGTGCGCCTGCTCTCGAACCTGGAGACCGAGGACCGCAAGCTGCTGCAGATCGTCCTCGTCGGCCAGCCCGAGCTCCGGGAGAAGCTCGACACCCCCGCCCTGCGCCAGCTCGCCCAGCGCATCACCGTCCGCACCCACCTCGGCTCCCTCGACCGCCACGAGACCGAGGCCTACATCCAGCACCGCCTGGCCGTCGCCGGATCCAACGGCCGCCCCGCCTTCTCGCCGTGGGCCGTGCGCGCGATCCACCGCTGGTCGCGGGGCGTGCCGCGCCTGATCAACGGCGTCTGCGACATGACCCTGCTGGCCGGCTTCGCCGACGGTGAGGACATCCTGCGCCGGCGCCACGTGCGGCGGGCCATCCGCGAGCTCGGGGGGCGGCGGTGAGCCTCATCAACGACGCCCTGCGCCGCGCCCGCCAGGAGGCCGCCGAGCGCGAGGCCCGCGAGAAGGGCCTGCCGCCGCCGGTCTTCCCGCCGCCGCGCCGGCGCCGCCTCCACCTGCCCCCGGCCGGCATCGTCGTCGCCGTGGCCTTGGGCGCCCTGCTCGCCGGCGCCATCATCGCCGTCCTCGCCATCGGGCCGGGCCCCGCGCCGCGG
>CAZXXL010000017.1:0-24872 GCA_964644635.1 uncultured Thermoanaerobaculia bacterium | reverse complement strand
ACCGTGGCGAGCACACCGCGCGGCGGCCGCCGCAGGAGGGTGGATTCGATCCGGGCAAGGACGAAGCCGAGCTCGGGGTCGGGGTCGGGGCCGGCGGCGCCCAGGATCTCGTCCGGCTCGGGGATGACCTCGATGTTGTCGAGCCACCAGGCGGCCACCGCCACCGCGTCGGCGCTCTCGGGGTGATCGTGGACGCAGGCCAGGGCGGCCTTGCGGGCGGACGCCAGGTCGAGGGCGGCGTCGGCCCGGAAGACCTCCATGAAGCCGCCGGCGGCGGCCGGCGCGGCCAGGGCGCAGGCGGTGAGGAGCATCGCGGCCAGGCGTCTCATGGCGCCTCCAGGTGCCGGGCGAAGGTGCGTGAGGCGGCGAGCAGGAACGACCGCAGACCGGCCAGCCGGTCCGGGGGCACCAGGCCGGGCTCGAGATGGAACCGGCCGTGGATCCGGTAGCCGTCGGGCAGCGGCTCCACCGTCACCTTGAGCGAGCCGAAGGGTCCGCTCTCGTCGACGCCCGGGGGCAGGGCCCCCGGCGCGCGGCCCAGTCTTACGGTCAGGGTCCATTCCACGTCCGGGCGCGTGGGCAACAGCAGCGGCGTCGAGCGTTTCGGGGTCGGGGCCAGCCGGGAAAGCAGCGGGAAGGAGCCCGGGAAGACCTGCACCCCCCCCTCGCCCAGAAGCGCGGTGTGCGGCACCTCGCCGGCGAGCTCCATGGTCGCCGGGTCGCGGCCCGGGGGCATCGTCACCCGGGGCTCACCTTCCAGGGCGGCCCCGGGGAAGAGCCCTTGCAGCCAGCGCGCGAAGCGCTGCGGGTCGCGGGTGCCGGCGAAGGCCGCCCGCAGCGAGGCCGCGGCGTCGCCGGTGGCCACCGCGTGCACCGACACCGGGACCGAGCCGTCGCGGGAGGGCCCCAGCGTGATCTCCGTCCGCGAAACGCCGACGCCGGTGACCGGGATCGTCTGCAATGCGCTTTCGGCGCCGCGCACCACGAGCACCCAGGCCCCCTGGTCGGGGCCGGGCGGCCGGAAGGGGTCGTAGCCGGTGGCGGTGCCGTCCAGCCACAGGTGGTCCTCGGGCAGATAGACGATGGCGTGGTTGAAGTCCTCGAGCACGGCGAGCCTGGAGCGCGCCGGGCCGAGATCCGCCGTCCGCACCAGCACCACCTCGGCGGGGATCCCGACCGCCCGGCACAGGGCCACGAGCAGGGCCGCCTTGTCCTTGCAGTCGCCCATGCGGTGGGTCAGCACCCAGTCCGCCGAGAAGGGGCGAAAGCGGTGCTCGCCGAACTCCAGGGCCACGTAACGGATGCGGTCGGTCACGAAGTGATAGAGGGCGGCGATGCGGTCCCGGCGCGAGTCGATCCCGGCCGTGAGCTCCTTCGCCCGTTCCTCGACCGCCGTCGAGGGCCGGACGCGGGGCGCGATGTGGCGCGCGTACCAGTCGCCCAGCTCCGCCCAGCTGGGGTGGTTCGAGTAGGCGATGTACGGCGTCGTCAGGAGGGGCGGCGGGGCGGGGATGTCCAGCGGGGCCTCCGGGAGGCCGGTCCACGTCCACGCCAGGTGGACCGTGCCGTCGCCGCCGGTGGTCGTCTTCGGTTCGCCCTCGAGGTTGGCGAGCTCCCAGGCCGGCACGGCGTCCTTGGGCGCCGACAGCTCAACCTCCGCGCGCAGGATGGGGTAGTCGGTCGGGATGAGCAGGATGCCGCCGCGATACGGCCCGGTCTCGTTGGCCTCGGCCGTCTCCGAGAGCACGTAGGTGAGCTCCACCAGGTCGCCCCGCTCGAGCTCGGGGTAGCGGAGGATGCGCAGCCGGGAGTCGTAGTACATGTTGATCGCCGGATCGGCCAGCCGCGGCGTGTCCGACTGGTCGGCGCTGCTCTCCCCGCCGTCACGGCGGAGGACCCGCGCGGCGAGCACCCGCAGCCGTTCGCGCTCGGGGACGTAGGCCACGCTCGCCCGGCGCAGGGCCTCGGCCCGCTTCGCGTCACCCACCCGCAGCACCCGCTGCACCCGTTCCTGGGTCAGGTTCCCGGGCAGGAAGCGCACCTCGTGGTGCTCGAGGACCGTCACCGTCCGGTCTCCGGAAAGGCGGGCCGCCAGGCGCCGCAGCTGGGCCGCGGAACGCCGCCAGCCCTCGTCCTCGCCCGCCGCCCCGAGCAGCTTCTCGAAACGCCTGGCGCTCCGGTCCTGGGGACGCAGGGCCACCAGGCGCTCGACCAGGGCTCGGGCCTCGGCGTCGTTGCCGCGCATGTGCTCCAGGCGCACCATCTCGGCCAGCAGGTCGACCTGGGTCGGGCAGCGGCGCAACCCCTCGCCGAGGACGGATGCCGCCTGCTCCAGCTTGCCCTCCGCCGTTAGCAGGCGGGCCATGTCGATCCGCGCCTGGGGCCAGTTGGGGTCCTCCTCCATCCCCAGCTCCGCCAGCCGCTTCAGGCTCGCGGCATCGCCCCGGATCAGCGCCAGGCGCCGCCGCAGCTCCACCACGTCCGGGCGCGCCGGCGCCAGCTTCTCGAGCCTGGAAAGCCCGGTTGCCACGTCCTGCCACCGCCGACCGTCCAGCGCCCGCCGGGTCCACGCCAGCTGGACCGCCAGGCAGGCGCGGTGGGCGGCGGCCAGGCGCCGCAACCGGGGCAGGACGACGGGACCCCAGCGATCGGCGGCCATGTCCAGGTCCGCCGCCGCCAGGGCCGGATCCCGGGCGCCAGCGAGCAGATCGTGGCCCTGTTCGTCCAGGTCCCGGTCGTGGTACCAGCGGGCGAGGGCGAGGCGGGCCGGGGCCGAGCCGGGATCGTCGGCCAGGACGCCGGCGAGCAGCTTCTGCACCTCGCCGGGGTCGTCGGTCACCAGCGCCTCGAGCAGGCGCGCCCCGGCGGGATCGTCCCCCCGCGCCTGCCGGCACGCCTGGCGGATCCGCCCGGAGCCCACCGGCGCCGGGCGGTGGGCGACCATGAACGCGGCCCGGGCGAGGGCCGCCCCCGGCCGGGCCGCCTCCAGGGCCTTCTCGATCTCGCCGCCGAGACCCCTGACCGGGGGCGCCGGCCGCGGGTCCGCCGCCACGGGCCTCGGCTCGGCGCCGGTCTCGACCACGCCCGACAGCGGCCCGCCGTCGGGAGCGGTCAGGCGCAACCGCAGCCACCACTGGCCCTGCTCCGAGGCGACGGCCACCGCCACCACGTTGCTCCCCCGCCGCAGCCAGCCGCCGGCCGTCACCTGGTCCTCGCCCCGCCGCAGCGGCTCCGGCGTGGTCAGGCACTCGCGTCCGTTGATCCACACCCGGGCGACCTGGGCCGCCCCGAGGTGAACCGCCACCGGCCGGTCGCGGCGGCTGCGCACCGTGCTCGCCAGGTACACGAGCTGGCGGTCGGTGGGCCAGGCGAGGCCCGAGATCCGCACCCACCCCAACGCATCCGTCCCCGCCGCGCGGCGCCAGCGGGAGCCGCGGGGCGGCCACACGGCGGCGGTCTTGAAATCGGCCAGCTCGCCGACGGGGAAGGGACCGCGCACCCACCACCGCTCGAGGCCCCCCATGGCCCTGAAGATCTCCCGGGCGGTCCCGATGTGACCGGCGGCCACCGCGAACCTCGCCCGCAGGGACCGCACCTCGTCGCGCATGAGGGGGTCCATGGGCCGGGCCGCCGCCAGCCGGTCGAGGGCGGTGAGGGCCCACGCCCGGTCGGCCAGCTCCTTCTGCCACATGAAGGCGAGCGCCAGGTGCCCCTCGTCCACGGGCTCGAGGCCGCCCTCGAGCGCCGCCGACAGGTGGCGGCCGGCCGCGTCCTGGAAGGAGCCCGCGGCGGACGGCAGCGCCAGCAGCAGGGCGGCCGCGGCGACCGCCGCGCCGGTGATGATGCGCCTACTCATCGAGGGGGAAGGTCAGGTTGTAGGCGTAGTTGCCGCGCCCGAGGACGATGAGCACCGAGGTGGCGTCGGGGTCCTGGGCCATGATCCGGTCGAGGTCGGCCACGCTCGAGATGCGGCGGCCGTGGACGGCGAGGATGAGGTCGCCGGGCTCGATCCCGGTCCTGGCCGCCGGGCTGCCCGGGATCACGCGCCGCACCACCACCCAGCGGGCGCCGTCGCCAACCTCCATGCCCAGGTAGCGGCGGAAGATCCGCTCGCCGATGTCCCGGGGGGGCTGGGTCACCACCGCGGTCACCGTCGTCTTGCCGCCCGCGCCGAGCACCGTCAGGCGCAGCCGGCCGCCGGGCGTCATCGAGGCCATGGCGGTGCGGATCTGGGCCGGGGAGGAGGCCCGCCGGCCGTCGACGGCGACGATCAGGTCCCCCCGGTGGAGGCCGGCGCGGGCGGCCGGTGAGCCCGGCAGCACCCGCCGCACCAGCACCCCCCGGCTTCCCGAGGGCAGCATTCCCGGCCGGCTGCCCCGGGCCGCGACGCTGCGCAGCACCGCCCCCAGCCAGAGGCGCCGGACATGGCCGAAGCGGAGCAGGTCGTCCACCACCCGGCGGGCGCGCCGGGCGGGAATGGCGAAGCCGATGCCCTGGGCCGAGGCGATGATCGCCGAGTTGATCCCCGCCAGGCCGCCGGCGATGTCCACCAGGGCGCCGCCCGAGTTGCCCGGGTTGATGGAGGCGTCGGTCTGGATGAAATCGGTGTAGGTCCGCCCCGAACGCGGCGAGGTCACCGTCCGGTTGAGGGCGGAGATGACCCCCACCGTGACCGTGGACTGGAGGCCGAAGGGGTTACCGATGGCGATCACCGTCTCGCCGACCATGAGGTCCTGCCGCGCGCGCAGCGCCAGGTGGGGAAGCGGCGCCCCGCCGGGCGGCAGCTTGAGCCTGAGCAGGGCGAGATCGTTCTCCACGTCGGACCCGACCAGGGAGGCGTCGAGCTCCCGCCCGTCCACCAGGGTGACCCGGATCTGGGAGGCGCCCTCGACCACGTGCTCGTTGGTGAGCACGAAGCCGGACGGGGAGATGATCACCCCGGAGCCCAGGGACTGGGCCTCCTCGACCGGCTGCTCGTCGCCCCAGAGATCCGAGAAGAGCTGGTCGAAGAGGGTGCGTCGCGGGGCCTGAACGATGCTCAGGGCGCTGATGTTCACCACCGCCGGCCGCACCTTCTGCACCACCTCGACCACCGGGCTCCGGCGCGCGGGGCTCGCCGGAGGCGTGGCGGCGGCCGCCGGGGCGAGGGCGAGGAAGACCAGGGCTGCGCTGCAGACTCTCATTCGGGGAGTATGCCAGATCCGCCCCCGAAAAGGGGGCCCGGGAGCCGCCGGCCGGGGACAAAAAAAGAGGGCGGATCGTGCCCGCCCTTCTCGCAAGGAGTGCCTCCGGTGTCGCGGTTACTTGCTCTCCACCTGGATCTTGATCGGCTTCGGCTTGGCCTCCTCCCGCTTCGGGATGGTCAGCGTCAGCACGCCGTTCTTGAACCGCGCCTCGATCTTCTCCGCGTTGAGGGAACTCGGCAGCGTGAAGGAACGCTCGAAGGTACCGTACACCCGCTCCACGCGGTGGTAGGTTTCACCCTCGGCGGCCTTCTCGAAGTTCCGCTCGCCGCGGATGGTCAGGACGCCGTTCTCGATGGTGACGTCGACATCCTTCGGATCGATACCGGGCAGCTCCGCCGTGATCTGGAGACCGTCCTTCGTCTCGAGGACATCGACCGCCGGCATCCAGGCGCCGATCATGGCCTCTTCCTCGCCCGTGCGCCGGAGCGGCCGACCCCACATCTCGTCGAAGAGACGGTTCATCCTCTCGGTCAGAGTCGCCATCTCGCGGATCGGTTCCCAACGGGTCAACTGGGTCATGGCTCGTGTCCTCCTTTCTTCAGTCTCCACGGTCAATATAGGACCTGAGCCTGTATCTGTCAAGTCCGCGTCAGAGAAATTTTCAGACTTTATGAATGTCTTATCATATTTGAATCACCCACCGTTCCGCTCCCATCCACGCTACAATGCCGCCGTGACCCATTCGGCCGTGTCCGTGCACGCCGTCAGGAGGCGGGTCCCGGAAGCGGGGCGACGCTGATGCGGGTGGCGGCCGTCTCCTTCGACGCCGGCAACACGCTGCTCGCGTGCCGCCCCTCGCCGCCCGGCATCTACGCCCGGGTCCTCAGCCGGCTGGGCCGGCCGGTCTCGGCCGAGGAAGTGGGTCCCGTGTTCGCCCGGGTCTGGGCCGAGGCCCAGCTCCGCGCCGATCCCGGCACCGACCGCTACAGCGCCATGGCCGGCGGCGAGCGGGCCTGGTGGGGGGGCTTCGTCCGCGAGGTGCTCACCCGTCTCGGTCACGACGCCGACTGGCGGGAGGCCCTGGATGAGCTGTACGCCGAGTTCACCAGGCCCGAGGTCTGGCACACCTTTCCCGGGGTCGAGGAGACCCTCGCCGATCTCCGGCGTCGCGGCCTGCCGCTGGCCATCATCTCCAACTGGGACAGCCGCCTGCCCGCCCTGCTCGACGCCCTCGGCCTGGCCCGCTTCTTCGCCGTGATCTCGGTCTCCAGCCTGGAGGGCGTGGAGAAGCCCGCCGCCCCCATCTTCCGGCGCACGGTGGCCCGGCTCGGCGTGGACCCGGCCGCCGTGCTCCACGTCGGCGACAGCCCGCTCGAGGATTACGAGGGCGCCCGCCGGGCCGGCCTCGTCCCGGTCCTCCTCGACCGCGACGGCCGCTTCGGCATCAACGGATTTCGAACCATCGCCCGCGTCGCCGACGTCGTCCGGCTGGTGGACGGGCCGGATGGGTCCTGAGGAGGCCGCCGTGCTTCATGCCGTGATCATGGCGGGCGGATCCGGGACCCGGTTCTGGCCCCTCTCCCGCCGTTCGCGGCCGAAACAGCTCCTCTCCCTGGCCGGCGGCAAGACCCTGCTGGAGGCCACCTGCGAGCGGATCGCCCCCCTGGTACCGCCGGAGCGGATCCTGGTCGTCACCGGCTCCGACACGGCGCGGGCCACCGCGGAGCTCCTCCCCGGCCTGCCGCCGGAGAACATCCTCACCGAGCCGGTGGGCCGCGACACGGCCGCCTGCGTCGGCCTGGCCGCGACCGCCCTCCTCGCCGGGGATCCCGACGCGGTGTGCATCGTGCTGCCGGCCGACCACGTGATCCCCGACGGGGCCGCCCTCCGGGCCGCCCTCGCCGCCGGGGCCGAGCACGTGGCCCGGGAGGGAGGCCTGCTGACCTTCGGCATCCGGCCCACCCGCCCCGAGACGGGCTTCGGGTACCTCCGTCTCGGCGAGCTGCGCTGTGAGCGCGACGGCCACAGGATTCACGTGCTCGACGCCTTCGTGGAGAAGCCCGACGCCGCCACCGCGCGACGCTACCTGGCCTCGGGCGAGTACCTCTGGAACTCCGGGATGTTCGCGTGGCGGGCCCGGGATCTCCTGGACGAGATCGCACGCCAGATCCCGCTCCTCGCCGAGGGTCTCGGCCGCATCGCCCCGGCCCTGGGCACGCCGGCCGCGGACCGGGTCCTCGCCGAGGTCTACCCGCGGCTCCCGCGCACCTCGGTCGACTTCGGCATCATGGAGGGGGCCCGGCGCCGGTGGACCATCCCGGTCGGCTTCGCGTGGTCCGACGTCGGCTCGTGGCCGGCGCTGGCCGACGTGCTCCCGGTGGACGGCTCCGGAAGCGTCATTCGCGGCCGGGTGCTCGCCGTGGACGTGGCCGACACCGTCATCGTCGGCGAGGGCCCGGTGGTGGCGGCCGCCGGCGTCGAGAACGTCGTCATCGTGGCCACGCCCGACGCGGTTCTGGTCATTGCCAGGGACCAGGCCCAGCGGGTCAAGGCGGTGGTCAACCGCCTCGCCGAGCTCGGCTGGGACGACGTGCTCTGACGGTGCTCGCTCAGGCGCCGGCCGCCGCCGGAGCGCCCAGGACGTCCGCGAGCCAGGCGGTGACCGCCTCCAGGCCGAGATCGCCCCGGGTGGCCGCCTCCACCTCGCCCGCCGCGGCCAGGGCGCGCACGAGCTCCGCGTCGCCGTAGCGAGCGGCGCCCATGAAGTCCTGGCCGAGGACCCACGCCGACGGCGGCTTGGGCCGCCCGGCGTAGGGGGAGAGCTCGTCGTCCCGGATCAGCTCGAGGAGCTTCTCCCCGATCTTGCCGCGGCCCTGGAAGCGGCTCTGGTACCAGCGGTCCCGCGACACCGCGGCGGGATCGAGCTCGGCCGCGCAGCCGGCGGCCGCGGCCGCCCGTCGGAGGTAGAGGAAGGTCTCGAAGAGCCCCGCGGCCCGCCCGGCGGCGGCCACGGCGAGGCCGTCGAGGGAGAGCGTGCGGCCGCGCCAGTCGCGCACCGGAACCCCGGCCAGCGCCTTCCCGAAAAGCTCCATCACCGGCGCCAGGTCCCGGGCCCGGACGGCGTCCCGCACCGCCTCCAGCGAGGCCCCGGCCGGAATGACCAGCCGCCTGACCAGGTCCTCGCCGATGCGGCCGGCCGGGCCGGCGGCGGCCGCCAGCTTGCGCACCTCCTGGGCGAGCAGGCGGGGGGCGAAGCCCAGCCGCTCGAGCAGCAGCGCCTCGGCCTCCTCCTCCAGCTCGGCGTCCCCGGCGGCGCGGCGGATGACCCGCCGGAGCACCGCCAGCTGCTCGCGGGAGAAGGCCACGTCCTCCCACGGCTTGGGCTCCGGCGGCAGGGAGATCCACTCCACCCGCCCGGCCTCCCGGAGGGCCTTCACCAGCGGCCCCGAGGGCCTGCGCGGGCACACCGCCCCCAGCACCAGGCCCACGCCCTCGGGGATGCCGGCCTTGAGCACGGCGATCAGGGGCTCCAGGTCGCCGCCCCGCGCCGAGGTCTCGCCGGGCGCGGGCCGGACCCCGATCCAGCCGCGCACATCGCGGCCCACCAGCACCCGTTGCGGATCGAAGAGCGAGGGCGAGGTGAGCTCCACGGCGGCCAGCTCCGGCGTCGCGTCCGCCGGAAGCTCGCTCACCGGCGCGCCGCCGAGGGCAGAGGCCAGCGCCTCGATCTCGGCCGCCATGGCCTCCTCGAGGAGGTAGTCGTCGCTCGAAGCCACCAGGACGACGCGTTCAGGCGACATCTTTCCCGGCCCGCTCAAGGGTCGATTTCTTCGATCTCACCCCGGTCGAGCTTCTCCTGGCACTCGATGCAGAACCGCGCCCAGGGCACCGCATCGAGCCTGCCCTTCTGGATCTTCTGCGAACAGTTGAGGCACCTGCCGTAGGTGCCGTCCTCCATCCGCTCGAGGGCCTTGTCGATGCGCTTGAGGATGCCGCGCTCGCTGGCGGAGAGCTGGTTCAGGAGCGTCCTCGAGGTCGAGCTTAGGGCCCGATCGCCCATGTCCGCGGCCTTCTCCTCGCCCTGGTCGGCCTCCGAGCTCCGCACACGCCGTACCCGCTCGAGCAGCTCGCTCCTCTTTTCGATCAACCGCTTCTTGTAACGCTCGAGCTCGCGCTTCCTCATCGGGTCGAACCTCCGTCTCGGCTATTGTAAGCCCGAGCGATGGTACCCGCCACCGCCGAGAATGTCCACGGCCCGGTAAAGCTGCTCCCACAGCAGCAGGTGGGCCAGGCGGTGGGGCAGGGTCATCCGGCTCAGGGCCAGCCGGAGGTCGGCGCCGGCCACGAGCTCCGGGTCGAGGCCGAGATCGCTGCCGACGACGAAGACCACGCCGGCCACCCCCCGTTCCTCCATCCCGCGCAGCCACGCGGCGAAGCCCGGGCTGTCGAGCTCCTCGCCCCGCTCGTCGAGCGCCACCAGGCGCCAGCCCGCCGGCGTCCGCCGGCGCACGGCCTCGGCCTCCGCCCGGAGCACCTTGCGCGGATCGCCCTCCCGGCCCGCGCCGACGGGGCGCAGGCGGACGTCCTCGGCCGCCCAGCGGCGGCTCACCCGCTCGCGGTAGGTCGCGGCCTCCCCGCCGCAGGCCGTCCCCCGGGAGCGCTCGAACCAGAGGACGCGGACCTTCATCCCGCGCTCGACGGCCTGCCGCCGGCCGGCGGCAGGCCGAGGTCGACCCTGCCGGCCTGGCTCCACAGGCTCTCGAGCCCGTAGTAGGCCCGCCGTTCCTCGGTGAAAACGTGGATCACCAGGTCGCCGTAGTCCATCAGGATCCACTGGCTGCGCCGCTCGCCCTCCACGTGCAGGGGATGCCGCCCGGCCTGGCGCAGCCTGCGGCGCACCGCCTCGGCGATGGCGCCCACCTGGCGCTCGTGGGCGCCGGAGCAGATCAGGAAGGACTCGGCGAGCGAGGTCATGTCGGTGACGTCCAGCGCCACCACCTGGAAGGCCTTCTTCTCCAGCGCGGCGTCGGCCGCGGCCCTGACCAGGCGGGTCACGTCCTCACCGAGCATGCCCCGGCCCCCTCTCCAGATGGCGGTACAGGCCGTACTTCTCGATGTAGGTGAAGACCTCGTGCGGGACCAGCTCGCGGATGGGCAGGCCCCGCCGCTGGCGCTCGCGGATGGAGGTGGCCGAGATCGGGAACGGCTCGTGATCGAGCAGGTACACCGTCTGGCCCACGGGATCCGGGACCGCCTCGAAGGGCGCCACCACCCGGATACGGTCGAGCAGCTCGGGCGGCACCTTCTCCTCCAGCGCCTCCCCCCAGATGTGCGCCCGGTGCAGCACCACCAGGTGGGCCAGGTCCGCCAGCTCCTGCCAGCGGTGCCAGGTGCCGATCTGGGAGAAGGAGTCGGACCCGAGGAGGAAGTAGAGGTGGTCGTCCGGGAACCGCTCCCGGTAGCGGCGCACGGTGTCCACCGTGTAGGTGGCGCCGGTGGCGAAGACCTCGTCGTCGGCGGCGTAGAACCGTTCGTAGGGCAGGGTGGCCACCGTCACCATGGCCAGGCGGTGGGTGATCCGGCTCAGCTCGCCCTCCTTCTTGTGGGGCGGCAGGCCGGCGGGCACGAAGTACACCGCGTCGAAGTGGAAGGTCTCCTCCGCCCGCACGGTGGGGATGAGGTGGCCCAGGTGGAAGGGATCGAACGTGCCGCCGTAAACCGCGATCCGTCGCATCAGGAAAAGACCTCCTCCGCCGCGGCCAGCTTCGCCAGGAGCCGGCCCAGGGCCTCGAGCCCCTCGCCGCTGACCGCCGAGACCGCGGTCCACTCGACGCCCAGCCGGGCGGCCACCGCCGCCAGCTCGCCCAGGGCCTCCTCCCGCTGCGGTCCGGCCAGGGCGTCGATCTTCGTCCCCACCAGGACCCACGGCCTCCCGTCCAGGGGCGGATCGTAGGCCGCCAGCTCGGCGCGGATCGCCGCCACCCGCTCGTCCACCGGCGCCGGATCGGCGAGATCCACGAGGTGGGCGAGCACCCGGCAGCGCTCCACGTGGCGCAGGAACTGGATCCCCAGCCCCGCCCCGCGGTGCGCCCCCTCGATGAGACCGGGGATGTCGGCCAGCACCAGGGTGCCGAAGGCGTCCCCCGGCACCCGCATCACCCCGAGGTGGGGCTCCAAGGTGGTGAACGGGTAGGCCGCCACCTTGGGGCGCGCGGCCGAGACCCGGGACAGCAGGGTCGACTTGCCGGCGTTGGGAAGACCGACGAGGCCGACGTCGGCCAGCAGCTTGAGCTCCAGCTCGAGCTCCCGCTCCTCCCCCGGCTCTCCCTCCTCGGCGCGCCTGGGCGCGCGGTTCGTGGAGGTGGCAAAGCGGGCGTTGCCGCGGCCCCCGCGCCCGCCCCGCGCCGCCACCACCTCGTCTCCCTCCTTGACCAGGTCGGCCAGCACCTCGCCGGTGGCGGCATCCCGGACCACCGTGCCCGGCGGCACCGGCAGGATCACGTCCCGGCCGCCGGCGCCGGTCTTGTTCGAGCCCTGCCCGGGCCGGCCCTTCTCCGCCCTGACGATGCGCCGATGATGGATGTGGAGGAGGGTGTTGTAGCCGGGGTCCACCCGGAGGATCACGTCCCCGCCGCGGCCGCCGTCACCCCCGTCCGGCCCCCCGCGGGGGACGAACTTCTCGCGCCGGAAGGAGACGCATCCGTTCCCACCCCGGCCGGCGACGACCGTGATGCGCGCGGAATCGATGAACATGATGGAACGGATGCTGGCGGGAGGATCAGCTGGGCTGGATGCTGATGAAACGGCCCATGCGGCCGCGGTTCTCGAACTTCACCCGGCCGTCGGCCACCGCGAACAGCGTGTCGTCGCCGCCGCGCTTGACGTACATCCCGGGCTTGAAGCGGGTCCCGCGCTGGCGCACGAGGATCGAGCCGGCCGTCACCAGCTGGCCGTCCCCCACCTTGGTGCCGAGCCTCTTGGCGTGGGAATCCCTGCCGTTGCGGCTCGAGCCCTGTCCCTTCTTGTGAGCCATATCCTCACCCCTCGATGGCGCCCACCTGGACGCGGTAGTAGTTCTGACGGTGGCCCTTCGTGAGCTTGTAGCCCTTGCGGCGCTTCTTCTTGAAGACGATGACCTTCTTGCCGCGGGTGGGCATGAGCACCCGGGCCCGCACCACGGCCCCGTCCACGGTCGGGGCGCCGACCTTCACCTCGCCGTCGCGGCTGAGCAGCATCACCCGCTCGAAGACCAGCTCGTCACCCTTGCCGAGCCCGGGCGTGGTGCGCTCCACCAGGAGCTCCTCGCCGGGGCTGACCCGGTACTGCTTGCCGCCATGTTCCACGATCGCATAGTCGCTCATGACACACCTCTCTCAGGAACGGCTTTTCTAGCACACGGCGCGGGGCGTGTCAATCGCCGGCGCAGGCCGGAGCGGGCTCCGGGGTGCTCCGTCGCGGCTCCCCGCGGCGCGACATGCGCTGAACCATAGTCTCAGAACCTTTGGGAAAGGTCCAGCAGCGGTCGCCTGGGCTGCCGGTACCCGCCGCTCGGATCACTCCGCGGCTAACGACAGCTCGCGGCTGCCTCACCGATCGGCGGGAGGCGCATTCCCGGCGCCGCGCTCGAGCCGGATCGAGCGGTACCCAAAGACGGGTGACCCGCCGTCGTAAAGCTCGATGACGAAGCTGTGCTCGTCGAACAGGAGCCTATCGTACCCGCCCCCGTTGTTCATCCACTGAAGCACCCATCTTGTCGAATAACCTTCGCCCAGGGGCACCAGCGCGTAAACCAGATCTACCGGGAGCTCCCCCGGCGCGATGGTCGAGGGGCGGTTGACCTGCTTGCTGTTCCAGCTCAACCGCCATCGCTGGCTGCAGCCCGGTGGGCTGGGGACAAGCGCTCGTCCGACGTCCCCGGCCATGGCGACAAGGTACGGCGCGCCCCCGATCGCAGGATCCCAGACTACCCATTTCACTCCGTCGGCCGGTGTTTCCCCGGGGGCGACGAGTACGCCGAATCCGCTCTCGGGCGCCTCGATGGGGCGAACGTTGTCAGCAACGGGGTGGCCGGGCGAAACCCCGGCGCGAACGACTCTCAGGATCACGCGGCCGGTGCGGAGGTCCGTGACCCGTTTTTCTGTCCATGGGACCATGCCGGCACACACCGCCGGATCCTTGAGCGTGCCCGTGCACGGGTCTCGTCCGCTCGCGCGTGTCACCGCCCCCCGCCAGGCCGCGACGTCGTGGAAAACATACTCGTACGTGACCCGCGCAACCCTCCCGACCACGATCGAGGACAATCGTCCGTCATCCATACGCTTTACCGCGGCCACCGGCCCACCCTCGTCAACGACCTTCGCCGGCTCGGCCTCCGGCACGCCGGCCACTGTTCTCCCGAACGTGACGACCTGCCGGTGCCCGGTCCGATCGGTATACCTCCAACCGTCACCGGTGCGGGTGATGGTCACCGAAAACAGACGATTCCTGAACGCCGTCGTCGTCTCCACCGAGCTCCCATCGCGGGAGCGGCTGCTGGAGACGCTGAAGAAACGATTGGAATATTTAGCGTACTGTCGTCCGGCCGCCGTCCTCGTGATATCGACGTCGAACAACCAGCCAGCGGGTGAGCCGATCTGCTGCCGGCTCAGTCCAAGGTATGCCAATCGCTTCTCCAGTTCCCCGGGTCGCTCGCCGGCCCAGATCGCGCCCATCGCAGCTCCGCAGCGCTCCAATGCAAGATCGCGCCGCTCGAGAACAGCGAGCAGCCTGTCGGCGTTCCAATAGCATTCCATGAACGGTAACCGGGGAGGTCCTGAGGGCGCATAATAAACGCTCTTCACGACCGGGCCGAGGCTGTTGGCCATGACGGCGGAGGCCGTCTTGGGTGAGGAGATGACGGCCGTTTCCACGCCCCGCCGAGCCCGGTACTCGACGTGCACTTCGCCGTTCTTTCGCCCGGGATGTTCCGCCAGCCTGCGGGCTCGCTGCAGGATCGCTCTCGCCCCACCGTGGGGAGGAGCACAGACCTGCCCGGCAGCTGAGGCTGCCCCGCCCGCCGACAGGACGGGGGCAACGAGAGTGACCAGCAATCCGGCTGCCCCGATCGCTTCCCTTGCCGCGTCTTTGGAAACGATACGCCATGGCGGCAACATCTCGCGCTCCCTCACGGGCCGCACGCCCGCTTGACGGCGTCGGTGATCTCGTTCGACGTCGGCGCCCCCTGAACACCGCCAGCTGCTTCCGTATCCTCCGGTAGGCCCGCGGTGTGAAGCGCCTCCCTACCAACAAGGATACCCTAACGCCGGAAGAACTCGAGCAACATATTGACATCGTGTGACTTCAATGAGTGCGCGCGGATTCTTGTTCGTCCGTGTTCTGGTGCCCCCACCGCGGCACGACAACGCTCGCCATGGTAGGGCAAAGGATGTTCCCAAGAACGGTCCTGCGGCGGGCGGGGGCGGGCGCGGAAGGACGGCCGGGGCAATCCCGCTCCGGGCCGCGGAGGGGCCGAGCGCAGGGAGGAAGGGTAGATCTTCCGCCCGCTGAAGGAGCCTGTTGCGAGGAGGGTTCCGCAGGAACCCGACGAAGCGCCGTGACACCGGGCGGCTTCGCCGCCCATGGTGGAACGGCGTCCCGAGCGAGGGCCCGCCAGGGCCAGAGCGAAGGGACCTCATCACGTGTGGAGCGCGCCAGGGAGTAGTGGGTAGCTCGCTCCAGACCTGTTAGGGATGGCCACGTCGAGCGCCTTCGGCGCTCTCCTCGCCATGACAGGGCCAAGGATGCTCCCAACGGCTGCGCCCGCCAACGCTCGTCGCCGGGCGGACCGCGTTCGCCGAGCTCGCCGTCAGCGCGGGAGCGGCGGCTGCTGTCCGGCCCCCGGCGCCGGTGCGAACCGGCGGCGGGTATTGGGCCGCATGCGGCGTCCCTCCAGGCGCCGCTGCCGGAGCTCCTCGCGCAGGCGGACGAGCTTCTGCCACTGCTCGCCGGTGAGCAGCTTGCGAACCGCGATCAGGAGCTCGAAGCGCTCGGCCTCGAGCTTCTGCCGCGCCGCCTGCAGCCGGGCGAAGGCGGCCCGTACCGCCCGCTCGTCGAAGCTCTCGCGCTGGGCGAGGTCGCCGAGCTGAAGCTCGGCGCGCTTGACCGCGGCGTTGAGGTCGATCATCCGCTCGGCATGATCGAAGACGACGTCGTGGATCTTCTGCTGCTGGTCCGCCGTCAATCCCAGGTAGCGCACCAGCCGGGGATTGTCCCACCACTTCCCCGGAGGCATGCGGAACCCGGCGCTCCAGGTCACCCCGGCGCCGGCGGTCATCACGGCCAACAGGACAAGAACGACTCTCTTCATGTCGCCTCCACGCTCACGAACGCCCGTTCGCGCTCATGGCCGAAATCTGGGCCGGGCTCGGCACCAGTTGGTCGAGGGCCTCGAAGCCGGGCACGCTCTCGTCGGCGAGAGTCGTGTCCACCTCGTTGAGGATCTGCTCCACGTGCAACTCCCGGCCCGGGGTGGGCGCCGCCCGGTGGCCGACGTTGAGCCACAGGCCCAGCGCGGCCACGAGCGCCGCCGCAGCGGCCAGCACGGCCCGCCGCCAGCGGTGACGGTTGAGCCTCACCACCGGCGCCGGCGCCGGCTCGAGACGGCCGAGAATCGCCTCCCGCTGGGCGTCCCAGTCGGGGGCCCCGGCCTCGAGCTGAGCCCGCCGCCCGGCGATGGGCGCGGTCAGCGCCTCCACCCGCCGGCGGCAGGCCACGCACGAGGCCAGATGGGCCGCCGCCTCGGGCCCGGCGTCGATCCCAGCCACCAGCCGGGTCACCTCGTCGTCCGTCAGATGTCTGTTCATCGCACTGCCTCCAGCTCGCGACGCAGCCGGTGCACGGCCCGGAAGAGCTGGGTCTTCACCGTGCCCACGTGAACCCCGAGCGCCTCCGCGATCTCGCCGACGTCCATCTCGGCGTAGAAGCGAAGCCGGAAGATCTCCCGCTGCCGCTCGGGCAGCGAGCGCTCCAGCTCGGCCAGGCGGGCGACCGCCTGCTTCTGGATCGCCCGCCGCTCGGGGTCCGCGCCATCGTCCGGGACCCAGGCCACCGCCGGGTCGTCGTCGGCGTCGTCCACCACCGGCGCCCGGCGGCCCCGCTTGCGGAGCAGGTCCAGGCAGGTGTTGATGGCGATCCGCACCAGCCACGTGGAGAGCTTCGCCCGCCCGTCGTAGGTCCCCAGCTTCAGGTACGCCTTGAGGAAGGTGTCCTGGGCGGCCTCGTCGGCGTCGTCCACGCCAACGTACTGGCGGCAGACCATCCAGACCAGACGCTGGTGGCGGCGGACGATCTCGCCGAAGGCCTCCCGGTCGCCCCCCTGCGCCCTGCGGCACAGAGCCCCGTCATCCTGAGAAAGATCGTCGTCCCGCGAGGGCATGACACCGGCCTGCATCACCGATTGGACGCCCGCATCTTCCCGGGGTTGACAGCCGGCGTTCGGTCTGCCGGCGGCCGGATCTCCCATGGCCGCCTCCTCACACCAGCGCCGGGCCGCGGTACTCGCCGAAGACCCCGGCCAGGGCGCCGGCGATCTCGCCGACGGTGGCGTAAGCCTCGACGGCGGCGATGAGCGGCGGCATGAGGTTGGCCGTCCCGGCGGCCGCCCGCCGCAGCTCGTCCAGGCGCCCGGAGACCGCCGCCGGGTCCCGCTCCCGGCGCACGCGCTCCAGCCGCGCCACCTGCTCGGCCTCGGCCCTCTCGTCGACGCGCATGGTCGGGATCGGCTCCTCGTCCTCGACCGTGAAGGCGTTCACGCCGACCACGATCTGCTCGCCGCGCTCCATCGCCTGCTGGGTGCGGTAGGCGGCGTCGCCGATGAGGCGCTGCTGGAATCCCCGCTCGATCGCGGCCAGGGCGCCGCCCTGCTCGTCGATGGCCTCGATGAGGGCGGCCGCCTCGGACTCGATGCGATCGGTCAGGTGCTCCACGTACCAGCTCCCGCCCAGGGGATCGACCACGTTCGCCACCCCCGACTCGTGGGCGATGATCTGCTGGGTCCTGAGCGCGATCCGGACCGAGTCCTCGGTGGGCAGGGCCAGGGCCTCGTCCCGGGCGTTGGTGTGCAGGGACTGGGTGCCGCCGAGCACCGCGGCCAGGGCCTGCAGCGCCACCCGGACCACGTTGTTCTCCGGCTGCTGCGCGGTCAGCGTGGAGCCGGCGGTCTGGGTGTGGAAGCGAAGCATCCAGGACCGCTCCTGCCGGGCGCCGAAGCGCTCCCGCATGATCCGCGCCCACAGGCGGCGGGCCGCCCGGAACTTGGCGACCTCCTCGAGGAGATCGTTGTGGGCGTTGAAGAAGAAGCTCAGCCGGGGCGCGAAGTCGTCCACGTCGAGCCCGGCCCCGATGGCGGCCTGCACGTACTCGATGCCGTCGGCCAGGGTGAAGGCGACCTCCTGCACGGCGGTGGAGCCCGCCTCGCGGATGTGGTAGCCGGAGATGGAGATGGTGTTGAAGCGCGGCGCCTCGGCGTGGCAGAAGGCGAAGATGTCGGTGATCAGCCGCAGGCTGGGCGCGGGCGGGAAGCGGTAGGTGCCGCGGGCGATGTACTCCTTGAGGATGTCGTTCTGGATGGTGCCGGTGACCCTGTCCCAGGCCACGCCCTGCTTGCGGGCCACCACCAGGTACATGGCGAGGAGGATGGCCGCGGTGGCGTTGATGGTCATGGACGTGGACACCCTGTCGAGCGGGATGCCGGCGAAGAGCGTCTCCATGTCGGCCAGTGAATCGATGGCCACGCCCACCCGGCCCACCTCGCCGGCGGCCAGGGGATCGTCCGAGTCGTAGCCGATCTGGGTGGGCAGGTCGAAGGCCACGGACAGCCCGGTCTGCCCCTGCTCGAGGAGGTACCGGTAACGGCGGTTGGACTCCTCCGCCGTCGAGAAGCCGGCGTACTGGCGCATGGTCCACAGCCGCCCGCGGTACATGGTGGGATAGACCCCGCGCGCGAACGGGTACTCGCCGGGCAGGCCGAGCCGCTCGTCGAGCCCGTCGCCGACGCTCCACGGCCCGTACACCGGCTCGACCTCGATCCCGGAGCCGGTGGTGAACCGCTCCCGGCGCTGGCCCGGTGCGAACCGGGCGAATGTCGTCTCCCGCCACCTGCGATACCGATCGCCGCTCATGCGCGCCTCCCGGGGGCTCTGGGCCGCCACGATTGTACCCGGCTGGACCCCTCGGGGACCTGCCCGGGTCAGCCGGCGACGGGCGCCGCGTCCCCGGCGGCGCCGGGCAGGCGGATCTCGATCGAGGTCCCGACGCCGACCCGGGAGTCCACGGTGAGGGTCCCGCCCAGGCGGCGCACCAGGTGCTTGACGATGGCGAGGCCGAGCCCGAGGCCGCCGCCGCCGGGCGTCCGGCCCCGCTCCACCCGGTAGAAGCGCTGGAAGACGGCGGTGATCTCCTTCGCCGGGATCCCCTCGCCGCTGTCGGCGATCCTGAGGACGAGGTCCCCGCCGGCCGCGGCGGCGTCCACCCGCACCCAGCCCCCGGGGCGGTTGTACTTGATGCCGTTCTCCACCAGGTTGGTGAGGATCCGGCCCAGGGCACGGCGGTCGGTCACCACGCGCAGCTCGGGCGCGACCGTGCTCTCGAGCGCCACCTCGGCCCCGGCCGCCACCGGTCGCAGGTCGGCCAGCACGTCGGCCGCCAGCCCGGCCAGGGCGACGGGCTCGGGCTTCAGCTCGAGCTCGCCGGACTCGATGGTGGCCAGCTCGTGAAGCTCCTCGGAGAGCCGCGTGATGCGTTCGACCTGGCGCACGAGGAGCTCGGCGGACTCCGGGTCCACCTCGCCCTCCAGGGACTCGACGGTGGTTCGGAGCACCGCCAGGGGCGAGCGGAGCTCGTGGGAGAGGTCCTGGACGAAGCGGCGGCGCATCTCCGCCGAGCGCCGGAGGAGCGTGACCTCCGAGAGGAGCACCACCGCACCCCCCTGGCGCACGGGCAGGGCCCGGATCTCCCAGAGGCCGCGCCGGTGCTCCACCGTGAGCTCCCCGGCCTTCCCCTCTTCGGCGGCCCGGCGGACGACGGCGAGCGGCTCCGGCGCGCGGAGCATCTCGACCAGCAACGTGCCGGGGCTCAACGACTCCCGGCCCAGGAAGTCCAGGGCGGCGCGGTTGGCCAGGCGCACCCCGAGGGAGGCGTCGACCACCAGCAACCCGTCGCCGAGGGTGCCCGAGACGTCCTCGAGCAGGCCGGCGAGCTCGCGCCGCGCCTCCGCGCAGCGGGCGGCCTCCTCCCGCAGCTCGCGCAGGCCGGCCTCGGCGGCGAGCGGCGTCTCCGCGCCCAGCTCGGACAGCAGCTGGCCGAGGGGACGGACGGCCGCGTTCCAGATCACGTAGACCACCAGGGCGACGCCGGCCGCCCACAGCGCGGCGGTCACGGCGCGGTTGCGCGGCAGGCCGAGGGCCGTCGCCAGCAGCGGCAGCGAGGCCCCCGCCACCAGGCCGGCCAGCCGGCCCACGCTCACGGGTAGCCCCGGAAGCGGTAGCCGGCGCCGACCAGGGTCTCGATGGACTCCGCGCCCAGCTTCTTCCGCAGGGCGCGGACGTGGACGTCCACGGTGCGGGTCTCGACGCCGGTGGACAGCCCCCAGATCCGCTCCAGGATCAGCGCCCGGCTCAGCACCCGCGGGCGGTTGGTGATCAGGAACCAGAGCAGCTCCAGCTCGCGCGCGGTGAGGCGGACAGGGGCGCCGTCGAGGCGGACCTCCATCGCCTCCCGGTGCACCTCCAGCCGGCGGTCGCGGTACACGTTCCCCGGGACGCCCCCGAGGCGCCGGCCGCGCCGGAGCTGGGCGTTGATCCGGCTGAGCAGCTCGCGCAGCGAGAACGGCTTGACCACGTAATCGTCGGCCCCGGTGTCGAGCCCCTTCACCCGGTCCCGCTCCTCGGCCCGCGCGGTGAGCATGATCACCGGCAGGTCGCCGAGGGCGGCCGCCTCGCGCAGCTCGCGGCAGACGGCGAGGCCGTCCATGTCGGGCAGATTGAGATCGAGCAGCACCAGGTCGGGAGGCGCGTCCAGGGCGGCCGCCAGGCCGGCGGCGCCGGTCGCCTCGTGGCGCACCGCGTAGCCCTCCCGGGTCAGGGCGCGCGCCAGGGACGCCGCCAGGTCGGCGTCGTCCTCGATCAGGAGCAGGCGCTCGCCAGCCATCGGCAGCTCCCCGAGCCGGCCGCGAGGACGGCCTCCGGCGCCATCAGGCCGGATCCTCTCCCCCGGAGCCGCCGGCCTCCGGGTGCTGGTGGCGGATTGGCACGCCCTCCACGAGGTAGACCACCTCCTCGCTGATGTTGGTCGCCTGGTCGGCGATGCGCTCGGCGAAGCGGGCGACAAAGATGAGGTCGATGGCGCGGGTGATGGTCCGCGGGTCCTCGATCATGTAGGAGATGAGCTCCCGCAGCAGCTGCAGGTAGAGCTGATCCACCTCGTCGTCGCGTTCGATCACCGCCCGGGCCGCCGCCGGGTCGCGCGCCACGAACGCGGCGATGGCGTCCGAGACCATGGCCCGCGCCAGGTTGAGCATGCGCGGCAGGTCGATGAGCGGCTTGAGCAGCGGCTGCTCGTTGAGGTCCAGGACCCGGCGGGCGATGTTGACCGCGTGGTCGCCGATGCGCTCCAGCTCCGGCCCCAGCTTGATCGCCACCACCACGAAGCGAAGGTCCATCGCCGCCGGCTGGTGGCGGACGATGAACTCGCTCACCAGGCGGTCGATCTCCACCTCGTAGCGGTCCACCTCCTCGTCGCCGTCGATGACCCGCCGCGCCAGCGCCGAGTCGCGGCCGGTCAGGGCGCGGTTGACGTCGTCGAGCGCCCGCTCCGCCAGGCCCGCCATGCTCAGGACCGTGGCCTTGATGGCTGCCAGCTCCTCTTCAAATTGGCGGTGCATCAAACGTCCCTTTCTTTCTCATTGTGAAGCGGCAGGCGCCGTTGCGCCAGCCCGGGCCCCGGCCTCACCCATGGCCCGGCGGCCGGTCAGCCGAACCTCCCCGTGATGTAGTCCTCGGTTCTCTTGTCGGACGGGTTGGTGAAGACCTCGGTGGTGTCGCCGAACTCCACGATTCGGCCGTCAAGGAAGAACGCGGTGAAATCCGAGATGCGCGCCGCCTGCTGCATGTTGTGGGTGACGATCACCACCGTCAGCCGCTCCCTCAGGCCGCGCACCAGCTCCTCGATCTTCGCCGTCCCCACGGGATCCACGGCCGAGGTCGGCTCGTCCATGAGCAGCACCTCGGGCTCCACGGCCAGCGCGCGGGCGATGCAGAGCCGCTGCTGCTGGCCGCCGGAGAGGGCGGTCCCCGGGTGGTGCAGCTTGTCCTTCACCTCGTCCCACAGCGCCGCCCCGCGCAGGGCCGCCTCGACGCGGTCCATGAGCTCGCTGCGGCCGATCCGGTAGTGCAGGCGCAGCCCGTAGGCGACGTTGTCGAAGACCGACATCGGGAACGGCGTCGGGGTCTGGAAGATCATCCCCACCCGGCGCCGCAGCTCGATCGGGTCCACCGAGGGCGCGAGGATGTCCTCCCCGTCCAGCAACACCTCGCCCTCGCAGCGCTGGTCCCGGTAGAGCTCGTAGATGCGGTTGTAGACCCGGATGTGGGTCGACTTGCCGCAGCCGGAGGGACCGATGATGGCGGTGACCTTGCGCGGCGCGATGTCCAGGGTGTTGGCGAAGAGCACCTGGTGCTCGCCGTAGAAAAAGCTCAGGTTGCGGACCGTGATGGCGCCCCGGGCGGAGGCCGGCTCCGCCATTTCGGCCGCCGGGCCCGCCGGTGCCGTCCCGGCTTCGAGCGATGGCCGGGTGGTGATCATGGGTTCCTCCTCAGGAAGTATCGTGACACGACGCTGACCGCCAGCACCCCCGCGGTGATGACGAAGGACGCGCCCCAGGCCGCCTGCTGCCAGCTCCGGTAGGGCGACATGGCGTAGTTGAAGATGGTCACCGTGAGGTTGGCCGTGGGACCGGTCAGGCTGTGGGGCCAGTACGGGCTGTTCAGCGCCGTGAACAGCAGCGGCGCCGTCTCCCCGCTCACCCGGGCCACGGCGAGGAGGATCCCGGTGAGCAGGCCGCCCCGGGCGGCGCGGGCGACGATCTGGACGATCACCCGCCAGCGCGGCGCGCCCAGGGCCAGAGCGGACTCCCGGAGCGCGTCGGGGACCAGGGACATCATGTCCGCCGTGGTCCGGGCGACGATGGGCAGCATCAGGAGGGCCAGCGACACCGCCCCCGCGTAGCCCGAGAAGTGGCCCACGGAGATCACGACCAGCGTGTACACGAACAGGCCGGCGATGATGGACGGCACGCCCATCATCACGTTGACGAAGAAGCTCACCAGCCCGCCGAACCGTGTCCCGGCGCCGAACTCGGAGAGGTAGATCCCGGCCATCATCCCGGTCGGCACCCCCAGGACCGCCGCCCCGAGGCTGATGAGGAGGGTGCCCAGGATGGCGTTGCCGAGCCCGCCTCCGGCCTCGCCGGGGGGCGCCGGGAGCTTGGTGAAGAAGCTCCAGCTCAGGGCGGACGCGCCCCGGAGCACCACCTCGGAGAGGATCCAGACCAGAAAGACGATGCCGACGGCCGCCCCCAGGCCGGCGGCGATCCTCGCCGCGCGGTCCGTGACCCGCCTCCGGCGCCGGCTCGCGAGCCTCACGAGCCACCCCCGGTCTTCCTGCGCAGCCGGCGCAGCCACAGATGCCCCGCCACCTGGAAGAGGAAGGTGATCACGAAGAGCACCAGCCCGAGCTCCACCAGGGCGCTGAGGTAGAGCGGGTTCGCCGCCTCGGTGAACTCGTTGGCGAGGGTCGAGGCGATGGTGTTGCCCGGGGCGAAGAGCGAGGCGGTGATCCGGTGGTCGTTGCCGATGACGAAGGTCACCGCCATGGTCTCGCCGATCGCCCGCGACAGGCCCAGGAACACGCCGCCGATCAGCCCCTGGCGGCCGTACGGAATCGTCACCTTGCGGAAGACCTCCCAGGTGGTGGAGCCCATGCCCACCGCCGCCTCCTTGACCACCCTGGGCACCAGCTGGAAGACGTCGCGCATGACCGCCGTGGTGAAGGGCAGGACCATCAGCGCCAGGATCAGGCCGGCCAGCAGGATCCCGATGCCCATCGGGGGCCCGCTGAAGAGAACGCCCACGAACGGAACCCCGCCGAAGAGGGCCTCCAGCGCGGGCTGGACGTGATCGGCGAGGTAGGGCGCGAACACGAACAGGCCCCACATGCCGTAGATGATGCTGGGAATCGCGGCCAACAGCTCGATGGCCCCGCTCACCGGGCCGGCCAGGCGCGGGTGCGCGATCTCGACCAGGAAGAGGGCGATGAGCAGGCTCAGCGGCACCGCGATCAGGAGGGCGATGACGGTCGAGACAAAGGTCCCGTAGATGCTGCTGGCGGCGCCGAAGTCGCCGGTGACCGGGTTCCACGCCGACGACCACAGGAAGCCGAGGCCGAACTTCCCCATGGCCGGTTGCGAGTGGCGGACCAGGTCGACGAAGACGCCTGCGATGAGCGCGAGGACCAGGGCCGCGGCCGCCACCGCGGCCCCGCGAAAGACGGCATCCGCGCCGCTCTTGCGGGTGCTTGCTGCCAGGAAGCTCATGCCCCGCGGTCTACTGCTTCCACACCTGCCGCCCGCCGGCCCGGATCTCGGCCGCCCACATGGCCTCGATCATCGACACCACGTTGTCCGGCATCGGCACGTAGTCGAGCTTCGTGGCCATGGCGTCGCCCTCGGCGAACGCCCAGGCGAAGAAGTCCAGCACCCCGCGCGCCTTCACCGGGTTCTTCTGGGACCTGTGGACGAGGATGAACGAGGCGCCGGTGATGGGCCAGCTCGCCTCCCCGGGCTGGTCGGTGAGCACCAGGTAAAAGCCCGGCGCGTGCTTCCAGTCGGCGTTGGCGGCGGCGGCCTGGAAGCTGGCGATGGTGGCCGCCACGTACTTCCCGGCGCGGTTCTGCAGCCTGACGGTGGTCATGTGGTTCTGCAGGGCGTAGGCGAACTCCACGTAGCCGATGGCGCCGCGGATCCGCTGCACGTAGGCCGACACGCCCTCGTTGCCCTTGCCGCCGACGCCGGCCGGCCAGGCCACCGCCTTGGCGGTCCCGACCTTCTCGTGCCACTCGGGCGAGACCTTGTCCAGGTAGTTGGTGAAGATCCAGGTGGTGCCGGAGCCGTCCGCCCGGTGCACCACGGTGATCCGCGTCCTCGGCAGCTCGACGCCCGGGTTGACGGCGGCGACGGCGGGATCGTTCCACCGCGCCACCCTGCCCAGGAAGATGTCGGCGAGCAGGGTCGGCGTCAGCCGCAGCCGGTCGGCGGCGATCCCCGGCAGGTTGACCACGGGCACCACGCCGCCCATGACCTGGGGCCACTGGACGAGGCCGAACCGGTCCAGCTCCTGCTTGGTCAGCGGGGCGTCCGAGGCCCCGAAGTCCACCGTCCCGGCCTTGATCTGGGCGATCCCGCCCCCCGAGCCGATGGACTGGTAGTTGATCTTGACCCCGGTCCGCCCGGCGTAGACGTGGGCCCACTTGGCGTAGACCGGATAGGGGAAGGTGGCGCCCGCCCCGTTCAGGGACAGGCCCGCGGCGGACAGGGTTCCGGCCAGGGCCATGGTTGCGATCAGCGCGATGCTCTTCTTCATGCTCTTCCTCCGTGTC
>CAZXXL010000016.1:0-26755 GCA_964644635.1 uncultured Thermoanaerobaculia bacterium | reverse complement strand
GAACGGCGTCCCGAGCGAAGGCCCGCCAGGGCCGGAGCGAAGGGACCCCCTCACGATTGGACACCGTGGCAGAACACCGGCCAGCGCGCTCCAACGCTGTGAGGGATGGCCACGTCGGCCGGCTGCGCCGAGTCCCCTTCGTCGCTTCGCTCCTCGGGGTGGCGTGCGCGCAAGCGAAGCGAAGCTTCGCGCGCTTACGCCACCTCGCCATGACAAAGAGGCGAAATGCAACGCCCCGGGTTCCCCACCGCGACCGCAAAGGGATCCCCAAGAACGGTCCTGCGGCGGGCGGGGGCGGGCGCGCCCATGGAGATCCCGGCGGTGCATGTCCTCACGCGAGCACGGGGAAGAGCTCTTCCAGCCGGGCTGCGATTTCCGGGGCCGGCGTCACGTCGGCCGCCTTCAGGTTCTCCTCGAGCTGCTCGAGCGACGTGGCGCCCACGATGGCGCTGCTGATGCCCGGCCGCCCCAGCACCCAGGCCAGGGCGAGCTGGGCCCGGGTCAGACCTGCCTTCTCGGCCAGGGCCTTCATTTTCCTGACCCGTTCCACGTTGGCCCGGGTGAGGTAGCGCGCGGTGAACTGCGGCAACCTCTGGTAGCGGCTTCCCTCGGGGACCCCGTCGTCGTACTTGCCGGTCAAGAGGCCCTGCGCGAGCGGGCTCCACACCACCAGGCCCATGCCGGTCTCCGCCACCGCCGGGAGGAGCTCGTTCTCCACGTGGCTTCGCCACAGCAGGGAGTACTGGGGCTGCTCGACCACCGGGGGATGCCACCCGCGCGACTGAGCCAGCTCGAAGGCGGAGCGGATCGCCTCCACCGGCCACTCCGACGTTCCCCAGTACAGCACCTTCCCCCGGTCGACCAGGTCCGAGAAGGCGTGAACGATCTCCTCCAGCTCAACGTCCGGGTCGAACCGGTGCGCGAAGTAGAGGTCCACGTAGTCCATCCCCAGCCGCTGGAGCGTGCGGTCGATGGACTCGTGGACGTGCTTGCGGGACAGGCCCCGGTCGTTCGGGTCCTCGGACATGGGGAAGAAAACCTTGGACGAGACCACCAGACGGTGGCGGGGGAGCTCCCTCAGGACCCGCCCCATCCGCACCTCCGCCTCGCCGTGCGCGTAGACGTCGGCGATGTCGAAGTAATTCACGCCGGCGTCGAAGGCCCGCAGCAAAATGCTGCGGATGACCGCGTCGTCCTTCACCGTGCCGCCGTAGGTCGTCCACCCGCCCAGGGCGATGGCCGAAACCTCCAGCCCCCACCTGCCCAGCTTCCGGTACTGCATCGAGCACCTCCCCTTCCATTCAATCACCACCGGCGGGCCCTGTCACGCGCCGCCTTTCGGCGTGCGCGGCCGCCACGGGGTATAACCCGGCCGGACGTGAAACCTTTTCAACCGGCCCTGCATAGCACCGTTCGAGATGCCGTGTGATAGAATCTCAGAATCATGTCAACCGGGCCACGGGCCCAGAACGGAAAAAGGAGAGAGTCCTCATGAATCGTAAGGTGAAAGCGCTTCTCGTCAACGCCGCCATGGCCGGCATGATCGCCGGCGTCGGTACGGTGAGCCCGGTTCCCGCGGCCGCCGACACCGCCCGCACCGGCTTCAACGGCTGCGGCGGCAAGAACGGCTGTGGCAGCTCGAGCCAGAAGGCCCCCGCCGCCAACGCCGACCGTCATGCCTGCAAGGGCCTGAACGCGTGCAAGGGCAAGGGCAACTGCAAGAGCGGCGACAACGGCTGCGCCGGCAAGAACTCCTGCAAGGGCAAGGGCGGCTGCGCGTCCAAGGACGCCCGTCATGCCTGCAAGGCCAAGAACGCGTGCAAGGGTCTCGGCGGCTGCAAGTCGGGCGACAACGGCTGCGCCGGCAAGAACTCCTGCAAGGGCAAGGGCGGCTGCGCGGTCCCGCGCCATCCGAAGAAGGCGGCCTGAGTGGACCGGAGGCGGAAGGGCCGCGGGAGATCCCGCGGCCCGTCCCGCCCTGTTTCCCGGAGGAGGATCGAAATCATGAGCGACAATCGATGGGGTTTCCCCGATCTCGGCCTGGGCGTGGGCCTGCGCACGGTCCATTTCCCATACATCCTGCGTGAACGCCCGGACGTCGGCTTCTTCGAAATCCTCACCGAGAACTTCCTCGATACCGGCGGGCGCCCCTCCTTCGTCCTCGACCAGGTGGCCGCCGACTACCCCATCGTCATGCACGGTGTCTCCCTGTCCATCGGCAGCACCGACCCCCTCGACTTCGAGTACCTGGCCAAGGTCAAGGCGCTGGCCGAGCGGACGAGTGCCATGTGGATCTCCGATCACGTCTGCTGGACCGGCGTCCTGGGCCGCAACACCCACGACCTGCTCCCCCTGCCCTACACCGAGGAAGTCCTCCGCCACATGGTGGAGAGGATCCGCGTCGTCCAGGACTTCCTCGAGCGGCCGCTGGTGCTGGAGAACCCCTCCACCTATCTTGAGTTCGTCGCCTCGCAGATGCCGGAGTGGGAGTTCATCGTCCGCATGGCCGAGGAGGCCGACTGCGGCCTGCTCCTCGACGTCAACAACGTCTACGTCAGCGCCTACAACCACGGCTACGATCCCGAGGCCTACATCGACGCCATCCCCGGCGACCGGGTGTGTCACCACCACCTGGCGGGCCACACCAACAAGGGAACCCACATCATCGACACCCACGACGATTACGTCATCGACCCGGTGTGGCAGCTTTACGGCCACACCGTGCGCCACGTCGGCCTGCGTTCGACCCTGCTCGAGTGGGACGCCAACATTCCGCCCTTCGAGGTCGTGCACGAGGAGATCCTAAAGGCCCGGGCGTGGCGGGAGCGGGAGGTGTCCCGTGCGGCGTGAACGCGAAATCCCGGCCAAGGACCTGAAGAACGTGCAGCACTGGCTGCAGGCGGTCATCGTCCACCCCGGCGACGTCGAGGACGCGGTGGCGGCGCCCGACGCCGCGGCGCTGGTTCCGCCGGATGCCCTCGGCGAGGTGATCGCCCCGTCGCGGACCATGAATCCGCTGGAGCGGGTCGACGTCTACCACGGCATGTACCCGCTGCGGATGATCGAGGCCCTGGGCGCCGACTACCCGGCCGTCTCCTACTTCCTCGGCGAGGAGGCCTTCGCCGACCTGGTCATGGGCTACGTGCAGCACTACCCCTCGCGAAGCTACACCTTGAACCGGCTCGGCGACCACTTCCCGGACTACCTCGCGGGGCTCGCCGACCTGCCGGACCACGAGTTCCTGGCCGACCTGGCCCGCTTCGAGCTCGCCATCACCCGGGTTTTCGACGAGGAGGAGACCCCGGTGCTGACGGCGGAGGCCCTTCAGGCCGTCGCTCCGGACGACTGGGAACGGGCGGTCCTCCGCCCCATCGCGGCCCTGCGGCTGCTGGCCCTCCGTCACCCGGTGGTTCCCCATCTCAAGGCCTTTCACCACGAACGGCCCAGCCCGCGGCCCCGGCGCCGCGCCTCGTGGGTCGCTGTCTACCGCCGCGACTACTCGGTGTACCACCTCGAGCTCTCCCGGGCCGAACACGCGCTCCTCGCGGCGCTGGTCTCCGGGCACACGCTGGCGGACGCCCTCGCCGAGGCATTCCAGCGCCTCCGCGCAGGCGAGCGCCAGGAGAAGATCTTCCGCTGGTTCCGCACCTGGGTGGCAGAGGGTCTCTTCCAGTCCGTGGAGGTGTCCGGAAGCTGAGGCCCGCCCGGCGGGTCCCGCCTCCGGCTCGTGCCCGCCCTCCCACGGCCCGGCACGGCCGGTCTATCATGGGCCCATGACCGAACGCCAAGCGAACGATCTCGCAACGCGCGTCATGGAGGAGGCGTGGGCCTACCAGAGGTCGGCCGTGCTCTTCGCCGCCGTCGAGGTGGGTCTCTTCGACGCGCTCTCGTCCTCGGGTCCCGCCGACGCCGCCGCCCTGGCCCGGGCAATGGCCTGTTCCGAGCGGGGCATCACCCGTCTCGCCGACGCTCTCGCCGCCCTCGGCTGGCTGGAAAAGGACGGCGGCCGCTACCGCCTCGATCCCGGGCTCGCCCTCCTGTTGGCGGCCGGGTCTCCGCAATCCCTGCGCCCCATCCTTCGCCACCATGGGCGCCTCTTCGCCCGCTGGTCGCAGCTCGCGGGGTGCGTTCGCGAGGGAGCGCCGGTGGCGCGGGAACGGTCTTTCGAGGCGCACCACGAGTTCCTGATGGCCATGGACGCCCTCGCCGTCCGGCGGGTGGCGCAGCTGTGGTCCGTGGTCCGGCTCGACGGGTGTTCGAGGTTGCTCGACGTGGGCGGCGGCGCCGGCCGCTTCGCCCTCGAGGCGGTACGCCGCTTCCCCGGCCTGGAGGCCGTCGTCGTCGATCTCCCCGAGTCGGAACGGCCGTTCGCGACCCTGGTGGCCGGAACGCCCGAGGCGGACCGCGTCCGCTTCGTCGCCGCCGACGCCATCGCCGGCCCCCTCCCCGAGGGCGACGCCGCCCTGGTCTCCAGCCTGGTTCACATCTACGGCAAGGAGGAGCTCGAGCGCCTGGCCGCCAGCCTCGCCGCCGCGCTCGCGCCCGGCTCGCTCCTCGTCATCCGCGACTTCTTCTTCGCCGACGCGGACCACACCCGCCCCGCCAGCACCGCCCTCTTCGCCGTCAACATGCTCGTCAACACCGAAACCGGCGGCTGTTACTCGGCCGCCGAGCTGGAATCCATCTTCGGGCCCGCCGGTTTCACGCGCTGGGAGCTCAGGCCGCTCGACGCCCGCATGTCGGTGCTGACCGCGGTGCTGGGACCCGGCGAAGGCGAGGTGCACCGAGAATGATGAGGATCGCGAGGATCGAGGACATCCCGGCCGGGGGGCTGATCTTCACCTACCGGGAAGGCCCCTTCGACGAGGAGGGGATCCTTCTTCGGCTGCCGGGGGGCGGCGTACGCGCGTACAAGAACGAGTGCCGCCACCTTCCCATGCGCCTCGGGGAGCGAACCGGCGGAGAGATCTGGGACGCGGAGCGCTCGCGCCTCGTGTGCTCATCCCACGGCGCGGTCTACCGGCCGGCCGACGGCCTCTGCATCGCCGGGCCCTGCCGTGGCTCACACCTGCGGACCCTCCCGGTCGAGGTCCGCGACGGCGAGGTCTGGCTCGACACGGCCCGCCTCGGCGCCTTCTTCCGCGCCGGGTGATCGCGGCCGGACGCGAGGGGAGGAAGGACATGACCGACCAGACCGACCGCCGCTTTCGCACCGAACACGACACCCTGGGCGAGGTCCAGGTGCCGGCCGACGCCCTCTACGGCGCCCAGACGGCACGCGCCGTCGCCAACTTCCCCATCAGCGGCTGGCGGCTGCCGCCTCGTTTCCTGGCCGCCCTGGCCACGATCAAGGCCGCCTTCGCCCGGGCCAATGGAGCCCACGGCCTTCTCGAGGCCGGGCCGGCCGCCGCCGTCGCGGCCGCGGCCGGGGCGGTGGCGGGCGGGGAACACCGCGACCAGTTCCCCGTGGATGTCTTCCAGACCGGCTCGGGCACGTCCACCAACATGAACATGAACGAGGTCGTCGCCCGCCTCGCCGGACGGATCCTCGACCGGGCGGGCGGAGAGCACCCGGCGGTGCACCCCAACGACCACGTCAACCGGGGACAGTCCTCAAACGACGTCATCCCCGCCGCCCTGCGCATCGCCGCCCTCGGGCAGTGGCGGGAGGACGTCCGGCCCCGGCTGGCGGCCGTCGCGGACGAACTCCACCGCCTGGCGTCCGCGCACGCGGCCACGGTCACCCTCGGGCGCACCCACCTGATGGACGCGGTGCCGACGACCTACGGCCGGATCTTCGACCACTGGCGCCGCCGTCTCGAGGGGGCGCTCGCCCGGGCCGACGCCACGGCGCGCGCGCTCGCCCGGCTGCCGCTCGGCGGTACCGCGGTCGGCACCGGTATCGGCGCGACGCCGGCGGTCGTCGCCCAGGTCATCGCCGATCTCGCGTCGACCACCGGCCTCGAGCTTGCGGCCATGGACAACCCCGCCGAGGGCATCGCCGCCCAGGAGGAGCCCGTGGCCCACGCCGACGCCCTGGCCGGGATCGGGCGCGTCCTCCTCGCCGTCGCCAACGACCTCCGCCTGCGGGCCTCGGGACCGTTCGGCGGCCTCGCCGAGCTGCGGCTGCCCGCCGTCCAGCCCGGGTCCTCGATCATGCCCGGCAAGGTCAACCCGGTCATTCCGGAGGCCGTCGCCCAGGTGGCGATCGAGGTCGAGGGGCTGGCCGCCGCCTGCCGGGCGAGCGCCCTCCTTCACCAGCTCGACCTGTCCCACGCCAACCCTCTCCTGGCCTGGAACCTCGACACCATGGGCCGCCTCCTGGGCGCGGCGGCGTCCGCGCTCTCCGCCCGCTGCCTGGCCGGCCTCGAGGTCGACCGCGAGCGCAGCCGGCGGCACGCCGAGGCGAGCCCGGCCATGGCCACTGCCCTGGCGGCCGCCATCGGCTACGAGCGCGCCGCGGAGGTGGCGAAGGCGGCCGAGAGCGCCGGCGAAACGGTGGCCGCCGCCGCCCGGCGGCTCGCGGTGCTACCCGAGGCGGAGCTCGACCGCCTGCTCGACCTCGACCGGCTGGCCGGGGTCATTCCGGAAAACGGCGGATGAGGTTGAAGCCGAGCCGCACGTCGCTCGCCTTGAACCCCCCGGGAATGTCCGAGCCGGCCAGCAGGTCGGCGGTGGTGGCCCGCGAGTTGCCCAGGTAGATCAGGAACGAGTGCCCGCGGATGCGCTTGTTGAACCCCACGGCCCACGCCAGCCTGGCCCCGTCGGCGTCGCCGTTGGGGGAAATCGCCTCCACGATCACGTCCCACCGCCTGGGAAGATGAATGGCGGCCGCGGCGCCGACGTTGACGGCGTTGGTCAGGCTCGGTGTGTCGGAGGCGTACATGGGCACCAGGAAGAGGTCCAGCGCCGGGCCGAGCCGCCTGGAGACGGTGACCTGCACGAAGCCGGTGGCCCGGTCGTCGATGCCGTCGGCCGTCCGGTAGCCGCCGCCGAAACGAATGCCGAGCCCCAGGGGGCTCGACGATCCCTGCCGCAGGGCGGACCGCTTGAGGCCCAGCTCCCACTGCTTCTGAAAGGACGAGCGATAGATCCCCGCCTCCCAGCGCGGGGCGAAGCCCAGGGTCAGGCCGAGGCCGATGTCGGCCGCCGAGTCGAGCCCGTAGAGGTTCTGGAAGTCGCCGTCGTCTACGGTCTGCGAGAAGCGGTGGGTGAAGACCGCTTCTAAGGTCCCGTAGCCCACCGTCTTGTGGGTGGGCAGGTTGATGAGCCGGTCGTCGAGCTCCGGCTGGGCCAGCGCCTGGGCCGGCGCCGCCGCCGGCAGGAGGAGGACGGCCAGGGCCGCCGCGGTCACGATGCTTGGGATGCGTCGCATGTCGTCGTGTCCCCCCGTCAGTCGTCCGGCGCGCCGCGCAGGATCCAGTTTTCGAGCAGGTCCAGCTGGGCCCGGGTGATGGACCCGACCAGGGGCATGGGTGAGCCGATGATGTCGGGATCACCCCGCAGCTTCTTGACCATGTAACAGGCGTCCGGGGAGAAGGGCTCGATCCGGTTCAGGTCCCCCCTCTCCGTCGAGCGGACGCCGACGATGTTGCCGTAGGCCCGGCCGGCCGCGAGGTCCATGCCGGCCTGGGGCGCGCTTCCGGCGTGGCAGCCGGCCAGGGCGCAGGAGACGTCGAAGAGCTCCCTCTGGACCCGGGTGAAGGTGGCCGACGGATCCACCGGGCCGGGCACCGCCGGTTCGGTCGGCAGCAGCTTGCGGTCTCCGCAGCCGGTGCCCAGGGCGAGGACCACCAGGGCTGCGGCCGCCGTCACACCGAGGCGGGCCCGCGCCCCGCCCGCCCGGATCGGGCGGGTGGGGTCCGGTTGCCGGCGACCGAATCGCCTCGGGCTCAATTGTTCGGGGCCCCGGCCTCGATCCACTGCCGCAGCAGATCGAGCTTCTCCTGGCTCAGCTGGGGTCCTCCCCGCGGCATCTGGAGGCCGCTGATGGACGGGTCCCCGGTGACCTTGAGCCAGAGGTAGCTCTGGGCGGGCTGGCCCGGCTCGATGCGGTCGAGCGAGGGCTGCTCGTTCGACGGCACGTTGACGATGTTGGCGTAGGCCTGGCCGGCGGACAGGTTCTGACCCTGGGCGGGGCTGCTGCCCCCGTGGCAGCCGACGAAGGCGCAGGACGGGGTGAAGATCTCGTTCTGGACCCGGGCGAACGTCGCCTGGCTGCCGCCGGCCTGGACGGTGACGGTGCGCGTGGCGTTGGCCGAGGCGCCGTCCGGATCGGTGGCGGTGAACGTCACCGTGAACACCCCGGCGGCCGTGTAGGTGTGGTTGCCGGGATCGAGGGCGGTGGAGGTGATCTGGTCGCCGAAATCCCAGAGATAGGTCAGGGGATCGCCGTCCGGGTCACTGGCGCTGCCCTCGAAGTCGACGCTGTCGCCGACGCTGATGGTGACGTTCGAGGCCGGTTTCACGATGGACACCACCGGCGGCGAGTTGGTGGAGACCGAGGAGGCGGTCAGCAACGGTGTCACCGGGTTCGGCGTGACGTAGGTGGAATCGTTGCTCACGTTGTCCACCGGCGTCGAGTAGACGAAGAGCGGCCCGTCCGCCGCGTAGCTGATGAAGAAGTCCTGCACGGTGGACTGCGGCATGTCCAGAGGCACCAGGTTGAACACGCTCTTCAGGTCGCTGGCGAAGCCCGGGATGGTCAACTGCTTGACCCCGAGGACCTTGCCGTCGACGTCGCGGATGTTGAAGAGCACCTTGACCGGATTCGGGCCGGGGTTGAAATACCCGAGGTTGGTCCTGAACCCCTGGCCGGAGGACGAAGGAGCCTGGCTGCCGAGCAGCATGGCCCCCGACATGGGCGCCTGGCGCCGGGTCAGCCCGTTGAGGAACTGGCCGTTGGTCCCGTTGTTGTTGCTCCGCTGATCGTTGAAGACCCGGGCCGCCGCCGTAATCGGTCCCGCCGAGAGCACGCGCACGGCGCCGCTGCCGGTGGTGCCGAACAGCGTGCTCACGGCATCGTCGTACACCGCCACCCCGGCGGCCGGGAAAGATACCGTCCTGGTGATCGTCGGTCCGTCCAGGCCGTCCTTGTCGAGCGGGTACCACTCGGCGAAGACGGTCGCCTCGTGGGCCGACGGGTTGAGCACCCGCAGCGAGGTCCGCCACCGGCTCCCCACCTGGCCGTCGATCTTGGTCAGGACCGGGAAGTGAAGCGTGGTCTCGATCGCCCCCAGCTGCCCGCGGACCGCGCCGGCCGGAAAGTCGGGATTGTGAACATTGACGTAGAAGTCCTCCGGGCGCTCGATGATGTCGGTCAGCACGTCGGCGGCCACCGGCGCCGAGCCGAACGCGATGCCGCCGGAAAATGCCGGCGAGAAGTCGATCACGATGCCGCCGTTCGCCCCTGCCGGCCCGGCGTGGATGTGGGCGGCCGTCGGGGTCGAGATCCCATCGACCTGGATCACGTAGAACGCCGTGTCCCCGTCGAAGACTACCCCCGCGAAGCCCGTCCCGTCCGGATCGCCCGGGTTGCCGATCTCCTGCCCGCCGTCGAGTCTGGCCGCGAAGGCCTTGGCCGCCGCCCCGTCGCCGAGCAGCTGGCCGCGGACCGCGCCGGCCGGAAAGTCGGGCGAGTGCACGTTGACGTAATACCCCATGGGCGAGCCCAGGATGGACTGGATCGTGCCGGAATCGGCAGCCATCGTGCCTTCCGCCACGAAGGCACCGGTGCCCGTGGCGGAAAAGCTGGGTGCGAGGTCGAGCACGATGCCGCCGTTCTGCCCGGCAGCGCCCATGTGGATGTGCGCCGCCTGGGGCATGACCGAGGTCCGCACCCAGATGAAGTAGGACACGCTGTCGGCGCCGAAGCCGACGAAGGCAACGCCCGCGCCCGATGGATCCCCGGCCGTTCCGACCTCCCGCCCGCCATCGAGCGTCGCGCCGAACCAGCTGGCGGCCGCACCCGCCGTGCCCGCCGCCCCGGCGGCGGCTGCGACAATGACCACGATCAATACTCTTCTCAACACTTTCGACCTCCCATGTTTCGCCGCGGCGGCGCGACGCCTCTCGCTGATTCCTGGTCGCACAACCCTATGCGCGCCGCCCTCCGCCCGTTACACATTCGTGAAGCTCGTTCCAACATCCCGCTTTCATCATTTGTTGCAATCGCGTCGCATTCACTTATCAGTGTGGCCACGTGATCGATCGAGGCAGGGGGTAGCGAGAATTTGAGAATCATTCTATCCTGTGGCGGAATCACGGCCCATCCGGCGCTGCCGCCGGAGGCCGCCAACGGAAGGGGTGAGTCACGATGATCGTAGGAGTCGTACGAGAGACATTCCCGGGGGAGAGGCGCGTCGCCCTCGTCCCGGGGACCCTGCCGGTCCTGACCAGGGCCGGCCTCGAGGTATTGATCGAAGCCGGGGCCGGGGCCGCGGCCGGCTTTCCCGACCAGGAGTACGTGCAGAAGGGGGCGGTCGCGGCCGCGTCCCGGGAGGAGGTTCTCGAGCGCGCGGACGTCGTCCTCCAGGTGCGCACCGCCGGCGCCAATCCCGAGGGGAGCGTTCAGGATTTCGAGACCATGGGCCCGGGCACGGTCGTCGTCGGCTTCTGCGAGCCGTTGACCCCCTCCCCCGCCCTCCGGGCGGCCGCTGAGAGCGGGGTCACGCTCTTCGCCATGGAGCTCATTCCCCGCATCACCCGCGCCCAGAGCATGGACGCCCTCTCCTCGATGGCCACCATCGCCGGGTACAAGGCCGTCCTGATCGCCGCGAACACGTTGGGCCGGATGTTCCCGATGATGATGACGGCGGCCGGGACCATCAAGCCCGCGCGGGTGTTCGTGGTCGGGGCCGGCGTCGCCGGTCTCCAGGCCATCGCCTCGTCGCGCCGCCTGGGCGCCGTCGTCGAGGCCTACGACGTCCGCCCCGCGGTCAAGGAGCAGGTCGAGAGCCTGGGGGCGAAGTTCGTCGAGCTGGAGCTCGAAACGGGCGAGGCCGAGGACGCAGGCGGCTACGCCAAGGAGCTCGGCGAGGATTTCTACGCGAAGCAACGGGAGATGATGACCCGGGTGATCGCCCGCTCGAACGTCGTCATCACCACGGCCCAGATCCCGGGCAGGAAGGCCCCCGTCCTGGTCACGGCGCCCATGGTCGAGGGCATGGCCACGGGCTCGGTGGTGGTCGACCTGGCGGCGGAGCGCGGTGGCAACTGTGAGCTCACGCGCCCCGGCGAGAGCGTCGAGCACGGGGGCGTGACCATCATCGGGCCGCTCAACATCGCCTCCTCCATTCCTTACCACGCCAGTCAGATGTTTGCCAAGAACGTCGCCACCTTCCTTCTCTCCCTGGTCAAGGACGGCGAGCTCGTGATCGACACCGAGGACGAGGTGACGGCGGGCACGCTTGTGGCCAGGGGGGGAGAGATCGTGCACCCGAGGGTGCGCGAGATCCTGGCGGGCGCCGACGCGAAAGGAGAGCCGCAATGACCCAGTTTGTCATGCTCATCACCATCTTCGTCCTGGCCATCTTCGTCGGGTTCGAGGTCATCACCAAGGTGCCGCCGACCCTGCACACGCCGCTGATGTCGGGATCGAACGCCATTTCCGGCATCACCATCATCGGCGCCCTGGCCCTGGCCGGGGCCGTCGGCGAGGCGCCGCTGGCCAAGGTCCTGGCCACGGTGGCCGTGGCCTTCGCCACCATCAACGTGGTCGGCGGTTTCCTGGTCACCCACCGGATGTTGAAGATGTTCAAGAGGAAGTGAGGGCACCATGCTGAGCCAGAGCATCGTCAACATCGCCTACCTCATCGCCGCCGTTCTCTTCATCCTCGACCTCAAGTGGATGGCTCACCCCAGGACCGCCGTGCGGGGCAACCTCACGGGCACCCTGGGCATGGGGCTGGCCATCCTCGCCACCCTGCTCGCCCAGCGCCAGGAGTGGTCCTACATCCTCATCGGTGTCGCCGTGGGCACCCTCATCGGCGCGGTCGCCGCGCTCAAGGTCAAGATGACCGCCATGCCCGAGATGGTCGGCCTGTTCAACGGCTTCGGCGGCGGCGCCTCGGTGCTCGTGGCGGGCGCGGCCCTGGTCGCCGCCTACAGCGCCCTCGGCGGCGGCGAGGCCATGAACATGCAGGCCAAGGTGGCCACGGTCGCCTCCGGCATCATCGGCTCGGTCACCTTCTTCGGCAGCTATGTGGCCTTCGGAAAGCTGGCGGAGTTCCTGGCCGTCAAGTGGAAGCTGCACCCCTGGCAGAAGGTGGTCAAGTACGGCACGTCCCTGGTAGTGGCGGCCGGCGGCCTCTGGTACGGCCTCGGCGTCGGCATCAGTCTGTGGTCGGTCGTGCTCATGGTCTCCGCCGTGACCATCGCCGGGCTGCTGCTCCTGAAGACCGACCGTTTCCCTGGCATGGACCTGGTCAAGGTCGTCACCGCCGGGGGCTCGGTGCTGCTCGGCGTCCTCCTGGTCATGAACCCCCAGGACCTGCTCCTGTACTGGGCGCTGGTGGGCGTGGCCGGCATCCTGGGCGTGATCCTGACGGTCTCGATCGGCGGCGCCGACATGCCGGTGGTCATCGCCCTCCTGAACTCCTACTCGGGCCTGGCGGGCGCCGCGACCGGGTTCGTCATCAACAACACCGCACTGATCATCGCCGGATCCCTGGTCGGCGCCTCGGGCGTCATCCTCACCAACATCATGTGCAAGGCCATGAACCGTTCCCTGGTCAACGTGCTCTTCGGAACCATGGGGCCCACCAGCGAGACGCCGGACGCGGACGAGGTCTACAGGACCGTCAAGTCGGCGGGCGCCGAGGAGGTGGCCATGCTGCTCGACGGCGTGCAGCGCGTGGTCATCGTCCCCGGCTACGGGATGGCCGTCGCCCAGGCCCAGCACGCGGTTCGCGATCTCGCCAACCTCCTCGAGTCGCGGGGCGTCACGGTGGAGTTCGCCATCCACCCGGTTGCCGGGCGCATGCCCGGCCACATGAACGTGCTCCTGGCCGAGGCAAACGTGCCCTACGACAAGCTCAAGGAGATGGACGAGATCAACCCGACCATGGAGCAGGTCGACGTCGCCATCGTGCTCGGTGCCAACGACGTGGTCAACCCGGTCGCGCGAACCGACCCGTCGAGCCCCATCGCCGGCATGCCCATCATCGACGTCGACAAGGCGCGCACGGTGGTCGTCATCAAGCGGAGCCTGAGCCCGGGTTTCGCCGGCATCCCGAACCCCCTGTTCGCCGCCGAGAACACGCTCATGTACTTCGGTGACGGCAAGAAGGCCATGCTCGACCTGATCGCGGCCCTGAAGGAGGTGTGAGCGGCCCGGGGGCCACCGCCGCCGGTCTCGTCTGCATGCCCACTGTTGACCGTGGCATGCAAGTGTGCCAGACTTTCGTCATGGCGAGTGAAACTGATTCAGCCGAGGTCTGCTCCATTCACGAGATCGACCCCGGGGCCGTCAAGCGCGCGAGGACGAACGCGCTGTCCGAACGCAGCATCGAGCGCCTGAGCCGGCTGTTCTCGGCGTTGAGCGACCCGACGCGGCTCAAGATCCTGCACGCGCTGACGGTGTGCGAGGAGCTCTGCGTGTGCGATCTCGCCGCCATCGCCGGCCTTTCCGTCTCGGCGGTGAGCCACCAGCTACGCCTGCTGCGGGACCGGGACTTGGTTCGTGCCCGGCGCGACGGGCGGATGGTCCACTACAGCCTGGCGGACGAGCACGTCCGCGAGCTGATCGCCACCGGCTCCGTCCACGCCGACGAGGCCTGAGCCCGCCCTTCCCGCGCGGGATCCCGGCAGGACCTCAGTGTTGCTTCGCGCTGCGCGTACCGCCCGATGCCGCCGTCGACCCCCGCGGCAGCGGCCGGACGAGGGGACAGGCCGCCGCGTGCCCGGTTCCTCCGGTGCCTGTCCTGACCACGCCGCCGCACCGCTCGCAGTACGTGAGGTGATGGGTGGCGGCCAGGTGCCGGCGGGCTTCGGCGTTGGTCGCGAAGATCCTTCCGCAGATCCGGCAGCGGCGTGCGCCGTGACGGTAGACGGCATGGACCGCCTCCGCATTCCGGCTCGCGAACGACAACCCGCACTTGAGGCATCCCGGCTTGTGGTGAAAGACGATGTCGTGGCGCGCGGCCTCCTGCCGGTCCGCGAAGTGTTGGCCGCAGACCCGGCATTCGAAAGGCGCCGATCCCAGCTTTTCTGCGCTCGCCGGGAGGCCGACGATCAGTGCGCCCACCAAAAGAACCAGGAACCGCGACCTCACCCGTGCTCCCTTCCGCATGTGATGACTCCCGGCCGTCCATCCACGGCTCGACGCCTGCCCCGTGCTTCCTGCCCTGCTCTTGGGTCGCGGGCGGCGGATCGTTACATCTTGGAGGGACCCGGGTGCCTCGGCCGAGGGCGGGGTATCACTTTTTCGGCGGCTTGACGGCCGACATCTGGATCGAGGTCGCGCCCGCGGAACGGGCCACGTCCAGGACATGGACCACGATCCCGTAATCCGCGCCCCGGTCTCCCTTGAGGATGATCGCCTTCTCCTTACGGCCGGCGAGCAGCGCCTTCAGCCTGCCCGGGAGCTCGGCGTCCGACACCCGCCTGTCCTCGATCCACACGCTCCCGTCCTTGGCGACGGTCACCACCGGGATCTTGCCCGCCTGCCCCCGCCCCACCGCCTCGGCGGTCTTCGCTTCGGGCAGCTTCAGCTTCAGCCTCTGGTCGCTGACGAACTGGGTCGTCACCGCATAGAAGATCAGGAGCAGGAAGACGACGTCGATCAGGGACGCGATCTGCACCTCGGGTTTGTTCCGGCGTCCCAACCTGGCCAGCCTCATTGGCGATCCTCCCCCCCGCTCCGGCGCGGCTTGCGGACCAGGTGGATGAAGTCGAGCATCTGCTCCTCGATGTCGCTGAGGATCCCTTCCGCCCGGGACTCCAGGTAGGCGTGAACGAAGAGCACGGGAATGGCGATGATCAGCCCCGTGGCCGTGGTGATCAGGGCCTCCGCGATGCCGGCCGAGAGCTTCTCGGCGACGGCGGTGCCCGACGTCGCCACCACGGCGAAGATCTTGATCATGCCGAGCACGGTGCCCAGCAGGCCGAGCAGGGGCGCCCCGGACACCACCGTGGACAGGGCGGGCAGGCCGCGCTCGAGGCCCTTGAGCTCCCGCCTCCCGGTGTCCTCGAGGACCTCGCGCAGCTCCTCGTACGGTGCGTCACGGTTCTCCACCAGGACCGAGACCAGCTGTGAGAACGGACCCGGGTGACGGCGGCAGTACTCCTCCGTGTGCGCGAAGTCCCGCTGCACGAGGAGCTGGGAGAGCGTCGATACCGTGCCCTCGTCGAGGAAGTTCTTCCGCCTCAGCGCCCAGAGCCGTTCCAGGGTGATGGCGACTGCGAGCAGTGAAAGCAGCAACAGCGGCACCATCACCGGGCCGCCGGATACCAGAACGTCGATCATCTTCATCCGTCAGTACTCCTCGTTCGGGGGATGCATATTGTAGAAGAACGTGATCGTCACGCCCTCCCTGGTCACCCCCGTCAGGTCCGAGGGCAGGGGCTGGAAGGGCGACGAGTTGGCGATGGCATCGCGAGCGGCGAAGTCCATGGGCGGCTTGCCCGACTCACCGATGATCCGCAGGCCGGTGACCGTGCCGTCCCGCTCGATGTAGAAGCGCAGCTTGGCGACGCCGGGCACGCCGAGCCTGGCGATTTCCGGGATCCGCCAGTGGCGGCGGATCTTGCGCAGCATGGCGGCGGCGTACGGTCCCCAGTCGTACCACTGGGTGTCGAAGGAGAGGCCGCCGGTGTCCACCTGGCCCCCCTTCCGGTCCGGGCTCTCGGGCAGGCCGCCGAGGCTCGGGGGCAGGGACCAGGATCCCGGCGGCGGCAGCCGGATGGCCGGCCTGCGGGCGGGCGGCCTCCGGGCCTCCTCCCCCGCCCCCTCGCGCGTGACCGACGGATTGCGGACCTCGGGCCGCGGGGCCTGGCGCGGGGCCGGTACCGCCCGCTGGGCCTGCCTCGGTCCGGGCCGGCTCGGAGGGGCCCCCCGCTGGAGAATCCTGCCGCCCTCGGACTGCACGATCTGGGGCGTGTTACCGCGCACGCCGGGCCGGACGGCGTTCTTCTCGCCCTGCCCTCCGTGGGCCCTCCGGTTCTTGTCCGACAGCGGGACCGGCACCTTTACGCTCGGCTTCTCCTCGCGGTCGTTCGCGAGGTCCACCAGCTCGAACTTGAGCGGCTTCTCCTGGGGCACGGGAGCCAGGGCCAGCTTCTTGCCGAGGATCGACGTGGCCGGCCACACCCGCTCCAGCCCCGGCACGAGCAGGAAGATCAGCAACAGGTGCAGCAGGAGCGAGATCTCGAAGGCTCGCCGCAGTGGACCGCGATCGTTCCGCACGTCGTTCACGGTAGCAATTCCCGTGCCGGTTGGGAATTCCCAGCTCCCCGCGGGCGGCCCGGGATTCCCGGAACCGCCGGAAACCCCGTCCCGGCCGCATCCCGCGGGTGTTCTCCCGGGCGCGCGGCGCCGCGCAACCCCGCGCCCGAGCCACGAGGGAAGTGCGGTAGGATGCCGTCATGGCCCGCCGTTTTTTCAGCCCCGGCATGCGGGCGGCGCCGGGCGGCCCATGAGCCCGTCCCCCAGCGTCGGCCTCTACGTCCACCTCCCGTTCTGCGCCTCCCGGTGCGCCTACTGCACCTTCGTCGTGACCACATCCGAGGCGCTCACCGGCCGCTACCTGCGCGCGCTGAGGCGCGAGATGGCGCTCGCCGGCCCACCCGCCGGAACGGAGCTGGAAACCCTGTACTTCGGCGGCGGCACACCCTCCAGAATCCCGGCCGGCGCCTTTTCCCGCCTCGTGTCCGACCTCACGGCGCGGTATCCACTCACCGCGGATGCCGAGGTCACCGCGGAGGCCAACCCCGAGGACGTATCGGGCGAGCTGCTGGCGGCCTGGGCCGACGCCGGTGTCAACCGGATCTCGGTGGGCGTGCAGTCCTTCGTCGCCGCGGAGCTTTCCGCGCTCGACCGGCGGCACGACGTCGGGAAGGCCGTCGGGGCCATCCGCATGATCCTCGAGACGGGCCGTTTCCAGCTCAACGCCGACCTCATGCTCGGCATCCCGCGTCAGACCTCGGCCTCCCTCGCCCGTTCCCTCGACGTCCTCATCGGCGCCCGGCCGCACCACGTCTCGGTGTACATGCTGGAGATGGACAAGCCCCACCGGCTCCGCACCCTGGCGCGCCGCCACCCCGAGCGCTTCCCGGACGACGACGACGCCGCCGAGCTGTACCTGGAAACCCACCGCAGGCTGACCGAGGCCGGCTACGAGCACTACGAGATCTCCAACTTCGCCCTGCCGGGGTGCGCGGCCCGCCACAACCTCCGCTACTGGCGGCTCGAGCCCGTCTACGCCCTCGGCGTCGCGGCCCACGGGATGAACGGGGGTGTGCGGTGGGCGAACCTCGACGACCTCAACGGGTACCTCATGGCGGTCGAGGGCGGCACCCGCCCGCTGGCCTGGAAGTCCTCGCTCTTCGACCGGGACCTGCTGGCCGAGCGGGCGCTCCTCGGGCTGCGGCTGGCCGAGGGGGTGGACGCCGGGGTCGTGTCCGAGGCCCGACGGACGTTCCCCGAGTTCGCGGCCGGTCTGGACGAGTTCATCGAGCTCGGCCTCGCCGAGGACGGCGACGGCCGCGTGCACCTGACCCCCCGGGGATGGCTCGTTTCCAACGAGCTCTTCCGCACGCTGGTCTGAGCCGCCGATCCCCGACCGTCCCGGCCGCGGGCTGACCTGAGCAATAATGGAAGGGCTTGTCACATTTCTTCACAAGGCCTATACTGACAACGTGAACGCGCTCCAGAATACCCGCCGCAAGGCCCGGAAAGTGCGGGGAATGATCGTGCCGGGGGCGGGCGCGCCCGCCGGTAGCGGAAACGGCATCAGCAAAGGGAGGAAAGTATGGCAAGTCTGAAAGACACTCTGTTCGCCAAGATCCAGGCGCACCGGCCGCGGACGACCCGGCTGGCCAAGGAATACGGTGACGTCAAGATCAGCGATGTCACCATCGCCCAGGCCATCGGCGGCATGCGCGGCGTCAAGTGCCTGGTGACCGACATCTCCTACCTGGATCCGTACGAGGGCATCCGCTTCCGCGGCATGACCATCCCCGAGGTGATGGCGGCGCTCCCGAAACCGGAGGGCAAGGACTACCCGTACGTGGAGGCCCACTGGTACCTGTTGCTGACCGGTGAGGTGCCCACCCTCGAGCAGACCCTGGAGGTCGTCGAGGAGTTCAAGCAACGTGCCAAGGTTCCCCAGTACGTGTTCGACATGCTCCGGGCGATGCCCGCCGATTCCCACCCCATGAGCATGTTCTCCGCCGCGATCGTGGCGATGCAGCGCGAGTCCGTGTTCGCCAAGCGCTACAACGAGGGCATGTCCAAGATGGACTACTGGGATCCCATGTACGAGGATGCCAGCAACCTGCTGGCCCGGCTGCCCAGGATCGCCTCGTTCATCTACCGCCTCAAGTACAAGAACGGCGACATCATCGAGCCCGATCCCAGCCTCGACTTCGGCGGCAACTTCGCCCACATGATGGGGATCGATCCGCCCTACGACGACGTGGCCAGGATGTACTTCATCCTCCACTCGGATCACGAGTCCGGCAACGTCTCGGCCCACACCACCCACCTGGTCGCCTCGGCCCTGTCCGACGCCTACTACGCCCTCGCCGCCGGCATCAACGGCCTCGCCGGCCCGCTCCACGGCCTCGCCAACCAGGAGGTGCTGCGCTGGACCCAGAACCTGATGGAGAAGCTTGGCGGCAAGCTCCCCACCAAGGAGCAGCTCGAGCAGGCGCTGTGGGACACCCTGAACAGCGGCCAGGTGATCCCGGGCTACGGCCACGCGGTCCTGCGCAAGACGGACCCGCGTTACACGGCCCAGCGCGAGTTCTGCCTCAAGCACCTGCCGGATTACCCGCTCTTCAAGCTGATCAGCATGATCTACGAGGTGACGCCGCCCATCCTCCAGAAGCACGGCAAGGCCAAGAACCCGTGGCCCAACGTCGACGCCCAGTCCGGCGTGGTGCAGTGGTACTTCGGCCTCACCGAGTACGACTTCTACACCGTGCTCTTCGGTATCGGCCGCGCCATGGGCGTGCTGGCCAACATCACCTGGGACCGGGCGCTGGGTTACCCCATCGAGCGCCCGAAGTCCGTCACCACGGACATGCTCGAGGAGATGGCCGGCATCAAGAAGTGAGCCGGTCGCCCGACCGACTCGGGGGACGCCGCGCGGCGTCCCCCTTATTCGCCGATCCCCAGCCAGGAGGGCAGGTCCGCGATGGAGTCGAGGACGGCGTCCGGCCGGCGGTCGAGCTTCTCCAGGTCCACGTCCCGGAAAGAGCCCGTGCGCACCGCGACGCCGAGGCAGCCTGCCCCCTGCGCTCCCCGAACGTCATTCTCCAAGCTGTCGCCGATGACGGCGATCCGTGCCGGCGGCACGCCGAGCGTCTGGGCGGCGGCCGCGAAGAACGCCGGGCTCGGCTTGCCGACCAGGACGGCCTCGACCCCGCTCGCGTACTCCAGGCCGGCGACGAAGGGTCCGGCGTCGAGCTTGAGCCCGGACCCGTCGTCCCAGAACCGGTTCTTCTGGATGGCCACCAGCCCCGCGCCCCCGCGCAGCGCCAGGAAGGCGGTATTGAGACGCTCGAACGTCCACTCCCGGCCGAGATCGCCCACCACCACGTATTCCGGACGGACATCGTCGATCTCGAAGGCCGCGAGCTCCTCGTGGCTCGCCTCCGGAAGGAGGAGCGAGATCCTCCGCGCCCCCCGCCGGGCGAGCCAGTCGGCGGCGGCCACGGGCGCGGTCAGCAGGCGCTCGCGGGTGACCGGGACGCCCAGGCCCCGCAGGCGCTCGAGGAGGGCCGACCGGGGCCTGCGGGTCGTGTTGGTGGCAAAGACGTGCGGGATCCCCGCGCGCTCGAGTGCGCGGATGGCGGCCGCCGCGCCGGGGATGGCCCCCGCGGCGTCGTACACGGTGCCGTCGAGATCGATGATGCAGGCGTCAGCCCTCTTCATCGTCCTCTCCCCCGGCCTCCGCCCGTGCCAGTGCCGCCAGGAAATCCCCGCCGAGGCACTCCAGCCTCCAGCCGGAGAGACCGCAGCCGGCGAGATCGGCCGCGGACCGGGGCGCGGCGCCGCACCCTGCCAGGGCCTCGAGCACCGCCTTCGGGCAGACCAGGCCCGGCTCCAGGCCGAGCCGCTTCGCCGCCCCGTCACGGGCCGCGCGGAGGGCCTTGAGCCGGCGGCGTCCGGCGGGGCCGAGCTGGATCCCCGGCTCCCGGCGCCGGCGGGCGGGAGCCCGCGCCGGCCTCGCCAGCCTCGCCGCCACCTCCCGCCCCCACCGCCGCACGAAACGCGGCCCGAGACCCGGCCGTTTCGCAAGCTCGCCGAGATCGGGCGGGGGGTCGGCGGCCAGGTCGAGCAGCTGGCGGTTGCCGAGAACCTTGAAGGGCGGAATGTTCAGCCTGCGGGCCGCCTCGTCCCGCCATTCGAAGAGCGTGTAGGCGCGGTCGCGGGCAACGCCGCCAAGGGCGCGAACGCCCTTGACCCTCTCGAAGGCCAGCGGATCTTTCTCGTTCGCGGCGAAGCGGACGTTCTCCAGCCGGCGGAACTCCTCCACCGCCCAGCTCCAGCGGCCCAGCGCCTCGAGCCGGGCGCGGAGCCTCGCGTTGAGCGGTTCCAAGAAGGCGGTATCCACGGCCGCGTAGGCCAGCATCTCGTCCGGAATGGGACGCCGGCCCCAGTCCGCCCGCTGGTACTTCTTGTCCTGGCTGATCCCGAGCTCGTTCTCCAGCAGCACCGCGAGGCCGGTGCGCGGCTCGCCCAGGAGGTGGGCCATGATCTGGGTGTCCTCCAGGCCGCGGATGCGCGCCCCGTAGTCCCTGTCGAGCACGCGGACGTCGTAGTCGGCGCCGTGCATGAGGACGGGGATGTGGGGATCGGCGACGACCTCGAGCAGCGGGCCGAGGCCATCACGGCCGAGGGCCAGCGGATCGATGAGGAAGTGACGGTCCCCGGCCGAGACCTGGATCAGGCAGACCTTGTGGAAGTAGGAGTGGAGGGAGTCAGCCTCGGTGTCGAGGGCGAACCGCCCGGCCGCCCGGCAGGCGTCCGCCACCTCCTTCACTCCGGCCGCCGTCGCGACCCACGCGGGGCGCAGCCTGGTCAACACGGCAGGAATCCTAGCAGGGCGAGCCCGGTCAGCGCGAGCGCGGCGTCCGTGCCACGCGGCGCGGATGCCGTGGCACAGGGACCGGCCGGGGCTGGCGCACCGCCGGGACGTCCAGAGTGCCGGTCAGCGTCCGCTGCCAGGCGTCGGTGAGGACGACGCGGACCTGGTAGGACGCCGCGGGATCCGCGCCGGCCCACACCCCCAGCTGCATCCGGCCGTCGCCGGTGGCCCCGGAGCCGATCACCGTGCCGGCATCGCCATCCCCCGCGACCACCGTCCGCCACGTCCCCGGCGCGGGGCCGCCGGGGAGGCTGAAGAGCGCCGCCCCGCCGTACAGCACCACGCCGGTGCCGGGGCGCGGGGGTTCGGCCGGCGGGTTCTCGATCCACGTGACGCCGATGAGGCCGGTCCCGCCGAGGGCCGGCGTGGTCGTGACATCGGTCTGATCGGCCAGGATCCTGGCCTTGTCGAAGGCGCCGAAACGGGTGAAGCTCCCGTCGGGATCGTCCGGGTACGGATGTGCCAGGCACCCGTGCAGCTCGATGGTCGCCTCGCCCGAGGCCTGGATGTCGCAGGTGAAGGTGCAGCGCCGGGCCACCGCGCGGGCGGTGTCGCTCGCCCCGAAGTACCCCCCGCTGCCGTCCACCGTCGTATCCTCGAGCACGGCGCCGGCGCCGCCGAAGGCGATCATCTCGCCGATCACGGAGTCCGTGACCACGACCTCGGCCCCCTCCTCCGGGTACAGGTTCCAGGTGTCGATGGATGCGTTCTCGAGTCGGATGGTGCGATCGTCCAGGGGCAGGGTCTCGTTCGCCACCGTCTCCCCGTTCCGCAACCCGTCGATGGTCACCGAGTGCGGCAGGTGAAGCCCGACGACGATCCAGTTGGCGGCCGGGATGTCCCGCAGGGTCAGGTCGCACCCGGCCCGCGCCAGCAGCGGCCAGAGGAGCACCTGGCAGCGCCTGATGTGGCAGACGTCCGGGATGCCGGATGCGCCGGGCGGGGGAAAATCCCACGAGGTCACGAACCCCGTCGCGGGCGGCGTGTACACGGCCCGGCTCCCGTCCGGGAACTCCGGCCACACCCAGAGCGCGCCCTGGCCGGGATCGCGCGGAATGTCCTCCAGGCTCATCTCGGCCGCATCCTGGAGAATGACCTCGAAATGGCCGTCGAGACGGGAGGCCGAGAAGTGGGACTGACCGACGGCCATGAGCTGCACGCTGCCGAAGTCCGTGTCCTGGACGCTGAGGGTCGCCGAGCCGGCCGAAAACAGCGCGTGCTGCACGCCGTTCGGAACCCGGTAATCGCAGCCGCTGACGATCACGGATCCCTGGTCCGTCGCCGCCAGGGCGTACTGCCCGTGGTAGGTACTCATGAACTGGATGACCGAATCCCGGAGCTCCGCCCGGCCGGTTCCGATCACCCACAGGTTCCCGGTGAAGCGCACGCCGGGGTCCGGAACTCCGGCGATGGTCAGCCTGCCGCCGTCGGCGACGATGACGTCTCCGAGGTCCATCGGCGTCGTGATCGTCACCGCCGAGGTGATCACCCACGGCTGGTCGTCCGCCAGGGCCGTGACCGACCCCACCGTCACAGCCGCCGCCACGAGAGCGGCCCATATGCGCGCCATCCGGCCTCCCCGGCTCATGCCGCCTCTCATGGTACCTCCACCACGACTTCGGGATCGTCGCCCATCCGGAAGGCCGGCAGCACCGGCGCCGCCGCGGCGACCCGCGCGAGCAGGCCCGGGTAGCCCATCTCACCGCGGACGACCGCGACGAACCAGCCGCAGACGAGCCGGTTCCTGAACAGCCAGCGAAACGCCGTCCTCGGGTGGGCGTAGAGCACGTCGGCGAGGCGCCGGGCGAGCACGAACGGGCCGTGGATCCGCCGCCACAGCGCCGTCGTGTAGCCGTCCAGGCTACGGTCGCGGGCCAGCAGCTCCTCCACCGCCCCGGCCGCGAGATGGGCGGTCATGAAGGCGAAGGCGATGCCCTCCCCGGTCACCGGGTCCACGGCATCGGCGGCGTCCCCCACGAGCACGACGCGATTGCCGTTAAACCGCTCGAGGGCGCCGCCCAACGGAATCCGGTACCCGCGCGAGCGGTAGGTCTCGGCGGGATAGGCGGCCGACCACGCGGAGACGAAGCCCTCGTAGCGCCCGCGGGCGGTCCTGCCCCCGCCCGGGCCCGCCTCGACCAGGCCGCCGATGGACAGCCGGTCGCGCTTGGGGAAGACCCAGCCGTAGCCGCCGGGGAACGCCTCCAGGTCGAAGAGCGCCCCGCCGTCCACCCGGGCGCCGTTCGTGGGCCGGGCCTCGCCCTCGAAGGCGGCCACCGTCCGCCGCTCCCGGCTGGGAGCCACGAATCGCCTGACGACGCTCTCGACGCCGTCCGCCCCGATCACCGCGCGCGCGTCGAAGCGTCCCTCCGGGGTCGTCACGGCGACCCCGGAGGCCCGCTCCTCCACGTCCTCCACCGGGCAGCCCTCCAGGACCTCGACGCCGGGAACCCCGCGCACCAGCTCCAGGTGGGCCCGGTCGAAGGTCTCGCGGTGAACCAGCCATCCCACCGGCCGCCGCGTCCGGATCCGGCTCACCAGCCCGGGTCCGAAGGCGATCACCGCCTCCCGGATCTCGCGCTCGAAGAGCTCCCTGAGCGGGTCCGGAATGAACGGCTCAGCCTTGGCCGTGATGCCGCCGGCGCACGGCTTCCAGCGCGGGAAGCGGTGCCGGTCCAGAAGCAGCACCCGGCGGCCCCGGCGGCCCAGCTCCCAGGCCGCGTGGCACCCGGCCGGCCCGGCGCCGGCCACGATCACGTCCCAGCGCCCGCTGCCGCTCATGCCGGCCCTCCCGGGCCCGCCGCCGGCTCCCGCTCGAGGACGCCGGTCATGCAGGCGATTCCCCCCGCCGCCCGGGTCAGCTCGGCGATCTCGACCTCCACGCACGCGACGCCGAGGTCCTCCAGGAACCTCCGGGTGACCGGGTTCCCGGCCGCCATGACCACCCGGCGGGGCCCGAGCGTCACCAGGTTGAGGGCCTGGCCGCGCTCGAGCTCCCGGCCGCCCGGCGCCTCGTGCACCGTGAACCCGGCGTCGCGGAGGACGCCGGCGGTGGCGTCGGGCACACGGCCGGGCCAGCCCACCGCCAGGTCCCAGTCGAGCAGGCGCAGCGTGCCCATCAGGTGCATGGCCCCGGGCGGGATCACCACCCCGGCCACCCGGACGCCCAGCCCGCCCAGGCAGGCCGCCACCTGCCGGGCCCCCTCCCGGTTGGTCCGGAAGCCGGTGGCGAGCATGACGAGATCGCGGCGCAGCCAGAGGGCGTCCGCCCCCTCGAAGGTCCCGGCGCCGCGGACGGTGCGCAGGATGGGGACGCCGAGGGCGGCCAGCCGCCGCGCCACGTGCCGTTCCTCGCCCGCCCGTACCGTGGACGCCGGCCGGCCGAGGATCGCCCCCTCCGGCGTCATCAGGAAGAGGTCGGCCACGAAGAGCAGGTTCGCGGGCGGCCGGCCTTCCGGATCCACCATCTCCACCGCCACCCCGGCCCGGCGGTACGCCGCCGCCAGGCCGTCGTGCCGGCGCGCGGCCACGGCCGGGTCCACCGGTGCCAGCATCTGGGCGGCGGCGGGGTCGCGCGAGGCCTCGAGCTCCGGGCCGGGCCGGTGCAGGAGCACGCGCCGCAGGGCGCCCCACTCGCTGTCGATCCCGCACGGGCCCCAGATCGATCCGATCTCCTCCCGGAGCGTCGTGCGCCGCGGGGACCAGCCCGGGCCGCCGAACGCGGCCGGAAGATCGCCGCCGCTCACGGCCCCTGGCCCTCCCGCGGCCCTTCCTGCGGCCGGGCCGGCACCACCGGGATCGTCCCGTCCGTGCTCTCCCCCACCAGGTACAGGGGACGGCGCTTGACCTCGTCGAAGACCCGGCCCAGGTACTCGCCGAGGATCCCGATCATGATCAGCTGGATCCCGCCGAGGAAGAGGATCGAGGCCATCAGCGAGGTGTAGCCGGCCCAGTTGATGCCCGCCACCTTGAGCCCGATCACCACCAGGATGTAGACGAAGGCGAGCAGGGAGACCGCGAAGCCCAGCCACGTCGCCAGCCGCAGGGGCAGGCGCGAGAACGAGGTGATCCCGTCGAGCGCGAAGCGGATCATCCTGCCGAGCGGGTACTTGGTCTCGCCGGCGTGGCGGGCGTGCCGCCGGTAGCGGACCGCCGCCTGCTCGAAGCCGACCCAGCTGACCAGGCCGCGGATGAAGCGGTTTCGCTCGGGCAGAGCGCGGAAGGCCGCCACCGCCCGCGGGCCCATGAGCCGGAAATCGCCGGTATCCACCGGGATGTCGACGCTCGTGATCCGCCGCAGCAGCCGGTAGAAGATCCTTGCCGTCTGGCGCTTGAACCAGGTTTCTCCCTCCCGCTCCTCGCGCTGGGCGTAGACGACCTCGAATCCGTCCCGCCACTTCTCCACCAGCCGCGGAACGACCTCGGGCGGGTCCTGCAGGTCGGCGTCCATGATCACCACCGCCTCGCCGCGGGCCGCGTCGATGCCCGCCGTCACCGCCGCCTGGTGGCCGAAGTTGCGGGCGAAGCGCAGGCCCCGCACCCGCGGATCCCGTTCGGCGAGGGCCGTGATCGCCGCCCAGGTGCCGTCCGTCGAGCCGTCGTCGACGACGACCACCTCGAAGCTCGCCACGGCCTCGGGCAGCACGGCGGCCAGGCGTTCGAAGAGCGGTCCCAGGTTCGCCTCCTCGTTGCAGGCGGGAACCACCACGCTGAGCTCGGGCCGGTCAGTCACCGGAGACCTCCAACAGGAGAACCTTACCGGAAAGATCGCCGATCACAAGGGCATGCGCCTCCGGGTCCCAGGCGACGCCGGTCGGGTCCACGCCCGCCTCACCCAGGGGAATCCGCAGCACGCTGCCACGATCCACCAGCCACAGCGCCTTCGCCGGCGTGTCGGTGGCCACCCAGCGCCCGCGCCCGATCACCGCCACCTGGGGCCGCGAATAGAAGTCGCTCCAGGCGCCGGGAAGATCGACGATCTCGCGCACCTTCCCGCCCCGGTCGAAGACCTGCAGGCGCCGGTTCCCGACGTCGGCGACCACGAACCGGTTGCGGTCGATCCAGGCGACGCCCACCGGCTCCACGAGCCGGCCCGGCGCCTTGCCGCCGGAGCCGACCGTGCGCAGGAAGCGCAGGCCGGCGTCGTAGAGCACGACGCGCTTGTTCCCAGTGTCGGTCACCGCCACCGTCCCGTCCGGTCCCACCGCCACGCCCCGCGGCCCGTACCAGCCGCCGGGCGGCTCCGGAAGCACCGTGGCCGCCGGGGCCGCCAGGTCGAGACGGACGACCCTGTGGTTCCAGGTGTCGGCCACCAGAAGCTCCCGCGGTCCCCGCCAGGCCACCGCCTCCGGCTGCTCGAGCGCCAGGGGCAGGGCCGGGTTCTCCACGGTTCCGTCCCCAGCCCTCAGCGCCTCCCGACGGCGCCCGCGCCGCCACCTGCC
>CAZXXL010000015.1:0-26811 GCA_964644635.1 uncultured Thermoanaerobaculia bacterium | reverse complement strand
CGGCATCGATTCCGTGATCCTTCCCGCCGCGAACGCCGGCGAGGCGTCGGTCGTCGGCGGCATCGCGATCCGCCCCGCGGCCACCCTCGGCGCCGTGGTGCGCCACCTGGCCGGAAGGGGAGAGCTTCCCGTTCTCGCCGGTGGGCGGGCCGCCGCCGATCCGGGCCCGCCGACCGGCCCCGATCTCGCCGACGTCATCGGCCAGGAGCACGCGCGCCGGGCCCTGGAGATCGCCGCCGCCGGGGGGCATCACCTGCTGTTCATCGGCCCGCCCGGCGCCGGCAAGTCCATGCTCGCCCGCCGGCTCCCCGGCATCCTCCCGCCCCTGACCCGGTCCGAGGCCCTGGAAACGACCTGCGTCTACTCGATCTCCACCCGGGTGCCGCGGCCGGACGGTTTGCTCGCCGCGCGACCGTTCCGGGCCCCGCACCACACCATCTCGGCCGCGGCGCTGATCGGCGGCGGCAGCGTGCCCCAACCGGGGGAGATCTCCCTCGCCCACCACGGCGTGCTCTTCCTGGACGAGCTGACGGAGTTCCGCCGGGACGTGCTGGAGTCGCTCCGCCAGCCGCTGGAGGACGGACGCGTGACCGTGGCCCGCGCCCGCCGGGCGATCAGCTTCCCCGCCCGGTTCCAGCTCGTCGCCGCCGCCAACCCCTGTCCCTGCGGCCACCTCGGCGACGACCGCCGCGCCTGCACCTGCACGCCGACGATGATCCAGCGCTACCGCAACCGGCTCTCCGGCCCCCTCGTCGACCGCATCGACCTCCAGGTCGTGGTGCCCGCGGTGCCGTGGCGGGACCTCGCCGACGGCCGCCGGGGCGAGGCCACCGCCACCGTCGCCCGGAGAGTCCTCGAGGCCCGCCGCCGCCAGCAGGAACGGCTGGCCGCCGACGGCCTCGGGTGCAATGCCGACATGGGGCCGCGCGAGATCGAGCGCTGGGCCCGGCCGGATGCCGCCGGACGCCTGCTCCTGGAGCGGGCGGCGGCCAGCCTGGGGCTGTCGGCGCGCGCCTTCCACCGCATCCTGCGCGTGGCGCGGACCATCGCCGACCTCGCCGGGGAGGACGCCCTGGCTCCCCACCACGTGGCCGAGGCCATCTCCTACCGGGCCCTGGACCGGGAGCCGGGCGCGGCCCGCGCCGGGACCGCTACAATCGGGGGGTGATTCCGGGCCGCCATGTCTCGACGCGGGTGCCGGCCGGGGGGCGCCACCGCTTCCCACGCGGGTGGTGAGCGGTGGTGGAGAGGTCCCTCCAGTCCGTCCTCGGTCGGGCCCTCCGGCCGCCGCTCTACCTGACGCCACAAGAGGTCGACGGACGGTGGCAGGACCTGTTCCCGGAGCTGGCCAAGGCCCTGCCGGTCCCGTACCCGATCTTCTCCCCGGACGAGGACCGGGTGCTCGACCACGGCTACCCGGTGGAGATCACGGGCGCCTTCATGGACCTCAGGCGGCACCTGGCCGGGCACGTGGAGGCCGAGGTCGAGCGGATCCTGGGAGCGCACCCGGAGGGGCCCGACAACGGCGGCGCGTGCGGCAGCCTCCGCGGCACCACGCTGCAGCTGTTCACCGGCGTGATGGAGAACGCCATGCTCTCCGATTTCGGCCGCGGGATCTTCTCCATCCTTGTCCTCGTCCTCACGCGGGAGACCGCGGAGCTCGTCAAGGACGTCCCGAAGCTCGTGGCCCGGCGGGACGTGGCTGTGGCCCGCCGGCGCGGCGAGGCCATCCGCTTCGCCACGGCGCGGATCTTCGGCGGCCTGCTCGAGCAGGCGGAGCGGGAGGCGGCGGGCCGCATCCGGGCGCTCGCCGACGTGGACGCCCAGCCGCGGCGCTCGACCCTGCTCGCGGTGGCGGTCGGGGACCTGCTGCCCCTGGCCCTGGCCGGGCCCCCTCCCGACCCCATGGGGCTGAGGCCGTTCGTGGACGTCCAGTATCGGCAGGACGGCGACGCCGTGCTCCGCCGCGGCCAGATGGGTCCGATCCGGCTGGCCGAGCTCTTCCGCACCCGTCCCGAGCTGGAGGGCGCCTTCCAGGTGGCCGCCGGTCCCCTGGACCTGGCAGGCCCCCGGGCCTTTCTCCAGCCGAAGCTATGGAACGCCGTCCGGGCCATGGGCCTCCTCCACCGGATCGAGATGACCCCGAAGCAGGCCGAGCTCCTGGTGGACCTCGGGCTCCGGCTCAAGCGGCTCGAGGTGATCGCCGCCGCCCGCCGCCACGTGACCGAGGTCTCGGCACGGGGCGGAGTGCTCACCGTGACCTCGCGCCGGCCGACGCTCGAGATCGCGTCGTCAACCCGACCCCTGGACTTCACGCGGCCGGGGGTGGTCACCGCCTCGGTGCGCCGTTTCGGCCTCGTCTACGACCTCGCCGCCTTCACCGAGACCCTGGAGGAGATCCGCAAGCGCGGCCGCCGGGCGGAGGAGCGGGCGCTGCAGTTCATGTACATCTTCCAGCGGCGCCTCGACGAGATCCGCCGCCGCCGCCGGCTCACCTTCGAGAAGTTCCTCGGCGACGGCGCCTTCTACTCGTCGCGGCGGGCGTCGCGGACCGTCGCCGCGGCCTGCGAGATTCAGATGCTGTACGACCGCCTGCGGAGCCGCGGGTTTCCGTTTTCCCGCGGCATCCGGATGGCGGTCAACTTCGGTACCTACCAGCTCCTGCCCATGATGACCGGTGACGACGGCGGGACCCGGTTCGAGTTCTTCGGGCACGGCGTCGTCGAGCTGCTGCGGCTGACGACGGGCAAGAGCACCCGCGAGGTGGACGAGATCGCCGAGTTCCTGATCAGCTCGGGGTACAGCCCGGCGCTGGTCGACGACTTCCTCGCCCCGCTGGCGGCGGCCCGTTCCGGTGTTCCCGAGGGGTCGCCCCGGCCTTACACCGTCCGCGTCGATCAGCGCGGTGAGCTCATCAACGAGGGCATCGTCCTCACCCCGGCCGTGGTGGAGGAGCTCGCCCGCGAGGCCTCGGAGGTGCGGCCCGTCGTCGCCACCGCCTTCGGCCATCGCTGGGTGGTTCTTCCCCTGCGCGAGGCCGGCTCGCCGGACATCGCCGTCGGGCTTCGCTTCGTGGGCATGGCGCGCCTCAAGGGGCTGCCCCCGCTCGAGATCGTCGAGGCCAATCCGTGGCCGGCGCCGCCCGCCGAGGACGCCCGGACGGCTCCCGACCAGCCGCTGCCGTCCCTCCTGCGCGGCCTGGCCGCACCCGAGGAAGCGCCGGACGAGGCGCCCGCGCCCGTGGTCCCCGAGAACCTCGCCGTCATCACCTACCTCGACCGGCAGCAACGGCGGCACTGGCTCTTCGGGCTGTACCGGCCCGCCGACGACGTGCTTCTCGAGGCCATCGAGACGCCCCTGCGGCCCCCGGACATCGAGGACGGCGAGCCCCTGGAGGCCTGGCTCTTCCGCAACCGGCGGGAGCTCAGCCAGGTGTACGCCGGCCTCCGCCGCGAGAACCCCGGCCTCTCCGTCCCGCTCAAGTCCCTGCGCCGCCAGGACGGCTTCGTGGGAACCTTCCTCGCCGCACCCCACCGTTCCCTGGAGTGACGCCCGCTCAGCGCACTCCAGAGCCGTCGTTGCGAGGAGGATTCCGCAGGAATCCGACGCGGCAATCCCCTCACGATCGGACACACCCACGGAGAAGGCCCCCCCAAGGACGGCCCTGCGGCGGGTGCGGGCGGTCGCGGCAGGAGGGCCGGGGCCATCCCGCTCCGGGCCCCGGAGGACCCCGCTCACCGCCCTTCGAGCAGGCCCGCGAGGTCGCCCACGCGGCTCATGGGCACGGCGGTCAGCGGTCCTTCCGGGGCGGCCTGGCGGGCGGGCATGGCCACGCGTGCAAAGCCCAGGGCGGCCGCTTCCTTGAGCCTGGCCTCGAAGCGGCTCACCGCCCGCACCTCACCGAGCAGCCCGATCTCGCCGAAGACGGCGAGGTCCGCGGGCAGGGGACGATCCGCCGCGCTCGACAGCAGGGCCGCGGCCACGGCCAGGTCGACGGCGGGTTCGCGCAGCGAGAGCCCGCCGACGATGTTGACGAAGACGTCCCGTTCCCCGAGCCGGACCCCGGCCTGGCGCTCGAGCACGGCCAGGATGAGGGCGAGCCGCGAGGGGTCGAGGCCCTGGGCCACCCGCCGCGGCGTCCCCAGGTTGGACGGCGTGACCAGCGCCTGCACCTCCACCAGGAGGGGAGCGGTTCCCTCCAGGGCCACCGCCACCGCCGAGCCGGGAGACCCCGCCTGGCGGTCGTCGAGGAGCCATGCCGAGGGGTTGCGCACCTCCTCGAGGCCGCCCCCGGTCATCGAGAAGAGGGCCAGCTCGGCGACGGTACCGAAACGGTTCTTGGCCGCCCGCAGCACCCTGAGATCGTGGCCGCGCTCGCCCTCGATGGAGAGCACGACGTCGACGAGATGCTCGAGCAGCTTGGGACCGGCGATCATCCCGTCCTTGGTTACGTGGCCGGCGAGGAGCACCGGGAGGTCACGCGTCTTGGCCAGCTCCTGGAAGCGCGCCGCGGCCTGCCGCACCTGGCTCACCGAGCCGGCGGGCGCATCGAGGCCCTCCACGGTCATGGTCTGGATCGAGTCCACGATGATTGCCCCGGGGGCGAGCTCCTCGATGCGCCCGGCGACCGCCTCGCAGGAAGTCTCCGGCAGGAGCAGCACCTCCGGTGCGTCCACCCCCAGACGGCGGGCGCGCAGGCCCACCTGCTGCGCCGACTCCTCGCCGCTGACGTAGACCACCCGGAGCCCGGGTCCGGCCAGGCGGCCGGCGATCTGGAGCAGGAGGGTCGACTTGCCGATGCCCGGCTCGCCGGCGAGCAGGACCAGGGACCCCGGCACCCGCCCGCCGCCGCGCCCGCGGTCGGCGCCGGCGAGCCCGGTGGCCAGCCGCGGCGTGCCGGCCGCGGCCGCCTCGGTCACCGGGACGGGCGCGGCGCCGCGCGCGGCGGCGCCCCGGCCCGCCTTGGCCGGCGCCGGGGCGGCGGCGAAGCTGTTCCACGCCCCGCACCCAGGGCAGCGCCCGAGCCACTTCCGCGACTCGTAGCCGCAGTCCTTGCAGAAATAGAGCTCCCGGCCCACCCCGCTCAGAAGCCGCGGCTGGCCAGGCCGAGCATGTACTTCATGTCCTCGTCGGACCAGGTGAGACCCGCTCCGAAGAGGATGCTGGAGTGCTTTGCGAAGGTCGGGTCGTCCCAGCCGGCGGTCAGGAAGAGGTTGCGATCGAGGTAGAAGCGCCCCTCGAGGCGGATGTGCGGGGAGTTGCTCTCGTCGCGGCTGAAGTCCCACGCCTCCAGGCTCAGGCGCAGCGGGTGGTTCAGAACCTCGAGGTCCTGGTCCACGCCGACGCCGCCCCGGGACTCGATCAGGCCGCCCCGGACGATGGTGTGGGGCAGCAGCCGGTACCCCATCTGGGCGTTGATGGCGCTGCTGTACTTGTCCATCTTGGTGCTCGTCCGGGTGAAGCTCTCGTGCCGTCCGTCACTGTAGTCGGTGGTGATCGTCTCCACCTTGGTCTTCAGCCGCGCGAAGGGCGGGTTCACGTACTCGACCCTGAAGAAGCGGCGGTCGTTGGTCCACAGGTCGAAACCGAAGGTTGACCGCGACTCGCTGACGTTGGGCAGCGACTCGCCGGCCAGGGTCATGCGCAGGTGGTAGCGCTCGAAGCGTCCGATGGTGTTCTGGAGCGTCTTCGCACCCCCTTCGACCGCCTTGAGGGTGTCGTTGAGGTTGTTGACCGTGGTGTCGTCGTTCACCAGCTTGCCGATGGACCCCTGCCCCGATGCGATCTTGCCGCTGATGGTGTTGAGGTTATCGGCCGTCACCTTGAGCTGGGCGGTCAGCTCGCGGATGTTGGCGACCGACCCGTGGATGTCGCTCCGGTTCTCCCGCACCATGGTGTCGAGGGTGTCGGCGAGGTCGGCGATCTTGTCGGCGAGGCGGGGCAGCTCGTCCTTGAGCTCGGCGGAGAAGTCGCGGAAGTTCGCGGTGGTCGCGGTCACGTTCCCCCGGTTGGCGCGGATGAGGTCCTTGAGCGAGGCGGTCAGATCACGGACGTTGTCGACGATCTCGGTGAGCTTCATAGCTCCTGCCTGGCCGCCCATGGACTGGCGGAGGGCGAAGGTGACCTGCTTGAGGTCGGCCCCGATGGCCGACGCCTCCTTCAGCACCTGGTCGAAGCTGGGGGGCGCCGCGCCGTTGAGCTGGGTCCCCGGCGGCAGCAGGGGGCCGCTCGGGTCGCCGGGGAGGATCTCCACGTACTTGTCGCCGAGCATACCCAGGCTCGTCACCCGGGCCGACGCGCCCACGTGCAGCTTCACGTCCTGGTAGAGGGCAAGCACGAGCTCCGCCTGCCCGCCCTCGAGCTTGATCTCCTCGACCTTGCCCACGCGAACGCCGGCGATCCGAACGTCGGTCTTCTTGTCGACGCCGGCCACCGAGGGGAACCGCGCCGTCACCAGCTGGCGGTGACCCCGCGCGCCGATGGGAATGTCCTGGATCTTGATGATGAAGATCCCCAGGATGATCAGCCCGATCAGCATGAAAAGCCCGATTTTTGCGGCTGGAGTCATGGCTCCTCCTTCTCGTCCTCGCCCGCGGGGACCTCACCCTTCAGGAAGGCCTGGACGTAAGGGTGCGGGTTGGCCCGGAACTCCTCCGGCGTTCCCAGGGCGATGACGACGCCGCGGCGGATCATGGCCAGGCGGTCGGCGATGTGGAACGCCAGGTTCAGGTCGTGGGTGATGGTCACCGCGGTGACGCCCAGCTGGGTGCGCATGTGGTTGATGACGCGGGCGATGGCTGCGGTGTTGATGGGGTCGAGCCCGGTGGTCGGCTCGTCGAAGAGCAGGATCTCGGGCTCCAACGCGATGGCCCGCGCGAACCCGACCCGCCGCCGCATGCCGCCGGACAGCTCGGCCGGGTACTTGTCCTCGATCCCCTCGAGCCGGACCAGGCCCAGGCACTCCCGCACCCGGGCCGCGATCTCCTCGCGGCTCTTGTCCGTGTGGCGGCGGATGGGGAAGGCGATGTTGTCGAACACCGTCATCGAGTCGAAGAGCGCCCCCTCCTGGAAGCTCATGCCGAAGTGCTTGCGCAGCTCCAGGGCGACCTCCGGCGACGCCAGCGTGATGTCCACGCCGTTCACCACCACGTTGCCCTCGTCCGGGCTGAGCAGGCCGATCAGGTGCTTGATGAACACGCTCTTGCCGGCGCCGGATCCGCCGAGCACCACCAGCGACTCGCCGGGATAGATGTCGAGATCGATCCCGTTGAGGACCTGCTTTGATCCGAAGGACTTCTTCAACCCGATGACGCTGATCTTGGGCTCGAGCGAGGCGGCGGCGTGGGCTTGCATGCTCCTCCCCCCCTCAGAACAGGATCTTGGTCAGGAAGAAGTCGGACAGCAGGATGGACAGCGAGGCCATGACCACGGCGGTGGTGGTCGAGCGCCCAACGCCCTCGGCGCCGCCCGAGGTGTAGAAGCCCTGCGAGCAGCCGGTGACCGTCAGGATGAGGCCGAAGAAGGCGGCCTTGATCAGCCCGGCCGTGACGTCGTTGATCTGAAGGTACTGGAACGTACTGTGCCAGTACTGCACCGTGTTGGCCTGGAAGAGGCCGACGGCCACCAGCCAGCCGCCGACGATGCCGATGGCGTCCCCGAGGAGCGTCAGCAGGGGCACCATGAAGATCCCGGCGCCGACCCGCGGCACGACCAGGTACTGGACGGGCTCGGTGGCCATGGCGTACAGGGCGTCGATCTGCTCGGTGACCCGCATGGTGCCCAGCTCGGCCGCCATCGACGAGCCCACCCGGCCGGCCACCATCAGCCCGGTGAGCACCGGCGCCAGCTCCCGGGTGAGCGACAACGCCACCACCGAGCCCACGAATCCCTCGGCGTGGAAGCGCTCGAAACCGCGGTAGGTCTGGAGGGCCATCACCATCCCGGTAAACATCGTCGTCAGGAAGATGACCGGGATTGAGTCGTAGCCCACCCGCACCATCTGCCGGAGCCACTCGGCGGCGTCGAAGGGACGGCGCACCGACCAGAGCAGGAACTGGGCCAGGATGTAGAAGAAGCGGCCCACCTCCTCGAGCTCCTCGATGACGAACCGCCCGATCTGGTCGAGCCACCGGATCACCGCCGCCTCCGGTCCCGCGAGGGGTCGATCCACAGAGCCGGAAGCGGGCTCCGCCGTGAGCCGATGACGGGTGCTGCTACCACGGTTCGCCCTCCGTTTCCCGGGTCGTCTCGGCATTCTCGAAGCGCGTGTACTCGTGCTGGAAGACCAGCTCGATCTCACCGATGGGGCCGTTGCGCTGCTTGGCGACGATGAGCTGGGCAAGGCGGAGCTGTTCCACGTCCTGATCGTACACCGAGGGGCGGACGATAAACATGACCACGTCCGCGTCCTGCTCGATGCTCCCGGACTCGCGGAGGTCACTGAGCTGCGGCCGGTGATCGCCGCCGCGGCGGTCCGGCTGCCGGCTCAGCTGGGAGAGCACGAGCATGGGGACGTCGAGCTCCTTGGCGGCCGCCTTCAGGCCTCGGGAGATGGCCGAGACCTCCTCGTTCCGGCTCTGGAAGCGGCCGCCGCCGGACATCAGCTGCATGTAGTCCACCATGACCAGGTCCAGGCCGCGCTCCTGCTTGAGCCGGCGCGCCTTGGCGGAGAGCTCGAGGACGGTCATGCCGGGCGTGTCGTCGATCCAGATGTCGGCCTCCTCCAGGGCCTGGGCGGCCATGGTCAGCTTGGGCCAGTCGGCCTTGCCTAGGTAGCCGGCCGCCAGCCGCTTCTGGTCCACCCGGGCCTCGGCTGCGAGCATCCGCCGGATGAGCTGATCGGCCGACATCTCCAGGGAGAAGATGGCCACCTTCTTGCCCCGCCGGAGCCCGGCGTGGGCGCAGATGTTGATGCCCAGGGAGGTCTTGCCCATGGAAGGCCGCGCCGCCAGGATGATGAGGTCCTTTCGGTGCAGCCCGGAGGTGATCTCGTTGAGGCGGGTGAAACCGGTGTCGAGCCCGGTCAGCGTGGAGTGGGTGGTCCGCGCCGCCTCCATCATCTCCATCTCGTGGCGGGCCAGCTCGCGGACGTGCACGAGGCCGCCCGACAGGGTGTCCTCGGCGATCCGGTAGACGTCCCGCTGCGCGCTCTCCACCGCCTCCCGCGCCTCCCCCTGGTCCATGGTGCAGGTGGTGAGGATGCGCTGCGCCGCCGCGATCAGCCGCCTCTTGACCGCTTTGTCGTGGACGATCCCGGCGTAGTGGGTGACGTTGGCCACGTCGGGGAGCGCATCGACCAGGGATGACAGGTACGAAACCCCGCCCACCCGGTCCACCAGTCCCTCCTCCCGGAGGTAGTTGGTAACGGTGAGGAGATCCGCCGCCTGTCCCCGCTCATAGAGAGTTCGACAAGCCTGGAAGACTAGGCGATGACTCTCGAGGTAGAACTCGTCGCCGCGGAGCACCTCCAGCACCTGGAGAAGGGCGCCGGGATCGAGAAGAATCGCCCCCAACGTGGCCCGCTCCGCCTCCGGGTCGTGCGGCAGTCGGGCGACGCCGGTGTCCAGGCTCGCCGGAGGTTGTGGAGCGGTCGCGCTCATAGCAGACCATTCTATACCGGACCCGGCGCCGGCCGCGGGTCTCCCTGTGCAGCCGGGCTCAGCCCCTCGCGACGGCGGCCAGCGCGGCCGCGACCTCGTCGGCGGGCACCCGCTGATCGAGGGCCACGCCGTCGTCGGTGGGCAGCACCCAGGCGACGCCGTCGGCGTCGCGCTTCTTGTCCCGGGCCATGATCTCAGCCAGCGTCCCGAACGCCAGGTCGCCCGCCGGCGGCAACGGCTCGACGACGGCCAGGGCGCGGTGCAGCGCACGCCACGAGTCGTCCCCGAGCATGCCCCGCCCCCGCGCCAGCTCGGCGGCGACGCGGCATCCCCAGGCCACCGCCTCGCCGTGCAGGAAACGCCGGTAGCCGGTGGCGGTCTCCAGGGCATGGGCCAGGGTGTGGCCGAAGTTCAGCGCGCGGCGGAGCCCGCGTTCGCGTTCATCGGCGGCCACGATCTCGGCCTTCACGCGCACCGCCCGTGCCACCAGCTCCACCCACCGCGCGGCGTGGTCCGCGGCGGGAGCCCCGGCCGCCAGGAGGCGGAGGATCTCCCGGTCGCCGATCCAGGCCGCCTTGACCACCTCGGCCAGCCCGGCCCTCAGCTCGCGGCCGGGCAGGCTCACCAGGGTGTCCACGTCGGCGATTACCAGGCGCGGGGCCCAGAAGGCGCCGATCAGGTTCTTGCCCTCGTCGAGGTTGATCCCGGTCTTGCCGCCCACCGCGGCATCCACCATGCCAAGGAGCGTGGTCGGCACCGCCACCCAGGCGACGCCCCGCATGTAGACGGCGGCCGCGAACCCGGCCGTGTCGGTGACGACGCCGCCGCCGACGGCGACCACCGCGTCGCCCCGGTGGCAGCCGCCGGCCAGCAGCCAGCGGCAGATCGCCGTCACCTGCGCCCAGGTCTTGAAGGCCTCGCCGTCGGGGAGCTCCAGCGGCGGGCGGGCGCCCAGCGAGGAGGCCACCCGGCGCGCGTACAGGGGACCGACCGTGACGTTGCTCACCACGGCGCGGGCTCCGGTCACGCCGGCGGCATCCAGGAGCGCCGCCGGATCCTCCAGCAGGCCCGTGCCCACCAGAATCTCGGACCGGCCGCGCTCGCCGGGGACGACGATCCGTTCCACGGGCCCAGTGTACCCGCGCCAGCGGGGTACGCTTCGGCGTCGGGAAAAACGGCGGGGCCCGGAGGCCCCGCCGAAGACTCGCCCGCGAGTGAGGCTTAGAAGCGGATCTTCGCCGCCACCTGGAACTGGCGCGGATCCCCGGAACGGTTCTTCCGGTTGAAGTCGCTGCGCAGGTTGCCGTGCCGGTCCACGAGCTGGGTGCGGGTGGTGAAGAAGTTCTCGTTGTCGAAGAGGTTGAAGACCTCGCCGATGATCTGCACCTGGTAGTCGCCGCCGAGGCGGAAGGTCTTGGTCAGGCGGACGTCCATGTTGTGGAACCACGGCTGGCGGAAGGTGTTCCGGCGGTAGTGCTTATACACGCCGGGCTCCAGCTCCACCGTCGCCCGGTCGCGGAAGTACCCGTCCTTGTTCAGGTCGCGGCCGTCGGTGGCCGTGAACGGGAAGCCGGAGCGGATGGTGACGATGGTCGAGAAGGTGAAGTCGTAGGGCAGCTGCACCGTGGCGGAGGCCACGAAGCGATGCTTGACGTCGAAGTTCGACGGGCCCCAGTCGGCGCCCAGGTTGTACTGGTCTTCGGCCAGCCCCGAGCTCGATGACGAAACCGAGCGCTCGTTGGAGTCCTCGTCGCGGGAGCGCGAGTAGGTGTAGGACGCGTTCAGCATCCAGCCGTTGGAGTAGCGCTTGTTGACCTTGAGGATGAGCGCCTTGTAGTTCGCCTTGGCGTCGGAATTGAACATCAGGATCTTCCCGAGGTCCGGGTAGTTGGAGTGGAAGTACCAGGCCTTGTAGGTCGGCCGGCCGTCGATCGTGGTGCCGCCGTCGGGCACGATGTTCTGGTCCTGCTTGCGCTCGAGCTTGCGGGTGCTGGAGTAGATGAGGTCCACGCCCACCGACATGTCCGGCGCCACCTCGGCCTCGTAGCCCAGGGATGCGCGCCACGTCTCCGGATTCTCGAAGTTCTTGTCGTAGACGAAGATCGAGGGCGTCGCCGTGGGCAGGGAGCCGAGGGACGGGATCCGGTTCGGCCACGACGGACAGGGGTCCGTGCCACAGTTGAGCTCCACCCGGACCACCCGCACGCCGTTGGTCAGCATGGCGTTGGCGTCGAGCAGGGTCGGGACGTTGTCGTAGAAGAGGCCGACACCACCGCGCAGCACCTGCTTGCCGTCGCCGTTGATATCCCAGGCGAAACCGGCCCGCGGCGCGATGTTATTCGTGTCATTGGGAATCTGGCCGGTCTGCGGAAAGAGCGGGTTGGTCTCTTTCGGATTGTCGTGGTCCTGCAGGTCGTAGCGGAGACCGTAGGTTAGGGTCAGGTTGGGGGTCACCTTCCACTCGTCCTGGATGTAGCCGCCCCAGTACTTGGTGTTGAACTTGACCGCCCCGTTGTAGTCGGAGAAAGCCTGAGTGTAACGGTACACGTTGTCGTTGAAAAAGTCGTCCCAGGACCGGTAGTAGTACTGGCCGCCGCCGAAGCGGAAGAAGCCGTCGTCGAAACGGACGAAGTTGTAGTTGATGCCCGCCTTGAGCGTGTGCTTGCCCAGGTAGTAGGTGAAGTTGTCGACGATCTGGGTACGGTTCTCGTTGAGGAAGTTGGGCAGGAAGTTGTTCTGCCCGAAGGTGGCGTCGTATCGGCTGCCGATCCTCACCTCGGGGATCGACGTGACGTTCGCCTCCCGGGGCCGCTTCTCCCACGCGTACTGGACGATGAGCTCGTTGAACGTGCTGTCGCCCAGCACCGAGTTGAGGTTGACCACCGCCGAGTTGAAGAAGTTCCGTTCGAAGCCGTTGTTCGACCAGCCCGTGGTGTCGTAGTTGCTGGTCAGGTTCTCACCCTTCTCGTAATTGTAATTGTCACGGAAGGTCAGCAGGTGGTTGTCGCTGAGCTGCCAGTCGAGCTTGAGAAGAATGGCGTCGGCGTCGTTGGTCTGCTTGATGCTCCCGACTTCCTTGCTGTAATCGAGCCCGGTGAGGGCCTCCCAGTCCGCCTCCCTCCCGGCCGGGAAGCGGCGGAAGAAGCGCAGGGTCGGCTGGTCCAGGCGCTGGCCGTCGTAGGAGACGAAGAAGTGCAGCTTGTCCTTGACAATCGGGCCGCCGAAGACGCCGCCGAACTGCCGGCGGACGAAGTTGGCTGTGTCGCGTCCGTCGGCGTAGTTGCCGACGAAGCTCTCCGGCCGATAGTAGACGAAGGCCTCACCCTTGAACGTGTTGGTGCCCGACTTGGTGATGGCGTTGATGATGCCGCCCGACGCATTGTACTGCACGCTGTACTCGGAGGACACGACCTGGAACTCCTTGATGGCGGCCTGGGAGAAGGTGAACGGGGGCCGGGTGCCGCCGCGCTCCTCGCCGAAGAACGACGACTGGTCGTTGGCGCCGTCGACGTTGAACGAGTTGTGGATGCCCTTGGCGCCCTGGATGTGGGTGCGGCCCACGCTGTCGGGCACCGAGGCCGGCGTCAGGGCGATGAAGTCGAGGAAGTCCCGGCCGTTCAGCGGCAGGTTCTCGATCGCCCGGTCGTTCACCCGGGCGGTGATGTTGGCGCTCGAGGTGTCGACCACCGGCGCCTCGGCGGTGACCACGATCTCCTCCTTGACCTTGGCGATCTGAAGCTTGAAGTCGATCTTGACCACCGAGCCGAGGGCGACGTTGATGCCCTTCTTGATCTCGGTCTTGAAGCCGTTCATGTCGACCCTGAGGTCGTAGACGCCGGGGGGCAGGAAATCCAGCCGGTACAGGCCGTCCGTCCCGCTCACCGTCTTCCGGGAAAACCCGGTGTTCTCGTTCGTCGCCGTCACCGTGGCCCCGGGCAGCGGAGCACCGGTCTGGTCGGCCACGGTGCCCACCAGCTGGCCGGTCGCGACGTTCGACTGGGCCTGGCCGAGCACGGGCACCAGCACGAAGGCGACGGCGATCACCCACGTGAAACTCCTCCGAAAATGCAACATGCTTCCTCCTCCTCCTCGGGGCATGCCCCACGTTCTTCAGTCCTCTCCATTCCCTCCGGCTGTGTTCATCTCACTGCGTTACTTTACCCACCCCCACCGGTGATGACAAGGGCCGCTCGCCGGCGATGGCGGGGGCAATCGTCCAGTTCTCGTCCGCCGCAGGCGTCCACGGATCGTGGCCGGCCAGGAAATCGCCGATCAGGTCCGTCATCTCCTCCGAGCTCCGCCAGACCACCGGGGCGTCGGCCAGGTGCGGGAACCCGCCGCCACCCGCGGCGCGGTAGTCGTTGCAGACCAGCGTGAAGCTCGCGTGAGGGTCCACCGGGCGGCCCCGGTAGCGCAGGTCGCGCACCCGGTGGCCGGGCGGCGCGGTGGGATCGATGCGGTAGGTCATGCCCTCCAGCGAGTCCACGTTGTAACGCCGCACCCCGGGATTGGTGAGCAACGTACAGCCGCCCCCGGGGCGGCAGTCGAGGCCGGCGTAGTACAGGGCCGCATGCTCGAGCACGTCCCTGACCTGGGCGCCGGTGAGCCGGACGGCGACCAGGGTGTTGGGGTAGACGTAGAGGCCGTACACCCAGCGCCAGGTCACCGGGCCGGCGGGCAGGTCGGGCGTCCGGTCGGTAAGAATGGAGGCCAGGGAGAGCTGGGCCCCGGACGCCGCCAGCTGGACGGCGTGGACGAGGTCGAGGGCGGCGCAGTCGTGGAGGCGGCAGCCGTGCACGCTCACTGGCAGCGTCACGTGGCCCACCGGCCCGTCGAGGGTCTTCACCAGGCGCTCGTGCTCCGCCCGGAAGGCGTCCACAATTCGGGGATCGGGCGGGAGCTTGCCGGTGCGCAGGTTGACGCCCGTCCAGCGGGTGATCTTCCAGCCCGCAGGCGTGTGCTCCAGCTCGAGATCGATGCGCGTCAGCCGCCGCGCCCAGCTCGCCGGCTGGGAGACGATGACGCCGTGGAGAAGCCGCGGCGGGATGTTGCGGTGGGTGTGGCCGGTGAGCAGGAGGTCGATGCCCGGCACCTCGCTCAGCCGCCAGGCGAAGTTCTCGGCCTCGCTGCCGTTGCTCCTGCCGCTCTCGAGGTTACGCTCGAAACCGGTGTGGGCGAGCACGATCACCAGGTCGCAGCGCTCCTTGCCGCGCAGCACCGGCACCCACCTCCGCGCCGCCCGGTCCATGGCCTCGAAACGCAGGCCGCGGTAATGCTCCGGCATCTCCCAGCCCGGGATGCGCGGCGTCGTCAGGCCGAGGATGCCCACCCGCACCCCGGCCACCGTGCGCACGATGTAGGGACGGAAGGCCGGTTTCCCGGTGGCGATCGCGATGGTGTTGGCCGAGAGAAACGGAAAGTGCGCCTGCCCGGCCGCGCGGTTGAGGACGTCGAGGCCGAAGTTGAACTCGTGGTTGCCCACCGCCATCGCCTGGTAGCCGATCATGTTCATGGCGGCGATGGTCGGGCTCGGCTCCTTCCAGCGCACGTGGACGAACTGCTCGAACGGCGTCCCCTGGATGGTGTCGCCCGAGTCGAGCAACAGCACCGGGTGGCGGACGCTGCTACGAATCCTTGCGACCAGGATGGCCACCTGCGCCAGCGACCCGGCCGCGGGCCGGTTGCGGGTGTCGTCGAACGGCAGCACGTGGCCGTGGGTATCCGACGTGTGGAGCACCGTGATCCGGACCCGGCCGGCCGCCCGCGCGGGTCCCGCCGCCAGCAGACCGCAGACGACGGCGAGCACGGCCGCCCGCCGGCGAAGCATGCGCATGAGATCCCCCTTCCGGGCGCATTGTACCCCCGGATCCCACATGACCTTCCCCGGGTATTGCCGAGACAGCGGTTGACGGCCCCGCCCGCGGACGCCTATCCTCCGCCACCGGCAGCGCACCCCCCGGGAGGCATCGCCTGGCATGCAACGACGCTCACGAGTCTGGATTCTGGCCGCCGCGGCGCTCGCCGCGGTCCCGGCGTCGGCCCAGACCGGACCGACCTTTTCCGGCAGCACCGAGGTCGTGGCGAGTCGCCTGGGCGGGGACGCCGCCGGCGTCGGGCGCCGCGAGATCGTCCTCACCCGCGACGAGATCCGGGCGCTGCCGGTGCACTCCATCGAGGATCTGCTGGCCATCCTTCCCGGTGTCGGCCTGGCCCGCCGGGGAGCCTTCGGAGCCCAGGCGGACCTCAACCTGCGCGGCTCCACCTTCGAGCAGACCCTCGTCCTGGTCAACGGGATCCGGGTGGGCAACCCGCAGACCGGCCACCACGCCCTCGACCTGTTCATCCCCATCGAGGCCGTCGAGCGGATCGAGATCCTCTTCGGCCCGGCCTCCGCGGTCCACGGGCCCGGTGCGTTCGGCGGCGTCATCAACATCGTCACCGGTGTCACCCGCCCGGCCGCCCACATCGCCGCCGGCGCCCACGGGCTGGCCGACGGCGGCGCCGGCCTCACGGTCGGGCGCCACACGTGGGCGGCCCTCGGGCGGACGGTCCACACCGGCTTCCGCGACGATACCGAGCTGGCCGTGAACCAGGCCGCCGCCGGCCGGCGGTGGGCCGCCGGGCGGACTTCGTTCGAGGTCGCGGCCGCGGCCGGCGAGCGGCACTTCGGCGCCTGGCGTTTCTACTCCGATCGCTTTCCCCGCGAGCGGGAGCGCACGGCCGGCACGCTCGTCACCGCCGGCCTGCACCACGCCTCCGGCGGGCTCCGGCTGGACGCGTCCTTCCGCGCCGACCGGCACCTGGACACCTTCGTCCTCGACCGCCGGCGCCCGGCGTGGTACCTCAACCGCCACCGGACGGACGGCGTCCTCGCCGGCCTCAGGCTCGCGGGGGGCCGCCGCTGGCGGTGGACGGTGGGCGCCGAGGCGTCCCGTGACTCCATCCGTTCCTCGAGCCTCGGCCGCCATCACCGCATCCAGACGGCCGCCTTCGGCGAGGCGGGGTGGTTCGGCCGCCGGGCCACGGCGGATCTTCAGGTCCGGATCGACCACCAGCGGCCCTGGGGATCGGTCACCACGCTTGCGGCCGGCGGGTCCTGGCGGCCCGGCGGTGGCTGGCGGTTGCGGGCGGCCGCCGGCCAGAGCTTCCGGGCGCCGTCGTTCACCGAACTCTGGTATCGCTCCCCGGCCTCCGTGGGCGACCCGGACCTGAGGCCGGAGCGCGGCTGGACGGTGGAAGTGGGCGTGGGCCGCGCCTCCTGGTCGCTGACGGTGTTCCAGCGGCGGGCGCACCCGCTCATCGACTTCGTGCTGGACGGTGACGGCGTCTGGCGGGCCCGCAACGTCGGCCGGCTGACGACCAGCGGTCTCGAAGCCTCGCTCCTCCTGCCCGTCGCCGGCCCCCTGCTCTGGCAACGCCTCGGCGTCGAGTGGCTGGGGACCGGCGTCTCGCTGGATCCCCGGCGCTCGGCTTACGCCCTGGCCCACCCGCGTCTCGAGGTCGCGTGGAGCGGCGCCGCCGCGATCGGCGGCGGTTTCGAGGCCGGCTGGGCGGCCCGCTTCCGCGATCCCGCCGGCCGCGGCTCGTGGGCCGTCTTGGACCTCCGCCTCGGACGTCGTATCCTGGACGGGATGCGGGTGATTCTCGAAGCCGACAACCTGTTCGACCGCTCGATCAGCGAGCTGCACGGGATTCCCCTGCCCGGCCGGTGGATCAGCCTCCGGGTCGACTGGCGCGGGGGCTCCTGATGCGGCGGCTGCGGCTGCTCACCGGCGGCGAGTCGCACGGGCCGCGGCTGACGGCGATCCTCGAGGGCCTCCCGGCGGGGCTGGAGCTCGACCGGGCCGGCATCGACCGCTGGCTCGAGCGCCGCCAGCACGGCTTCGGCCGCGGCGGCCGGCAGCGCATCGAGCGCGACCGCGTCCAGGTGACCGGCGGCCTGCGGGGCGGGGTCACCCTGGGCTCCCCGCTCGTCCTCCAGATCGTCAACCGCGACTTCGAGAACTGGTCGTCCGTCATGGACCCCTGGGGCGGCGATGCCGAGGCGTCCGCGGCGCGCCGGGTGGACATCCCGCGGCCCGGCCACGCCGACCTCGCCGGCGGCCTCGGCACCGCCCAGACGGCCGACCTCAGGAACGTGCTCGAGCGGGCCTCGGCCCGGGAGACGGCGGCCCGGGTGGCGGCCGGGGCGGTGGCGGCGCAGCTTCTGGCCCGCTACGGGATCCGCCTCCGCTCCGGGGTACTGCAGGTGGGCCCAAAGACCGTCCACGAGGGGCCGCCGGACTGGGAGCTCCTCGGCGGCGTCGATCCCGACTCGCCGCTGGTGACGCCGACGCCGGAGCGGGAGGAGGCGCTGGTGGCCGCGGTCCAGGCGGCGCGGGAGGCCGGCGACACCCTGGGCGGCGTCGTCGGCGCCGTGGTCCGCGGCCTCCCCCCGGGCCTGGGCTCCTACGTGCACTGGGACCGCCGGCTCGACGGCCGCCTGGCCCGGGCCGTGCTGTCCATCCCCTCGGTCAAGGCGATGGCCGTCGGCGCCGGGATCGAGGCCGCCGGCCGGGCCGGCTCGGCCGTCCACGATCCCATCGTCCGGGGCGCCGGGGGCCTGGAGCGGACCACCAACAACGCGGGCGGCCTGGAGGGCGGCGTGACCAACGGCGCCGACCTGGTGATCCGGGCCTTCCTCAAGCCCATCTCCACCCTGCGCCGGGGTCTGCCCTCGGTCAACCTCCGCACCGGTGAGGCCGCCGCCACCGCCTGGGAGCGCTCCGACGTCACCGCCATCGGGGCGGCACCGGTCATCGTCGAGGCGGTCCTCGCCCTGGTGCTCGCCGACGCCCTGCTGGAGACCCTCGGCGGCAACGCCGTTGCCGACGTGGACGCCGCCTGGGCGGCCTACACCGCCCGCCTCGCGCCGTGGTGGAGCCCGGAATCCGCGGGATGAGGCGGCGGTTTCCCCTTCCGGATCCCGGGATCGCCCGGGACTGACGGGGGAACGATGCCGATCACGGTGAAACGGGCCAGCAAGTACGGGTTCTGCTCCGGCGTCCGCGTGGCGGACATGAAGGTGCGGCACTTCGCCGCCGGCGGCGGGCGCGGCGCGATCCTCGGCCAGGTGGTCCACAACGAGCGGGTGGTGGAGGAGATGGAACGGCTCGGCATGCGCACGGTGGCCGCCATCGAGGAGGTCACCGAGCCGACCATTGTCTTCTCCGCCCACGGCGTGCCAGCGTCCTTCCACGAGCGCGCCCGCGCCCGCGGCCTCCAGGTGCTGGACACCACCTGCAAGTTCGTCTACGACATCCACCGCGAGTCCCGGCGCGCCCTGGCCGAGGGCAGGCACCTGGTCTTCATGGGCGACCCGGCCCACCGCGAGGTCGTCGGCTACACCCACGACCTCGACCCCGCCTGCTACCACGTTCTCTCAACCGTCGAGGAGGCCCGCGCCGTCGACTGGTCGGTCTACCCCGGGATCAAGATCTTCTACCAGACGACGCTCAACGCCGACGACTTCGAGGAGGCGGTGCGCCACATCGAGGCGGCCAACCCCAACACCAGCCGCGCCGACACCGTCTGCTACGCCACCAAGGAGAACCAAGACGCCGCCCGCCGGCTGGCCGCCGATCCCGAGGTCGACCTGATCCTGGTCATCGGCGGCAAGCACTCCGCCAACACCCGCCACCTGTGGGAGATCACCTCCCGGTTCAAGCCGTCCCACCTCATCCAGGGCGCCGACGACATCCGTCCGGAGTGGCTCGAAGGCGTCCGCTGCGTTGGCCTCACCGCCGGGGCGTCAACCCCGGACTCCGTGGTCGACGAGGTGGAGGCGTTCCTCCGCGGCCGCGCCGAGGGCTGACCGCCCCCCAGGGCCCGAGCGACGGGACCCCCTCGCGCGCGGAGCGCTCCACGGAACAGTGTGCAGCGCGCTCCAACCATGTTAGGGATCGCCACGTCGCGCGCCTTCGGCAGTCCCCTTCGTCGCTCCGCTCCTCGGGGTGGCGTGCGCGTAAGCGAAGCTGCGCTTCGCACGCTTACGCCACCTCGCGATGACAAAAGGGGGTCGATTGTCATTGCGAGGAGGGGTCCGCCAGGACCCCGACGCGGCAATCCCCTCACGATCGGACACCGCGACGGAGAAGGCATCTTCCCCACGGCCAGCCCTGGCGCCGGTTCGAACGCGGGTGTATGATCAGGAACGAGATACAGTCGCAGCTAAGGAGGACACCATGAAGCCGTTCATGTCCCGCCGACAGTTCTTTGCGCGGTCGGCCACATTCGGGGGCCTGAGCGTGGTGGCGGCCGGTCTGCCCTGGGCCCGGGTCGCCCTGGGATCGCCCGGCGCCCACGGCGATCTCTTCGCCACCATCAACCGGGCCACGAATCCCGCCAAGCTGACCCCGCTCGAGGCCAAGCACCTGCCCGTGGTCACCGCGCCGGCCAAGGTCAAGCCGGGCGAGATCTTCACCATGAGCATCAGCGTCGGCTCCATCATGCACGTCATGAAGCCGGAGCACTGGATCACGGAGGTGGTGCTCCTGACCGACCAGGGTACCCCGGTGGCCCACGTCGAGCTCTCGCCGTTCGTCGCCGAGCCGGTGGCCCTCTTCCACTTTCGGCTCACCGAGCCCACCGGCTTCCGGGTTCAGGAGCGGTGCAACCTGCACGGGCTGTGGGAGAGCGAGCACACGGTCGCCCTGGCGTGAGCCCCGGCGGGCTCCGTCTCAGGGGGCCCCGCCGCCGGCGGCTGGGCCCGCCTCGCGGACCTCGGTGATCCGGTTGTCGCCGTCCACGAGGACGATGCGCGCCCGGTGGCCCGGGACCTCCGTGCGGTCGAGCTGGGCGTAGGCGGCGATGATGACGACGTCGCCCGGCCTCACCAGGTGGGCGGCGGCGCCGTTGATCTGGACCTCGCCCGAGCCTGGCCGGCCGCGCAGGGCGTAGGTGGCGAGCCGCGCCCCGTTGGTCACGTCGTAGATCTCCACGCGCTCCAGGTGATCGAGATCGGCGGCGTCCATGAGCTCGGCATCGATGGTCACCGATCCCACGTAGTCGAGGTCGGCGGCGGTCACGGTGGCCCGGTGGATCTTGGCACGGAGGAAGGTTCTCAGCTGCATCGGTCGCTGTCTCCCGCTTCTTCGATGAGCATGTTGTCGATGAGCCTGGTGGCGCCGAAACGCACGGCCAGGGCGAGCAGCACCGGGCCGTCGATGCGCTCCGGACGGCGCAGGGTCTCGGGGTCGACACAGGCGGCGTACTCGAGCCCGGCGAGGGGCTCGGCGCCGATCGTGCCGCGCAGGATCCCCTCCACGGCGCGGGGGTCCCGCTCGCCGCGCCGGATCGCCTCCCGCGCGGCGCACAGCGCCCGGTAGAGCACCGGCGCCGCCCGGCGCTCGGCCGGCGAGAGGTAGGTGTTGCGCGAGCTCATGGCGAGCCCGTCCGGCTCGCGCACGATGGGCGCCACCTCGATGGCGACGTCGAAGCTCAGGTCCTCGACCAGGCGCCGGACGAGCAGGGCCTGCTGGGCGTCCTTCTGGCCGAAGACGGCCACCTGCGGCCGAACGATGTTGAAGAGCTTGGCCACCACCAGGCCGACGCCGGCGAAGTGCCCCGGGCGGCTGGCCCCGCAGAGCACGTCCTCGAGGCCGGAGTAGCCGATTCTCACCACCGGCGGCGACGGGTACATCTCGGCCGTCCCGGGGGCGAAGAGCACGTCCACCCCCTCGGCCTCGAGGAGGCGGACGTCGCGCTCCAGGTCGCGGGGGTAGCGGTCCAGGTCCTCCCCCGGCCCGAACTGGGTGGGGTTGACGAAGATGGAGACCCACACCGAGTCCCCCAGCTCCCGCGCCCGCCGCACCAGCGACAGGTGGCCCTCGTGCAGGTAGCCCATGGTGGGCACGAAGGCCACCCCCGCCCCGGCGGCCCGGTCGGCCGCCCGCCGCGCCCGGGCGTCGCGCACGGTCCTGACGATGTCCATCACGCGTCCTCCGCCAGCGCCGGTCCGGACGCGAAGAGGGCGCCCCGCCCCACCAGCCGCCGCCACTCGCCGGCGGCGTCCGGCTTGAGGTGGTAGGACTGCTCGGGCGTGGGCACCCGGCCCGCCCGGACGTCGTCGGCCCAGCGGGCGATGGCCGAGACCGCCGCCTCCCCGAGCGTCGCGTAGGGGGTGACGAAGCGGGGCCGGGGCGGCGGCGTCATGCCCAGCAGGTCGTGCACCACGAGCACCTGGCCGTCGCACTCCGGCCCGGCGCCGATGCCGATGGTGGGGATGCCGACCGAGCGGGTGATCTCGGCCGCCACCTCGGCCGGAACCCCCTCGAGCACCAGCGAGAAGCAGCCCGCCCGCTCGAGCTGCACCGCCTGCTCGACCAGGGCGCGGCCGGCGGCCACGGTCCGGCCCTGGACCCGGTACCCGCCGAAGCTGTTCACCGATTGGGGGGTGAGGCCGACGTGGCCCATCACCGGGATTCCGGCGCGGACCAGGGCCTCCACCCGGTCGGGCCAGGCCCCCTCGAGCTTGACCGCGTGCACGCCGGCCTCCTTCAGGTACCGCACGCCGGCCGCCACCGTCGCCTCCACGCTCTCCTGGTAGGCGCCGAAGGGGAGGTCGCCGATCACCAGGCAGCGCGAGCTCGACCGCATCACCGCCCGCGCGTGATGGACCATCTCGTCCATGGTGACGCCGAGCGTGGTGTCGTGTCCGAGCACCACCATGGCCAGGGAATCGCCGACCAGGATCATGTCCGCGCCCGCCCGCTCCGCCCAGCGCGCCGTGGGCGCGTCGTAGGCGGTGATCATGACCAGGGGGCGCCGGCCCTTAGCTGAAAGGACCTCGGGAACGGTCACCGAACGTGACATCTCGCCATCTCCTTCCCACCCGCATCCCGCACCCGCCCGGCGCCACCGTGGCGGCGCAGGCCGGGGGGAGGCACGGGTTCACCGCCCGCATCCTCATGGCGTCGTTCCCTCACCGGTCGCGGTCCGTGGGGGCGTCTCGGTCGTGCGGGATCCGAGCGGCACGTAGACCTGGGTTCCCCGCCGGCAGCGCCCGATCTGGTCGATCAGGGCGTCGAGGTCGGCGGGCTGGTTGACAAAATCGATATCGTTGGTGTTCACGACCAGCAATGGCGTCTCCCGGTAGTGGAAGAAGTAGTAGGAGTACGCCTCGCTCAGCCGCCTGAGGTAATCCTCGTCGATGGTCTTCTCGAAGTCCCGGCCCCGCCGGCGGATCCTGTCCATGAGCACCGGGATCGAGGCCTGCATGTAGATGACCAGGTCGGGCCGGGGCACCTCGGCCTCCAGGACCGGGTAGAGCTTCTCGTAGATGGCCAGGTCGTCGTCGTCGAGGTTGAGGTAGGCGAAGATCCGGTCCTTGGGAAAGGTGTAGTCGGCCAGGACCAGGCTCTGGTAGAGGTTCATCTGGGCGATCTCCCGCTGCTGCTGGAACCGCGACAGCAGGAAGTAGATCTGCACCTGGAACGCCGCCCCCGGCCTCTTTTCGTAGAACGACGGCAGGAAGGGGTTGGTGATGTCCTCGAGCACCATCACCCCCTCGAAGCGGCGCGCCAGGAGCTGGACCAGGGAGGTCTTGCCGACCCCGATGGGGCCCTCGACGGCGATGTGGCGGAAAGGTAGGGTGCGGCTCATCGGACCAGCGGCATCTTAGCAAAAAGAAAGAGGATGCACATGGCCACCGAGAGCACCCCGTTGGCGGTGAAGAAGGCGGCGTTGACCCGGCTCAGGTCGTCCGGGCGCACCAGCCGGTGCTGCCAGAGGAGGAGCGCCCCGGCCAGGGCCGCCGCCGCCAGGCGCCACGGCCCGCCACCCGCCTGGACGGCGAAGACCGCAATGCCGGCGAACGCCAGCAGGTGGAAGACCCGCGCCAGCGCCAGCGCCCGCCGCGCGCCCAGCCTGGCGGGCAGCGAGTGAAGGCCGTGCGCGCGGTCGAAGGCCTCGTCCTGCAGCGAGTAGATCACGTCGAAGCCGGCCACCCAGAGCATCACCGCCGCCCCCAGCACCAGCGGCGGCGCGGCGAAGCGCCCGGTGACCGCCAGCCAGGCGCCCACCGGCGCCATGCCCAGCCCGGCCCCGAGCCAGAGGTGGGCGAGCACGGTCACCCGCTTGCTCAACGAGTAGCCCAGGAGCACCGCCAGCACCAGGGGTGACAGCAGGAGGCAGAGCCGGTTGAGCTCGCCGGCGGCGAGGACGAAGACCGCCGCCGCAGCCACGGTGACCGTCCAGGCGAAGCGCCGGCTCAGCCGTCCCGCCGGAAGCGCCCGGCCGGCCGTGCGCGGGTTCACGGCATCGATGTCCTGGTCGGCGAGCCGGTTGAACGCCATGGCGGCGGTGCGCGCCCCGACCATGGCGACGATCACCCACAGCCACACCCGCCCGGCCGGCCAGCCGGCCCCGGCCGCCGTCACCAGGCTGATCACGGCGAAGGGCAGGGCGAAGACCGTGTGCTGGATCTTGATCATCTCCGCGGTCTCGCGGAGCCCGTACCAGAGCCCGGCGCCCGGTCGGCTCACCCGTTCCACCGCAGGTCCTCCCGCCCCGCCTCGATCCCGAGCAGGTCGAGGATCCGCAGGCAGGCGTGGTCCATGAAGGTCTCCAGGGCCGTCGCCGGCTCCGGCGCCAGGTAGAACGCGGGCAGCGGCGGCACCACGTGCGCGCCGGCCCGGGCCAGGCGCAGGAGGTTCTCGAGCAGGATCGGCGACATGGGGGTCTCGCGGATGCCGATCACCAGCGGCCACCGCTGCTTGAGGGCCACGTCCGCCACCCGCTGGCCGAGGCCGCGGGAGATCCCGTGCGCCAGCGATCCCGCCATGCCCGCCGAGCAGGGCAGGACCACCACCCCGTCCAGGCGGTGGGAGCCCGAGGCGATGGGTGCGTCCAGGTCCGCATCCCGCCAGGCGTGGATGCGGGAACGGGCCGCCTCGTCCACCACCAGCGCGGCGCGGAAGCCGGACGCCGTCCCCCATTCTACGCCCAGCTCGCGGGCGGCCACCTTCGCCCCGGGGCCGGTCAGCACCAGGTGGAGCTCGCGCACCCGCCCGGTGGCCATCGCCATCTCGGCGAAACGCCGGGCGAGGGCCGTTCCGGACGCCCCGGAGATCACCAGCGCCAGCCCGGCGCCCGGCGTCGTGGACATCGCTCCCGGCTCCATGACCGGCGGAGTATACCGGAACGGTCCCCGGCCGGCCGCCGGCCGCCGGGCAGGCTGACAGTGACAAGACATGTTGTCACCCGGCAATCCGGGACCGGCCGGAGGATCCGACAACAAGCCTTGTCAGCCGGGGCTCCACCCCGATCCATCCCATGAGATCGTAACTCCTTGCGATCACACATGATCGGCATCATCCAGCCGAGCTGGCACGGGGCGTGCTCCATCCGCCGGGCGAATCGCAAAGGAGGTCCGCCCATGCACGATCCCTAGTGTCCACGGCCGGCAACCATCATCAACCCACCAAACCACGAAAGGAGACACCATGCTTCGTCGCGTCATCCCGATCATCACCGTCATCCTCGTCCTGGCCGCCGCGGCCCCGGCCGCCACGCCGGCCCCGGCCAAGGGGGTGGTCAACGTCAACACCGCGAGCGGTCTTCTTACGCCCTCTTCGGGCGTCTTGTCCGGAATGAACAACACCTCTTACACGGCGAGCTTCTCGACTTCTGATCTTGTGTGCACAGTCACCTCGGCTGGCACCGTGACACGCGCCATTTGCACAGGACGTGGCCACACGCTCGAGATCTCAGCGTTTGTGAACAGCAACGGGCGAGGCGTCATCAGTCTCATGCGGCGAGCGCAATCCAGCCTCCCGATCTCGCGGACCATCAGCCTTGGGGCCGCAGCTGCAGGAGACTTCAAAGTGCTCGCGCCAGTGGCCGAAGGCCTTCCCGATGAGTTCATTGAACTCCTGGCACAAACCGTCACTGATGGAGAAAAAAACGGCACAATCCCGCGTTTTGCGGAGAATTTCTTGCTCGCCTGCGTCGGTACGCTGCAGTCCGCTCGAGGCTCCGACCATGTAGGAGGATCACCGTCAGTTGACGCTATCACCGCACAGAAAACGATCATTGATTATGGTGCGTATGCGGTCTGCTTTTGGGCATGTATGGCGGGCGGCGGCGGCGGAACCTACTGTGGGGAGCTGTGTGCCCACGAATATCTTTGACCGGTAATTCGTGCATGCATGGGGCGCCGCCTGGCGCCCCGGTTTCCTCAATGGGTACAATACCATGTCTCGTGAGAAAGGGTTCGCCGTGACACATTCTTCCGGTTCATCAAGTCAGGAGGCCACCGGCACCTGGGGCATCCCGGGAGTGCGCCCAATTCTCCAGCCATTGGGGCTGTTAGGGCTCTCCGCTCTGATCACCGCCCTAACCGCGTGGGGACTCGCACATCTGATCATCTCCACTTTCGCCGCTGGCTGGAGGGAGGTCCTGATCGAGGCGGAGCTGACAGGCAAAGCCTTGGCTTTAATGGCAATCCTGCTCGCAGCACGTGAGGATTTTGGCCTATCCGAGTTACTGCGGCCCTTGTTTGTCCCGCGATGGATAGGACTCGGAGTCGCTGGCGGCGTTCTGGCGTTTGCCACTGAAGGTCTCGTCCCCCCGGCGTCCCAGCCTCTCTGGCCCTTACTTCATCGGTTTATCGAGTCTGTAGCGGTTTTCCCCGCCGCCGCTGCCAAAACGGCTAGTGTCGGGGCTGTGGTCGCGGTCACCGCATTCCTTTCGGCTGCACTTGAGGAAGTTCTCTTCCGGGGGATCATTCAAACGGCCTGCGATCGGCTGTGGCAGCCCGTCGTCGCACGAACCATCAGCGCCGTTCTCTTCGCCTTCCCGCATGCCGGCTTTGGCTGGGTCGCCGCTGTGGAGGCTTTCGTCATCGGCTACCTCCTGTCGTGGATCCGCCACCGCACAGACTCGCTCGTGCTCCCCATCTGGTTCCATGCCACTCACAACGTCCTCGTCTTCATAACCTGGCTGCTGGCGTGAACGCTGCCACGGCCGACCCAGCGTCGCCAGGGCTCCGCGAGGCGTTGCGATCAGCTCAGGGTGACTGACCCCGGCCGGGATCGCGCCGGCAACCTCGCCTCTCACCCTCGGCTGCCGACCTCATGGTGAACTCCTGACACAAACTCCTCGCCGGATAAAGACCATCAGCCCGGCGCCCGGCGTCGTGGACATCGCTCCCGGCTCCATGACCGGCGGAGTA
>CAZXXL010000014.1:0-27502 GCA_964644635.1 uncultured Thermoanaerobaculia bacterium | reverse complement strand
CCTCGCGATGACAGCGCAAAGGCTTCTCCCGACGGTTCGGTCCTGCTCCCGCGCACGCCACGGGGGCCGGCGCGCTCTCAGGCGCCGCGGTGCTTGGCCACCTGGAGGCGGGTGACGGCCATCTGCAGGCGCGCCCGCATGCGCTCGAGCTCCACGGCGTCGGCGGTCTTGAGGGCCGCCTCGGCCTCGGCGCGCTCCCGCTCGGCCGCCTCGACGTCGATCTCCTCAGGCGTCTCGGCCACCGTCGCGAGCACGGTCACCCGGTCGGGCAGCACCTCGGCGAAGCCCCACTGGATGGCCAGGTAGGACTCACGGTGGTCGGTGCGGTACATGAGCTCGCCGATGCCGAGCGAGGTCAGAAGCGGGGTGTGGCCGGGCAGCACCCCCAGGGCGCCGAGGGCCCCCGGCAGCTGCACCTCGTCCACCTCGGCGCTGAGCAGGCGCCGCGTCTGCGTGACCACGTCCAGGTGCAGCCCGCCGGCCACCTCAGGCCTCCGACTTCATCTTCTCGGCCTTCTCGATGGCCTCCTCCACCGTGCCCACGTAGAGGAAGGCCTGCTCGGGCAGCTCGTCGAGCTCGCCGTCGACCAGCATCTTGAAGCCGCGCACGGTGTCCTCGACCTTGACGTAGCGTCCCTTGAAGCCGGTGAACTGCTCGGCGACGTGGAACGGCTGGGAGAGGAAGCGCTGGATCTTGCGCGCCCGGGCCACCGTGAGCTTGTCCTCGTCGGACAGCTCGTCGATGCCGAGAATCGCGATGATGTCCTGTAAGTCCTTGTAACGCTGTAGAATACGCTGAACCTCCCGGGCCACCCGGTAGTGCTCCTCGCCGACGATTGCGGGGTCGAGGATGCGCGAGGTGGAGGCCAGGGGGTCGACCGCCGGGTAGATGCCGAGCTCGGCGATCTGCCGGGACAGCACCGAGGTGGCGTCGAGGTGGGCGAAGGTCGTCGCCGGAGCGGGATCGGTGAGGTCGTCCGCGGGGACGTAGATGGCCTGCACCGAGGTGATGGAGCCCTTGGACGTCGAGGTGATCCGCTCCTGGAGCTCGCCCATCTCGGTGGCCAGGTTGGGCTGGTACCCGACGGCCGACGGCATCCGGCCGAGCAGCGCCGAGACCTCGGAGCCGGCCTGGGTGAAGCGGAAGATGTTGTCGATGAACAGGAGCACGTCCTGGCCCTCGGTGTCGCGGAAGTACTCCGCCACCGTGAGGCCGGTCAGGCCGACGCGCAGCCGGGCGCCGGGCGGCTCGGTCATCTGCCCGTAAATCAGCGCCACCTTGGACTTCTCCCAGTCGCCGGGATCGATGACGCCGGCCTCCTGCATCTCCAGCCAGAGGTCGTTGCCCTCGCGGGTGCGCTCGCCGACGCCGGAGAACACGGAGTAGCCGCCGTGCTGGAGGGCGACGTTGTTGATGAGCTCCATGATGAGCACCGTCTTGCCGACGCCGGCGCCGCCGAAGAGCCCGGTCTTGCCGCCCTTGGAGTAGGGCTCGAGAAGGTCGATGACCTTGATGCCGGTCTCGAACATCTCGATCTCGGTGGACTGCTCCTCGAGGCTGGGCGGCTCGCGGTGGATGGGCAGGCGTTCCTCGGTCTCCACCGGGCCGCGTTCGTCCACCGGCTCGCCGAGGACGTTGAGCACCCGGCCCAGGGTGGGCTTGCCCACCGGCACCGTGATGGGCCCGCCGAGATCCACCGCCTTCATGCCCCGCACCATGCCGTCGGTGGGCTCCAGCGCCACGCACCGCACGCGGCTCTCGCCCAGGTGCTGTGCCACCTCGGCGGTGACGTCGATGGGCACCTCGCCGAGCTCGCCGTCGTCGGCGATGCGGACGGCGTTGTAGATGGGGGGAAGGTGCTGCTCGGGAAACTCGACGTCCACGACCGGACCGATCACCTGCACCACGCGTCCTTCAACCTGGTCGCTCATCAGATCCTCGCTCCTACTCCTCCAGCGCCTGGGCGCCGGAAACGATCTCGATCAGTTCCTTGGTGATGGCCGCCTGCCGGGTGCGGTTGTACAGCAGCGTCAGGCGGTCGATCATCTCGTTGGCGTTCTTGGTGGCGGCGTCCATCGCCGTCATCCGGGCCGCGTGCTCCGCCGCCGCGGAGTCGTACAGGGCGGTCTGCACCTGCACCTCCACCTGGCGCGGCAGGAGCTCGGCCAGCAGGCTCTGCGGGTCGGGCTCGTAGATGTAATCCACGTTGGGCAGCTCCGCCGTGGATTCGCCCGGCTCCACCGGCAGCACCCGGGCGAGGACGATCTCGTGGCGGATCAGCGACAAGAAGCGGTTGTAGAGGATCCACACTTCGTCCGCGCGACCGTCGGTGAAGGCGGCGATGAGGTCCTGGGCGATGCGGCGGCCCTCGGCCGCGGTCAGGCGCGACATCACCGTCGGCTCGGCGGCGGCCACCGGCCACGACCGCTTGGTGAAGAAGTCCGCCGCCTTCTTGCCCACCGCCACCACCTCGGGCGCAGTCCAGCGGCCGGAGTCGAGCAGGCGCGAGGCCTCGCGCAGCAGGTTATGGTTGAAGGCGCCGCACAGGCCCTTGTCCGAGGTCACCACCACCAGCCAGGTGGTCCTCACCTCCCGCGCCTGGAGCAGGGGATGGGTGTGCTCCGTGCGCTGGGCGAGGCTGCCGAGGACCCGGGCCAGGGTGTCGGCGTAGGGCCGCGCCTGGAGGATCCGCGTCTGGGCGCGCCGCAGCTTGGCCGCGGCCACCATCTTCATGGCCTTGGTGATCTGCTGCGTGCCCTTGACGGAGCGGATTCGGCGGCGGAGATCCCTAACGTTCGCCAACGCCGGCCTCCGGGTTCTCCTTGCGGAAGCGCTCGACGGCGGTGCTGCACAGCCGGTCGAGCTCCTCCCGCGTCTGGTCGTCCAGCTTGCCGGTGGCGACGATGCGCTCCAGGGTCTCCGCGGCCTCGTCCTGCGCCATCCGGTGGAGGTACTCCTCGAAGACGCGGACGAACGAGACCTTGAGCCCGTCGAGGAAGCCCTCGGTGCCGGCGTAGATGGACACGATCTGCAGCTCCACGGGCAGGGGGCGGTACTGGCCCTGGCGCAGGATCTCCATCAGGCGCTCGCCGCGGGCCAGCTGCTGCTGGGTGGCCTTGTCGAGGTCGGAGCCGAACTGGGCGAAGGCCGCCAGCTCGCGGTACTGGGCGAGGTCGAGGCGCAGCGAGCCGGCGATGGCCTTCATGGCCTTGATCTGGGCGTTGCCGCCGACGCGGCTGACCGACAGGCCGACGTTGACGGCCGGGCGCTGCCCGGCGTAGAAGAGGTCGGACTCGAGGTAGATCTGGCCGTCGGTGATGGAGATGACGTTGGTCGGAATGTAGGCCGAGACGTCGCCCATCTGGGTCTCGATCACCGGCAGCGCGGTCAGGCTGCCGCCGCCGAGGTCGTCGCGGAGCTTGGCGGCCCGCTCCAGGAGCCGGGAGTGGAGGTAGAAGACGTCGCCCGGGTAGGCCTCGCGGCCCGGGGGACGCCGCAGGAGCAGCGAGATCTCGCGGTAGGCCTGGGCGTGCTTGGACAGGTCGTCGTAGAAGCAGACCGCGTGGCCGTTGTTGTAGAGGAAGTACTCGCCCATGGCGCAGCCGGCGTAGGGCGCCAGGTACTGCAGCGGCGCCGGCTCGGAGGCCGTGGCCGAGACCACGATGGTGTGCTCCATGGCGCCGTGGCGCTCCAGGGTGGCTACCACCTGGGCGACGGTGGACCTCTTCTGGCCGATGGCGACGTAGATGCAGATGTTCCCCGTCCCCTTCTGGTTGATGATGGAGTCGAGGATGATGGCGGTCTTGCCGGTCTGCCGGTCGCCGATGATGAGCTCGCGCTGGCCGCGCCCGATGGGGATCATGGCGTCGATGGCCTTGATGCCGGTCTGCATGGGCTCCTTCACCGGCTGCCGGGCCACCACGCCGGGGGCGATGCGCTCCACCGGGTAGTGGTCCTCGGCCTCGATGGGGCCCTTGCCGTCCAGGGGCTGGCCGAGGGGGTCGACCACCCGGCCCACCAGGCCCGGACCCACGGGTACCTGGATGATGCGCTTGGTCCGGCGCACCTCGTCCCCCTCGCTGACCAGCTGGGACTCGCCCATGAGCACGGTGCCGACGTTGTCCTCCTCGAGGTTCAACGCCAGGCCGTAGACCCCGTTGGGGAACTGCAACAGCTCTCCCGCCATGACCCCGTCGAGGCCGTACACGCGGGCGATCCCGTCACCCACGGAGATGACGGTCCCCACCTCGGCCATGTCGATGGTGGTCTCGTGGCCCTCGATCTGGCGGCGGATGATGTCGGCGATTTCGGAGGCTTTGATCTGCATAGTCACCCTCTGGTTGTGGTTTTCTCCGCGTGCTATCCCTTGATGTCACGGCGCAGCTGCTCGAGCTGGCCGACCAGCGATCCATCGAAGATCTTCGATCCCACCCGGGCCCGGAAGCCGGCCAGCAGGGACTCGTTGGTGGTGAAGTCCGCCACCACCCGCGCCCCGGCGGCCCGGGCGAGCACGTCGACGATGGCCTCCCGCTCGGCCGGAGTCAGGACGCCGACTGTCTCCACGCGCGCCCGGACGCGGCCGTGGGCGCGATCCACCCGTTCCCGGTAGGCGCCGACGATGCGCTCGATCTCCTGGATCCGGTAGTGCCGCTGGAGCACGTGCGCGAACCGGCGCGTGGGCTCCTGGATGCCGAGGGCGTCGAGGACCTCGTCGAGCAGGGCGGTCTTCTGCTCGGGCCGCACCATGGGCGTCAGGAAGACCTTGCGCAGGTCCGGCACCTGGCGAAAGGCCTCGGCCAGGCGCTCGAGCTCGCCGCCGACCGCCTCCTCCCGCTCGGGGGCCCGGTCGACGACCACCAGGTGGAGGGCCTTGGCGTAGGGGCCGGGGCGAAAACGTCCCATATCACGCTCCCTCTTCGACCGAACGCATGGCGTCCAAGCTCTTTTTTAACAGTCGCTTACGGTCTTCGTCCGTGATCTTTCTGGCGAGCAGCTCGCGGGCCAGCTGGGCCGTCAGCTCCACCGTGTCCTCGGCCAGCCGCTGCCGGGTCTCGGCCGTGCGGCGGGTGATCTGCTCGTCCACCCGGCGCAGGAAGCGCTCCTCCTCCGCGCGGGCCGCCTCCGCGATTCGCTCGGCCTCCGCCGCGCCCTCACGCTCGGCCCGGGCCCGGAGCTCCGCGAGCTCCTGCTCCACCTCGGCGAGGCGTTTCTTGACCTCGGCGTTCAGCTCCTCGGCCTGGCGCAGCTTCTCCCGGGCCTCCTCGAAGCCGTGGCCGATCTCCCGCCGCCGGGCGTCCAGGAAGCGCCCCAGGGGCCGGCCCACGAACCAGACGAGGACGAAGATGAAGGCGATCAGGTTGAGCAGCTTCCACCAACCGTCGGGGATGCCGAGGGTGGTCCCCTCGCCGGCCCAGGCTGGGGTGGCGGCCAGGACCAGCACCGCGGCGGCGGCGACCGTCCGCCTCACGACGCCACCTCCCGCTCCAGCAGGTGGGAGGCGAGCAGGCGGGCCAACTCGGTCGCCCGCTGGCGCAGCTCCGCCCGCGCCTGGTCGCTCACCCGCGCCAGCTCGTCGAGCGCCTCTTCCAGGCGCTTGGCCGCCTCGGCCTGGGCGCGTTCGAGGCGTTCCTGGCGGGCGGCCAGGGCCTCCTGGCGGAGCTCCGCCCGCCGCCGGGCCGCCTCCCGCGCGGCCCGCTCGCTCTCGGCCTCGAGGCGGCGGGTGGCGGCGAGGTACTCGTCCCGGCGCTGCTGCCAGGCGGCCTCAGCCTGGCCGAGACGCCGCTCGCGCTCGGCGACGACGGCGGTGACGGGCGCGATGAGGAAGTGGTTGACCACCCAGTACGCCGCCCAGAAGCAGATCATGATGAGGAGGAGAGAGAGGTTGGGTGTGCTCACAGGCCGCCCCCCGGGTCGTCGATTCCTGCCGCGACAGGGCGGTTTACGGTACCAGAGGGGCCCCGCGCGGTCAAGACTGAGCGCCCTTCCCCGGCGGCGCCGGCGCCTTCTTGGTGTCGCGTTCCATGGTCACGCGCCCCTCGAGGAACGCCCCTTCCTCCATGATCACCGCCGGGGCGTGGATGTCCGCCCAGACCTTGGCGGTGCCGTGCAGGGTCACCGACTTGGCGGCGTGGACGGTGCCCCGCACCGTGCCGCCGATGAGACAGGTGGCGACGTGAATCTCGCCCTCCACCGCGCCCTTCTCGCCGATGATCAGCTCGGCGTCGGAGCGGATGATCCCGTTCACGCGGCCGTCCACCCGGAAGGCGTTCTCGAACTCGAGCTCTCCCTTGAGCCGGCAGCCGGTGTCCACGAAGCCGTTCAGCGTGTCATGGTTGCGCACCACGGTCGTCTCCTCCCAGTAAGAAATCGAAGACCCGCACCAGCTCGTCGTGATTCGGGCAGTCGATGACGATCCGCCCGCCCCGCCGCCGCTGGACGATCCGCACCCGCGCGCCAAGGCGCAGGGCGAGCCGATCCTCGGCATCCGCGAGGTTGGGGTCCACCGGCCGCCGCTCGCGCCGTGGACGATCGCCCCGCCGCGCCCGCTGCTTGGCCTGCGCCGCCGCGCGCTCCAGGTCGCGGACGGTGGCCGCGCCCTCCGCGGCCCGCCGGGCCCAGCGCAGGCGCTCCTCGGCATCCGCGAAGGCGAGGAGCGAGCGTGCGTGACCGGCGCCGAGGCGCCCGTCGTCCACCATCTGCTGGATCTCCAGGGGCAGCTTGAGGAGGCGCAGGGCGTTGGCCACCGAGCTGCGGTCGAGCCCCACCCGCTCGGCGATCTCGGCCTGGGACAGGCCGGCGGCGGTGCGCAGGCTCTCGTACGCCCGCGCCTCCTCGATGGGCGTCAGGTCCCGCCGCTGGAGGTTCTCCACCAGCGCCAGCTCGAGCTCGCCGCGCTCGTCGAGGCGCTCGCGGATCACGGCCGGAACGGTCTTCATGCCGGCCTGCCGCGCCGCCCGCCAGCGCCGCTCGCCGGCCACCAGCACGTAGCGGCCGTCGCCCGCCTCGCTGACCACCACCGGCTGCAGGACGCCGTGCTCGCGCAGGGAGTCGGCGAGGGCGGCCAGGGCCGCCTCGTCGAAGTGGCGCCGCGGCTGGCGCGGGTTGGGGCGGATGCGGTCGACCGGGATCTCCGCGAGGCCGCTCCGTGCCCGCGGGGTGTCCGGGATCAGGGCCTTGAGGCCGCGGCCGAGGGCCTGCTTACGCGCCACCGGGACCCTCCACGCGCTCGAGGTACTCGCGGCCCAGCTGCAGGTAGGCCTGGGAGCCGCGGCTCCGCAGGTCGTAGGCGTGGATCGGGCGGCCGAAGGACGGCGCCTCGGCCAGGCGCACGTTGCGCGGCACCACGGTCTTGAAGACAACATCACCGAACACCGATCGCACCTCCTCGGCCACCTGCTGCGCCAGGTTCGTCCGTTCGTCGTACATGGTGAGGAGAATCCCGTCCATCGTCAAGCCCGGGTTGAGGAAGCGGCGCACGTCCTCCACCGTGTGCACGAGGTCGGACAGGCCCTCGAGGGCGAAGTACTCGCACTGGATGGGCACGATGAGGGCGTCCGCCGCGGCCAGGGCGTTCACCGTGAGCAGGCCGAGCGACGGCGGGCAGTCCACGAAGACGAAGCGGTAGCCGTCGACGCCGGCGAGGGCGTCGCGGAGCCGGAACTCGCGCCCGACCATGGTCACCAGCTCGACCTCGGCCCCGGCGAGATGCGCGGTGGAGGGCACGATGGCGAGGTGGGGAAAGGCCGTGGCCCGGACGGCGTCGTCGAGCGTGGCCGCCCCCGTGAGCAGGGCGTAGCTGGTGGGCTCGCCGTCGGCCACGCTCACCCCGATCCCGGAGGTGCAGTTGGCCTGGGGGTCGAGGTCGACGAGGAGGGTGCGTCGCTCGTAGGCGGCCAGGGCCGCGCCGAGGTTGATGGCGGTGGTGGTCTTGCCCACGCCACCCTTCTGGTTGGCCACCGCCACGATTCGGCGTTTCACGTGAAACATGGTCGACATTCCGCCAGGCGGCCCCGGACGAGCCCCGGCAGCCGGGAGCTTAGCACACGCCACCCGCCCAGCCGGGCCAGCCCGCGGACCCCGTCCTCGGTGGTCCAGAGGAGCACGCGACCGCGCCTGGACAGGTGCGGGGCCGCCCATTCCAGGATCTCCTCCTGGCCGCCCAGGGCACGGGAGGTCACGGCGTCCGCGCGCCGCCCGCCGAGGCTCACCTCCTCGTAGCGGGCCCGCACCACCTCGGCCGCAAGGCCGAGCTCGCGGACGACGAGGCGCAGGAACGCCCACCGCTTGCTCCGTGGCTCGATGAGCAACCCGCTCCAGCCGGGCCTGGCGACGAGCAGGGGAACCCCCGGAAAGCCGGCGCCGCTGCCGACGTCGACCAAGAGTCCGGACTCCTCGGGCAGGTGGTCGGCGCCGGCCAGCGACTCCAGGACGTGGCGCCGCACGAGGGTGTCCAGGTCGGCGTCGGCGACCAGGTTGTGCACCCGCTTCCAGCGCTCGAGGAGCTCCAGGTAGCGGGCCAGCGGTGGCACCAGGCGGGCGGGCACGCCGGCGGCCGCCAGCGCTGCGGCCGGCTCAGGACCGCCGTTCACGCGCCCCCCCGCCCCCGCGCCGGCCGGCCAGGCGCCCGGCGAGGATGGCCACCGCCGCCGGCGTCACCCCCGGCAGCCGCTCCGCCTCGGCGAGGGTGCGTGGCCGGTACCGCGCCAGGGCGTCCCGCACCTCCCGGGAGAGGCCGGGCAGGTCCGCCTCCAGCAGGGTCTCGGGGATGGCCACGGCTCCCAGGCGCCGCACCCGCTCCAGCTCGCGCCGGTGGCGCTCCAGGTAGCCGGCGTAGCGGACGCGCGACACCACCACGTCCCGCTCCTCCCGGTCGAGGTCGCCGAGGAGGCCGATGTGTTCGGCCAGAGCGGCGGGGTCGAGGTCCTGCCGCCGCAGGAGCTGGGCCCACGACGCCGGCGCCGCGATCTCGACGCCGGCGATCTCCGCCAGCCGGCGGCGGGTTTCCCGGCTCGGCGTGAGCCGCGTCTCCTCGAGGGCGCGGATCGCGGCCTCCCGCCGCGCCCAGCGCCGCCGTTCCACGTGAAACACCGCCTCGGGCACGAGGCCGAGACGGACCCCGCGCTCCATCAGCCGCTCCCGGGCCGAGTCCACGCCCAGCAGCAGCCGGTGCTCGGCGCGCGAGGTGAGCATGCGGTAGGGCTCCCGGTGGTCGCGGGTGACCAGGTCGTCCACCAGCACCCCCATGTAGGCCTCCCCGCGGCCGAGGACCAGGGGCGCCGCGCCGCGCACGCGGGCCACCGCGTTGATCCCCGCCAGCAGGCCCAAGGCGGCCGCCTCCTCGTATCCCGAGGTGCCCAGGATCTGGCCGGCCAGGAACAGGCCCGGCACCTCCCGCGCCTCCAGGGTGTGCAGCACCTGCCGCGCGTCCACCACGTCGTACTCCACCGCGTAGCCGTAGCGCAGGAAGACCGCCCGCTCCAGCCCCGGCACGGCGTGGACCACGGCCTCCTGAACGTCCGCGGGCAGGCTGGTGGACAGGCCGTTGACGTAGATGCTCTCCCCGCCCAGGCGTTCCGGCTCCAGGAAGACCACGTGCTCCCGGTGGTGGGGGAAGCGAACGACCTTGTCCTCGATGGACGGGCAGTACCGCGGCCCCACGCCCTCGATCACCCCGGTGTAGAGCGGCGAGCGGTGGAGGTTGTCCTCGATGATGCGCTGCACCACCGGCGGCGTGCGGGTCACCCAGCACACGGCCCGGTTCCTCACCGCCCGCGTCCGCCACGAGAAGGGCCGCGGCCGGGGGTCGCCCCGCTGCTCGCCCAGCCGGGCGAAGTCGAGGCTGTCCCGGTGCAGGCGCGGCGGGGTGCCCGTCTTGTAGCGGCCGAGCCTCAGGCCCAGCGCGGCGAGCTCGTCGCCCAGCCCCCGGCTCGGGGGCTCCCCGAACCGGCCCCCGGGGCGGCGCTCGTCTCCGGTGTGGAGGACGCCGCCGAGAAAGGTGCCCGTCGTCAGCACTACCGCCCGCGCCTCGATCCGCCTCCCGTCCGCCAGGCGCACGCCTCGGACCCGTCCGCCGCCGGTGAGCAGGCCCACCACCTCGCCCTCCACCAGCTCGACGCCGGGCGCCCCTTCCAGGAGCCGGCGCATCAGCAGTGTGTAGCGGGCCTTGTCGCACTGCGCCCGCGGCCCCCACACCGCCGAGCCCCGCGACCGGTTGAGGACCTTGAACTGGATCCCCGCCCGGTCCGTGGCCCAGCCCTGGACGCCGCCCAGGGCGTCCACCTCGGCGATCAGGTGTCCCTTGCCGATGCCGCCCATGGCCGGGTTGCACGGCATCTGGGCGACGGTCGAGCGGCGCAGCGTGACCACCAGCACCCGCTCTCCCATGCGCGCCGCCGCCAGCGCCGCCTCGCAGCCGGCGTGCCCGGCCCCCACCACCACGACGTCGATCACCGCGGCCATCTCACTTCCCGATGCAGAAGTCGGCGAAGACGCGGTCGAGCACGTCCTCGGCGGTGGTCGGGCCGATGAGCTCGTCGAGCGCCGCCACGGCCTCCCGTACCGCCTCGGCGGCCAGCTCCGGCGTCCGCGGGTCGAGGCCCTCCAGTGCCGCGGCCGCGGCTTCCAGGGCCTCCCGGTGGCGGCGGTTCACCAGCAGCGGGTGCTCCGTGGCCTCGAGGCCGCCGCCCACCAGCTCCGCCACCGCCGCCTCGACGGCGTCCCAGCCCTCGCCGCTGGTCAGCGACGCCGGTAGCCAGCCCGCGGCCACCAGGCCGTCGGGAGCGGGGCCGAGATCGGTCTTGCTGACGACCCCCAGCCAGGGCACGCCCTCCGGCGCCGCCGGCGGCGGCGCGCCGTTCGCCCCCACCGCCGGATGGACGACGATCACCGCCCCGGCGCCGGCCGCCGCCGCCTCCGCGCGGCGGATCCCCTCGGCCTCCACCGCGTCCGCCTCCGGCCGCAGCCCGGCCGTGTCGGCGAGGATGACCCGCAGGCCGCCGATCTCCACCTCGGCCTCGATCACGTCGCGGGTGGTTCCCGGGCGGGGCGAGACGATGGCCCGCTCGGCCTTCACCAGGCGGTTGAAGAGCGTGCTCTTGCCCGCGTTGGGAATGCCGGTCACCGCCACCCGCACGCCGTGCCGCACGCGCTCGCCGGTCGCCGCCCGGCGGAGCAGGGCCGCCACGCGCCCCAGCGCCGTATCACGCCCGGCGAGGACCGCGGCAACGTCGATCTCGATGCCCTGGGCGGCGAAATCGAGCCCCCCCTCGAGCCCGGCGAGGATCCCGGTGAGCGTCTCCCGGATGGCACCCAGCTCCCGCGACAGCGCACCCTCGGTCTGCGCCCGGGCGGCCCGCAGCTGCCACGCCGTCTCCGCCGCTACCAGGTCAGCCACCCCCTCCGCCTGGACGAGGTCCATCTTGCCGTTGGCCACCGCACGGCGCGTGAACTCCCCCGGCCGCGCAGCCCGGCAGCCGGCGGCGAGGAGCGCATCCACGGCCGCCGTCACCACCGCCGGAGAGCCGTGGACGACGAGCTCCACCATGTCCTCGCCGGTGTAGCTCCGCGGCGCCGGGTAGGGGATCGCCACCGCACGGTCGATGGCCTCGCCGGCGGCCGCGACCAGCTCCACGAGCTGCGCCCGCCAGCCGGTGCCGAAATCCAGGTCCGGGCACACCCTTGCCGCCGCCCGCCGGGCGCCGGGCCCGCTGACGCGGAGCACGGCCAGGGCCCCGCCCGTCGCGGTGGCCGGGGCGACGATGGTCTCAGCGCCGCCGGCGAGGTCGGACGACAACCCGCTTGAGGAAGCCATTGCCCTGCGATTCTGTCTCAACATCCGGGTCGTCCGCAAGGGCGAGGTGAACGATCCGGCGCGCGGCGGGGGCCATCGCCGACAGGGTCACCGCCCGGCCGTCGCGGCTCACCTTCGCCGCCGCCTCGCGGGCCTGCTCGGCGAGCTGCAGCTCCCGGCGGGACTTGAAACCGCCCACGTCCAGGCGCACCGGCGGGTGCTCGCCGAGGCGGTGGTCGAGCACCCGGTTGGCCAGGTACTGCAGCGCATCCAGCCCCTGGCCGCCGTTGCCGGTGAGCAGGGTGCTGTCCGCGCCGGTCAGGTCACCGGCCAGGAGGCCGTCCTCCTCCCTCAGGCTCACGCTCAGGGCCAGGGCACCGGCGCGGAACATCTCGGCCATGAAGAGGCCAAGCACGGCCACCGGGTCGAGGTCGGCCTCGATGGTGACCACGCCGTCGTCCTCGGCGACGATCTCGTAACGGATCTCGCCGATCCTGGCCTGGAGATCCCGGCAGGCGGCCGAGAGCGCGTCGTCGAGACTGGTAGCACTGTAGGCCTTCATGCTCATCGCCGCTTCCCCCGCCCGGCCCTCGCCGGGGCCGTCTTCCGCTCGCCCATCAGGTGGAAGGTCACCTCCTGCTGAACGATGGTGAGGACGTTGTTGGTCAGCCAGTAGAGCACGAGCCCGGAGGGGAAACCCAGGAACATGATGCCGAAGATCAGGGGCATGAGGCGGAACATCTTCTGCTGCTGGGCGTCGCCCGCCTGGGGCGCGAGCTTCTGCTGCAGCCACATGGTGAAGGTCATGAGGACCGGCGTGATGTAGTACGGGTCCTTGGCCGACAGGTCGTGGATCCAGAGCACGAAGGGGGCGTGGCGCATGGTGATGGAGTAGGCGAAGAGAGTGTAGAGGGCCCACAGGATGGGGAGCTGGATCAGCATCGGCAGGCAGCCGCCCATCGGGTTGACTCCCTCGACCTTGTACAGCTCCATCATTTCCTGGTTCATCTTCGCCCGCATCTGTGGGTCGGACTTGTGCTTGCGGTACTTCTCCTGGATCGCCTTCACCTTCGGCTGAAGCTTCTGCATCTTGCGCATGGAAACCGTGGACTTGTGCATGAACGGGAACAGCACGATCCGGATCAGCAGGGTGAGGAGAATAATGGCCAGGCCGTAGTTGCCGACCATGCCGTAGATGAAGCGCAGGGCCTTGAGGAAGATGACCGAAATGGGGTTGAAGATACCGAAGTGGAGGGTCTTCTCCACCCCGGCGTCCACCCGCTGCAGCAGGTCGTACTCCTTGGGCGCGGCGAAGAGCTCGCCCGCCAGCTCGTGACCGGCCGGCGTGACCTGGACCTGGAGCACCGTCCGGTCACCCTTCTTCTCTTTCTTCTTTTTCCTCGCGCCCGGCCTGGCCGCCGCCGCCGCGGGGCTCACGGGCAGCGTGAGGGGGACGATCCGCACCGTCTCGTCGCCCGCCGCCAGCCGCATGACGTTCAGGAAGTACGTGTCCTCGAAGCCCGCGAAGGCGGGCCCGTGGAGCACCTGCACCTCGGGCGCCTCGACCTTCTTGCGCTTGAAGCGGGTCATCTCGCCGCCGGCATAGACGATCGCGTTGCCCCAGGTGGCGAAGCGGTTCTCCACCTCCAGGCGGCCGATGTTGCGCATCCCGGTGCCCACGGCCACGGTGGGCGGCGGCGCGGCGCCGCGGGTGACGACGCTGAACCCGATGCGGTAGGAGTCCCCGGCCAGACGGATGGTCTTCTCCACCTCCGCCGAGCCGTCCGACCACCGGAAACGGTAGCCGCCCGGGATCCTCTCCACGGCGTAGAGCCGTCCGTCGGGCCGCCCGCCGTCCACCAGCTGGAGGGGCAACGCGCGTTGGGGGAGGTCCACCCGCTGCACGAGATCCAGCGGCCGGCCCTCGTCGTCGTCGTAGCGCTTGAGGATCAGCGAGGTGATCGCCGCCCCGCGGTTGTCCAGGCTCAGGTGCACGACGGCGTTCTCGAGGACCAGCTGCTGCTCCCGCTCGCCCGCCACCGCCGGTCCCGCCGGCGCGGCGGGTTGCGCCGCAGCCTTTTCAGCGGCGGCCGGAGCGGCCTTCGCGCCGCCGGCCGCCGGTTTTTCCGCGCCGGCCGCCGCCCGCGCGCCGGCCGTGGGCCGCTGCGCCGCCGCCGGGCCGGCCTTGGTCTTCTGCGGCGGCGGGAAGAGCGCCGACCAGACGATGAAGATCAGCGCCGAGAGGAAGAAGGCCAGGAGCAGTCGCTTTTCCATCGGGTGGTCGATCTCCCTTCACGGTACCGGGTCGTAGCCGCCCGGGTGGAACGGGTGGCAGCGCAGCACCCTGCGCAGCCCCAGCCAGGCGCCCTTCACGAGGCCGTGGCGCTCGATGGCCTCCCGCGTGTATTCCGAGCACGTGGGCGTGTAGCGGCACGCCGGCGGGAGGAGCGGCGAAATCCACCGCTTGTACCCCCGGAGGGCGGCAACGGCCGCTCGAGCTGCCAGCGAACTCTCTTGAGACACTGTCGAAACTCCGCTACCAACTCTTCCCACGGCGCCTCCGCGCACCCCCGGCGCGCGTTGATCACGATGTCGAGCGGCGGCGGCGCCGTTCCGCCGTGAAGACGGAAGAGCTCCCGGAGCCGCCGCTTCGTCCGCGAGCGTACCACGGAGCCGCCCACCTTGCGGGACGCGGTCACGCCCAGGCGCGGCGGCCCCGCCGCAGGCACGGCGAAGACCACCAGCCAGCGGCCAGCGGCCCGCGCGCCGCGCTGGTACACCGAGCGGAATTCCCGACGTGAGCGGATCCTCGCCGCACGGCCGAGGCGCGCGCCACCTACGCGGCCAGGCGGACGCGGCCCTTGCGGCGCCGCGCGTTGATCACCTTGCGGCCGTTGCGGGTCCGCATCCGGGCGCGGAACCCGTGCTTCTTCTTCCGTCGCCGGTTGTTCGGTTGAAAGGTTCTCTTCATCGTTCATCGCTCTCCAAAAAAGCGGGCGGGTTACTCTAACCCAGGGCCCCCGGGGTGTCAACCGCCGGCGCTCGATCGTGCTATGCTTTCTTCTTGCGATGAAGCGTTGGGACGACCTTCAACCCCACCTCCACCAGATGCTGGGTGACGACGAGTACCAGACCTGGATCGCTCCCCTCGAGGCGGCGGCGATCGACGGCAACACCCTCACCCTGCGTTGCGCCAACCGCATCGTCGCCGACTGGGTCCGCGATCATCTCCTGCGCGACATCCAAACCGTCGCCCGCAGCCGCTTCGGCTCCGACTTCACGGTCCTGCTCGGCGATGTGCCGCCGGCCAAGGGCGGCAAGTCCGCGCCAGCCCGGCAGGAGGTGCGGCCCGCCATCAACCCCGCCTTCACCTTCGAGCGCTTCGTCATCGGGCCCTCGAACCAGTTCGCGTGCGCCGCCGCCGAGGCCGTGGCCGAACGCCCCGGCAAGGCCTACAACCCGCTCTTCATCTACGGCGGCTCGGGCCTCGGCAAGACCCACCTCCTCCACGCCATCGCCCACCGCATCGCCTCCCTCTCCGGCTCCTCGCTCAGTGTGCTCTACCTGACCACCGAGCAGTTCGTCAACGACCTCATCAACTGCATTCGCCGCAAGAAGATGGACACCTTCCGCAACACCTTCCGCGCCGTGGACGTCCTCCTTCTCGACGACATCCAGTTCATCACCGGCAAGGAGCGCACCCAGGAGGAGTTCTTCCACACCTTCAACACCCTCCAGGGCGCCGGCCGCCAGGTCGTCTTCACCTCCGACTCGCGGCCCTCGGACATCCCCGGTCTCGAGGAGAGGCTCCGCTCGCGCTTCCTTCAGGGCCTGCTCGCCGACATCCAGCCCCCGGATCTCGAGACCCGCTGCGCCATCCTCCGCGAGAAGGTGCGCGCCACCGGCTGGGACCTGCCCGAGGACGTCGTCCTCTTCATCGCCCGGCGGGTTCAGAAGAACGTGCGCGAGCTCGAGGGCTGCCTCAACCGGACGATCGCCTTTTCCCAGCTCACCAACCGGCCCATCACGGTCGAGCTTGCGCGGGAGGCCCTCACCGAGCTTCTGCCCGAGGAAAGAAAGAGCACGCCGGCCGACATCATCCGCTTCGTCGCCCATCACTACGGCGTTCGCGTGAGCGACGTGAAGGGCCGCTCCAACCGGCGCTCCATCGCCCTGCCCCGCCAAGTGGCCATGTACCTCATCCGCCAGATCCTGGGTCTCAGCTACCCCGAGATCGGCAAGATCTTCTCCAAGCACCATTCCACCGTCATCTACGCGGTCGAGGCCGTCACCAAGACCCGCAAGTCCAACCCCGATTTCGACGCCACCCTGACCTCGTTCCAGGAACACTTCAGCGCCTGAAGCGTCCCCTTTTCACGCCCATTGAGTGCAAGCCGTCAAAGGCTGTGGAAAACGCGCCCATGAGCGGTGGAAAGCTGTGGAAAAAAGCCGTATCGTGCACGCGTGCCACCAATGGTCCACAACCGCCCACAGCCCGTCCACCAACTCATCCACAGGCTCGATCGACGTAGGTTCACATCCTGCAGAACTTACGTCGAAAGTCCACAAACCCACAGGCTCGACGACGATGACGGTTTATGCTATATTTCTGTAGGTGAGACACTTAGTCATCTTCGGAAGGGGTTGTTGATGAAGCTCAAACTCAAGAAGAGTGATGTCCTTCAGGAACTGTCCGTTCTTCAAGGTGTGGTCGAGCGGCGAACCACGATCCCCATTCTCTCCAACATCCTGCTCGAGGTCGCGGACGGCCGCCTCAAGATGATGGCCACGGACCTCGACCTCACCATCATCACCACCTGTCCGGCCGAGGTGGAGGGCGAGGGTCGGCTGACGCTGGAAAGCCGTGTCTTCCAGGAGCTGGTCCGCAACCTGCCGGAGGAGGACTTTCTCCTCGTCGACGAGGATGGCGCGGTGCAGGTCACCAGCGGCCGCTTCCAGTCACGGATGGCGGTCGCCGACGCGGCCGAGTATCCCACCCTGCCCGAGCCGCCCGGCGGAGGCTCCTACGCCCTGCCCCTGGACCTCTTCCAGCTGCTGCTGCAGCGGGTGGCGTTCGCGATCACCAAGGACGACCCCAAGTTCCAGCTCAACGGCGCCCTGGTGAAGATCGTTCCCGGGGAGATCGAGATCGCGGCAACCGACGGACACCGCCTGGCCGTGGTGCACGCCAAGGGGCCGGAGGCGGACATTCCCTTCGAGCAGCAGCTCTTCCCGCGCAAGCTGATCGCGGAGTTCGCGCGCTTCAGCGACGAGTCGGTGGTCTTTTCGGCCGGGGAGAATCACCTCGGCTTCCGCATGGGCGAGCGGCACCTCATCTCGCGGGTGGTGGAGCTGCGCTTCCCACAGTACGAGCGGGTGATCGTGCGTGACAACCCCAACCGGGCCCGGGTGGATCGCCAGCAGCTGCTGGGGGCGCTGCGCCGGGTCAGCCTCATGGCCCACGACAAGGCCCGCGGCGTCCGCTTCCGCCTCGAGAGCGGCGCCGCTCTGCGCCTCGTCAGCGTCGGTTACGACCGCGGGAGCGCGGAGGAGACGATTCCCGTGACCTACCAGGGGGACACCCTCGAGATCACCCTCAACGCCGCCTACATGATCGACGTGCTCCAGGTCCTCGACAGCGAAACGGTGGAGCTGCAGCTGCGGGACGGCTCGACCCAGTGCGTGCTGGTTCCGGTGGAGGACGATCCGCGGCTGGAGGAGTACATCTACGTGCTCATGCCCATGAGGGTGTGAGGGGCGTGCGGCTGGTCGCCTTCAGGCCGTGGAACTTTCGCAACCTCCGGGCGGAGCGGGTCGAATTCGATGAGGGTGTCAACCTGGTGCTGGGCGCCAACGGCCAGGGCAAGACGAATCTCCTTGAAGGAATCGCCATGCTGGGCACGCTGCGTTCCTTTCGGACGGCGCGCCTGCGGCGGATCGTGGGGCCCGAGGAGCGCGCGATGGGGCTGACCGGGGAGGTGGCGGCCCGCTCCGCGACCCTGCGTCTCGAACAACGGATCGAGATCGGGCCCCGGGTGCGGCGGGAGCTCTCGGTGAACGGCGCCGCGGTTTCGGCGGCCGAGTATCTGCGCGTGCTGCCGCTCGCGGCCATGACCCAGGAGGACCGTATTCTCGTCGTCGGCCCGCCCCAGGTCAGGCGCTCCTTCCTCGACCGCCTGACCTTTCATTGCGAGCCCGCCTTTTACGAACGGCTCGTGGCCTACCGCCGGTACCTCGCCCAGCGCAACGCCGCGCTCTCCCGTGGGGACGGCGGGCGCGAGGTGGAGGCCTGGGAGCGCGGCCTGGCGCGCAGCGGAGCCGCGGTCGTGGCCGCGCGGCGGCGGACGGTGGAGCGAATCCGCGGTGCGTTCCAGCAGACCGCCCGCGAGCTCGGGGGTCCGGGGGCGAGGGAGGTGAGCCTGGAGTACCGGGGCGAGGCCTGGCTCGAGGACGGAAGGGACGAGCAGTGGCTGGAAAAACGGTACCTGGAGGCGTATGCTTCCTCCCGCGAGCGGGACCGTCAGGCCGGCTTCACCGTCGCCGGGCCGCACAGGCACGACGTGGTGATCACCGCGGCCGGGCGGGCGGCGCGCGACTATCTGAGCACCGGCCAGATCAAGATCGTGGCGGCCGCGCTGCGGTTGACCGCCTTGGAGATCGTGGAGGCGATTCGCGGCGAGCGGCTCCCGATCCTCGTCGACGACTGCGAGGCGGAGCTCGACGACCGGGCCCTGGGGCGGCTCATCGAGCGCGCCGGGAGCGGCCGCCAGCTGGTGCTCACCGCGACCGGGTCGCGGCGCGGTCTGCTGGCGCGGATCCCGGCGCGGCGCCTGTTCATGACGGCCGGCGCCTGCACGGGCGAGCCGGTCGAGGAGTACGAGCATGAGTGATTCATACACCGCCAAGGACATCAAGGTCCTCAAGGGGCGTGAGGCCGTGCGCAAGCGGCCCGGGATGTACATTGGCGACGTCGACGACATCAACGGTCTCCACCACATGGTGTGGGAGGTGGTGGACAACTCCATCGACGAGGCGCAGGCGGGCTACTGCAAGCACGTGTCGGTGACCATCCACGCCGACAACTCGGTGACGGTGGCCGACGACGGGCGCGGCATTCCGGTGGACCGCCACAAGGCGACCGGGCGCTCGGCGGCCGAGGTGATCATGACCGAGCTCCACGCCGGGGGGAAGTTCGACAGCAACTCGTACAAGGTTTCCGGCGGCCTGCACGGCGTCGGTGTGAGCGTGGTCAACTTTCTCTCCGAGTGGCTCCGGCTGGAGATCTACCGCGACGGCAGGGTCTGGGAGCAGGAGTACCGCCGGGGCGTCCCGGGCGCGCCGCTCAGGGCCGTGGGCAAGACCAAGAAGACCGGAACCACCATCACCTTCAAGCCCGATCCCGAAATCTTCTCGGTGCTCGAGTTCCACGGCGATCTGCTCGTCAAGCACCTGCGCGAGCTCGCGTTCCTGAACTCGGGACTGCGGATCCGTTTCTTCGACGAGCGCACCGAGCGGCGGGAGGAGTTCAGCTTCCGGGGCGGCATCGCCGAGTTCGTGCGCTACCTCAACCGCTCCAAGACCGTGCTCCATCCGAAGCCCATCCACCTGGTCGACACCAACGAGGACGGGGAGGAGGTGGAGGTCGCCCTGCAGTGGCACGACGGCTACTCGGAGCAGGTTCTGCCGTTCACCAACACCGTCTACAACCGCGACGGAGGGACCCACGTCTCCGGCTTCCGCGCCGCCCTCACGCGCACCATCAACAACTACGCGACGTCGCGCAACATGCTCAAGGGAATGAAGGACAACCTCTCCGGCGAGGACGTCCGCGAGGGGCTGACGGCGGTCATCGCGGTGAAGGTGCGGGAGCCGCGCTTCTCCAGCCAGACTAAGGACAAACTGGTCTCCAGCGCGGTCAAGAGCTGGGTCGAGACGATGATCAACGATCGCCTGGCGACCTTCCTCGAGGAAAACCCCTCGGTCGCCAAGAAAATCATCGGCAAGTGCCTTGAGGCGGCGCGCGCCCGCGATGCGGCCCGCAAGGCCCGCGAGCTCACCCGCCGCAAGTCGGCGCTCGAGAACTCCACCCTGCCCGGCAAGCTCGCCGACTGTTCGGAGCGGGATCCGGCCCACGCCGAGCTCTTCCTGGTCGAGGGCGACTCGGCCGGCGGCTCGGCGAAGCAGGGGCGGGACCGCCGCTTCCAGGCCATCCTGCCGCTGCGCGGCAAGATCCTCAACGTCGAGAAAGCGCGCTTCGACCGCATGCTGGCCAATGAGGAGATCCGCACCATCATCCAGTGCCTCGGCACCGGCGTCGGCCGCGAGGAGTTCGACATCGCCAAGCTGCGTTACCACAAGATCATCATCATGACCGATGCCGACGTCGACGGCTCGCACATCCGCACCCTCCTGTTGACCTTCTTCTACCGGCAGATGCCGGAGCTGGTGGAGCGCGGCCACCTCTTCATCGCCCAGCCGCCGCTGTACAAGGTGTCGCGCAAGAAGCGCGAGGCCTACCTCAAGGACGACGAAGAGCTGTCCAGCTTCCTCCTCGACCGGGTGGAGGACGAGTTCGTGCTCCGGGTGGGCGGCACCGGCGACCGCCTGGCGGGCAAGCGCTTGCGCGGCGCCGTGCTCACGGCCGAGGCCTGGCTCGGGGGCCTGCGCCACCTGGAGCGGCGCGGCTGGCCCCAGGACGTGGTCCGTGCCGCCCTCGACCAGGAGCTGAGCCTGGAGCGGCTGGCCCACCGGGCGGCCATGGACGATCTCGCCGCCGAGCTCCACGATCTCGGCTTCGAGGAGGTTGCGGTGGCGCGCGACGAGGAGCACGAGACCTGGGAGGTGCAGTGCCGGGCGGGCCAAAACGGGCGCACCTGGACCGTGCGGGTGGGCCGCGAGCTGGTCAAGAGCTGGCACTACCGCCACCTCGAGCACCTGCTGCCGGACATCGCGCCCCTGCGGCCGGGTCCGTACCACCTGGAGCGCAACGGTGATCGCGAGACCTTCGCCAGCCTGGCCGACCTCGTCTCGCGCATCTACGAGGTGGCCAAGAAGGGGCTCAACATCCAGCGCTACAAGGGCCTCGGCGAGATGAACCCCCATCAGCTCTGGCAGACGACGATGGACCCCGAGACCCGCCGCCTGCTCAGGGTGACGGTCGAGGACGCCAACGCCGCGGACGATCTCTTTACCGTGCTCATGGGCGACGCGGTGGGCCCGCGCCGCGCCTTCATCGAGACCAACGCCCTCGAGGCGCGAAACCTGGATATCTGACGTGAACGAGCATCGCATCACAACCGCCGGAGACCAGAAGCCGGTCACCATCGAGGAGGAGCTCAAGCGCTCCTACCTCGACTACGCCATGTCGGTGATCATCGGCCGCGCGCTGCCGGACATCCGCGACGGCCTCAAGCCCGTCCACCGCCGCATCCTTTACGGCATGTGGGAGGGCGGCAACACGGCCGGCAGGCCGTACAAGAAGTCCGCCCGCATCGTCGGCGACGTCATGGGGAAGTACCACCCCCACGGCGACGCGGCCATCTACGACACCATCGTGCGCATGGCCCAGGACTTCTCGATGCGGGTGACCCTCATCGACGGCCAGGGCAACTTCGGCTCCGTGGACGGCGACGCGGCGGCGGCCATGCGCTACACCGAGGTCCGCCTGACCCGCGCGGCCGAGGAGCTACTGGGCGACGACATCGCCAAGAACACCGTCGACTGGGTGCCGAACTACGACGGCTCGTTGAAGGAACCGGTGGTCCTGCCGGCCAAGTTCCCCAACCTGCTCGTCAACGGCTCTTCCGGCATCGCCGTCGGCATGGCCACCAACATCCCGCCCCACAACCTGGGCGAGATCGCGGACGCCTGCATCGCGGTTATCCGCAACCCGGAGCTCGACCAGCAGGAGCTGCTGCGCCTGGTGCCGGGCCCCGATTTCCCGACCGCCGGCTTCATCCACGGGCGCAAGGGCATCGTCGACGCCTACACCACCGGGCGCGGGATCATCCAGATGCGGGCGCGGGCGGTCATCGAGCACTTCGAGAAGCGCAAGCGCACCGCCATCGTCGTCCGCGAGCTGCCCTACCAGGTGAACAAGGCGCGCCTCGTCGAGCAGATCGCCAAGCTGGTGCAGCAGAAGAAGATCGAGGGTATCTCCGATCTCCGCGACGAGTCCGACCGCGAGGGCATCCGGCTGGTCATCGAGCTCAAGCGCGACGCGGTGCCCGAGGTGGTGCTCAACAACCTGTACAAGCACACCCAGATGCAGACCACCTTCGGCATCATCCTCCTCGGGGTGCTGGCCAACCAGCCGAAGGTTTTCACCCTGCGCGAGCTGATCGACCACTTCATCGACCACCGCAAGGAGGTGGTCACCCGGCGCACCCAGTACGACCTCGACCGGGCCAAGGAGCGGGCCCACATCCTCGAGGGGCTGGTCATAGCCCTCGACCACCTCGACGAGGTGATCGCGCTCATCCGGGCGGCCGAGGACCCGCCCACCGCGCGCGGCCAGCTCATGGAGCGCTTCGGCCTCAGCCAGGTCCAGGCCCAGGCCATCCTGGACATGAAGCTGCAGCGCCTCACCGGGCTGGAACGCGACAAGATCGTCACCGAGTACCGCGAGCTGCTCAAGACCATCGCCCACCTCGAGGAGGTCCTGCGCAACGAGGGCATGGTGCTGGACATCATCGTCGAGGAGCTTGAGGACATCCGTGCCCGGTTCGCGGACGAGCGGCGGACCGAGATCATCGCCGACACCAACGACTTCGCCATCGAGGACCTGATCGCCGAGGAGGAGATGGTCATCACCGTCACCCGCGGCGGCTACATCAAGCGCACGGCCCTATCGACCTACCGCGCCCAGCGCCGCGGTGGCCGCGGCCGGCGGGGCATGGCGACCAAGGAGGAGGACGTCGTCGAGCACCTCTTCGTGGCCTCCACCCACGCCACCGTGCTCTTCTTCACCACCACCGGCCGGGTCTTCGCGCGCAAGGTGCACGAGCTGCCGGCCGTGGGGCCGGCCTCCCGGGGCCGGGCGCTGGTCAACCTGCTGCCGGTGGAGGGCGGCGAGCGGGTGGCGGCGCTGCTCGCCGTGCGCGACTTCGCGGAGCTGGCCGACGCCTACCTGCTCTTCGCCACCCGGCTCGGCAAGGTCAAGCGCACCCGGCTCGCCGAGTACGCCCACATCCGGTCCACCGGCATCCGGGCGGTGGTCATCGGCGACGACGACAATTTGCTCTCGGTGCACCTGACCCACGGCGGCAGCCACGTCTTCATGGGCACCCACCAGGGCATGGGCATCCGCTTCCCGGAGACCGACGCGCGGCCCATGGGCCGGGTCTCGGCCGGCGTCCGGGGCATCAACCTGCGGCCCGGCGACTGGGTGGAGGAGGTCGCCACCTTCGACCCCGAGGACCCCGGCGACATCCTGGTGGTCACGGATCTCGGCTTCGGCAAGCGGACCGCCGTCACCGAGTTCCGTCTCCAGAAGCGCGGCGGTTACGGCATCACCCTCATCAAGCTGACCGAAAAGAACGGCGCCGTCGCCGGCATCCGCCACGTCCACGAGGACGACCAGATCCTGCTCGTGACCCGGCAGGGGATGCTCATCCGCATGAACGTGGACGAGATCCGGCGCATCGGGCGCGCGACCCAGGGGGTGCGCCTGATCCGTCTCGACGCCGACGACCGCCTGGTGGCGGTGGCAAAGCTCGTGGAACGCGAGGACGACGCCGACGAGGTCGACGGGGTCGAGAGCGCGGATGGAGAGCCGGCCGGGGACTGAGACCCCCGGTCCGCCGGTGAAGATCGAGCCCCGGCGGGTCGTCCACCAGGAGGGGATCCTGGGCGTGCTCGCCCTGGGCGGGCTCGGCCTGCGCGACGGCAGCCCCCTGCCCGGCCTCCTGCCCCACGGCTCCCTGGCGACGGGGCTGGCCGCCGGAGCCGCCGCCGGAGCCGGGATCGTACTCCTGCTGTGGGCCTTCGGCCGTATCCCGGCCGTGCGCGCGCTGGAGCGCTGGCAGCGGGCGATGGTGGCCGGGTGGAGCCTGGCCGACGTGGTGGGGATCGCCCTGCTGTCGGGCCTCACCGAGGAGGCCCTGGTGCGGGCGCTCTTCCAGCCGCTGGTGGGGCTGGTGCCAGCGGCCTTGATCTTCGGGCTGCTGCACATCGTTCCCGACCGCGAGACCTGGGTCTGGCCGCTGCTGGCGGTGGTGCTCGGGCTGGCGCTCGGGGTGCTCTTCGCACGCTGGGGCTACCCGGCGGCCGCGTGCGCCCACGCCGCCATCAACCTCGGCGGTTTCCTGCGCCTGAAGCTGACCCGGCCGGCGGCTCCCGGCCCCGGTTCGGGGTGACGGCGGGCCGGCGATTCGCGGTAGAATGGACACGTCCGGAGAGCCGGTCCGGAAATGGTGCGCGCGGCCGCGGAGGCCGGCCGGAGGACAGTGGAGGCAAAGGATGGATTTCAACGACCCCAAGTTTCGTGTCAAGGTGGGACTCGCCGAGATGCTCAAGGGCGGTGTGATCATGGACGTCACCTCGGCCGAGCAGGCGAAGATCGCGGAGGACGCCGGCGCGGCCGCGGTCATGGCCCTGGAGCGGGTGCCCGCGGACATCCGGGCCCAGGGCGGCGTCGCGCGCATGGCGGCGGTGGAGAAGATCCGCGAGATCCAGGAGGCGGTCTCCGTCCCGGTGATGGCCAAGTGCCGGATCGGCCACGTCGCCGAGGCCAAGATCCTGGAGGCGCTGGAGGTCGACTTCATCGACGAGAGCGAGGTCCTGACCCCGGCCGACGAGGAGAACCACGTCAACAAACACCCCTTCACGGTGCCCTTCGTCTGCGGGTGCCGCAACCTGGGCGAGGCCCTGCGCCGGATCGGCGAGGGGGCGGCCATGATCCGCACCAAGGGCGAGGCGGGCTCGGGCAACATCGTCGAGGCGGTGCGCCACCTGCGCACCGTGAGGCGCCAGATCAAGACCCTGACCATCCTCGACGAGCACGAGCTCATGGCCGAGGCGAAGCAGCTGCAGGCGCCGTACGAGCTCGTCTGCTGGGTGGCCGAGCACGGCCGGCTGCCGGTGCCCAACTTCGCCGCCGGCGGCGTGGCCACGCCGGCCGACGCGGCCCTGTGCATGATGCTCGGCGCCGAGTCCGTCTTCGTGGGCTCGGGGATCTTCAAGTCCTCCGACCCCGCCCGGCGGGCCCGGGCCATCGTCGGCGCCGTCACCCACTGGCAGGACGCCCACAAGGTGGCGGAGCTCTCCGCCGGCCTCGGCGAGGCCATGTCCGGCCTGGACGTGGCCAAGCTGACGCCGGAGGAGATGCTCTCCCGCCGGGGGTGGTAGTGCGGGCCGGCGTGCTCGCCCTGCAGGGCGACTGGGACGCCCATCGCCGGGCGCTCGAGCGGGTGGGCACGGAGGCGGTGCCGGTACGGACGGAGGCGGAGCTTGAGGCCGTGGACGCCCTGGTGATTCCCGGCGGCGAGAGCACCACGATGCTCAAGCTCCTCGCCGACGAGGGCTGGCTGGAGCGGCTCCGGGAACGGCTGGCGGGGGGCATGCCGGCGCTCGCCACCTGTGCCGGCATCATTCTCCTGGCCGAGGAGGTGGATCCGCCCCAGCCCTCCCTGGGCGTGCTGCAGGTCAAGGTCAGGCGGAACGCCTACGGTCGCCAGGTGGCCTCCGACGTGGTCCCGGTGCGGCTGGCCGAGGGGCTGCCCGGTCCGCCGCAGCTCGAAGGCGTCTTCATCCGCGCGCCGCGCGTCGAGCGGGTGGGGAACGGCGTCGAGGTGCTGGGCTGGCGCGGGGAGGACCCGGTGCTGGTGCGCCAGGGACGGATCCTCGGCGCCACGTTCCATCCCGAGATCACGATGGACGACCGGGTGCACCGGCTGTTCGTGGACATGGCGGAGGATCGCGCATGAAGGCCTCACCCGTACGAATCGAGGAAGACCGCGGGGTGGTCCACGTGGTGCTGGACCACGGGGCGAACGCCGTGGACCGCGCCCTGCTCGACGCCCTACGGCGGGAGGTCGCCGCCCTCGTCAAGGCCGGCGCGCCGCCGCTGCTGCTGGAGTCGTCGCACCCGCGCATCTTCTCACCGGGATGGGACGTCAAGGAGCTCATGGACGCCGACGAGCCGGCCATCGCCGCTTTTCTGGCCGACTTCAGCGGCCTCGTCACCGAGCTCTTCGCCTACCCGGGGCCGACGGCGGCGGCCGTGGGCGGCCACGCCATCGCCGGCGGCTGCGAGCTGGCGGTGGCCTGCGACTTCCGGATCATGGCCGCCGGTCCGGCCCGCATTGGGCTCTCCGAGGTCAACCTCGGGGTCCCGGTGCCGGCGGCCAGCCTGTGCATGCTCCAGGCCCGCCTCGCCCCGCGCGCGGTGGAGGAGCTGGTCTTTCACGGCGACGGCTGCACCGCCCAGCGCGCCCACGAGCTGGGGATCGTGCAGCGGGTGGTCGTGGACCGGGGGGTGTCCGAGGTGGCCGAGCACGAGCTGCGGACCCAGCTCGCCAAGTCGCCGCGGGCCTTCCGGACCATCAAGCGCACCCTCTACGAGCCCGCCTGGGAGGACTGCCGGCGGGCGATCGACGCCGGCGCCGAGGACTTCCTCCGCTGCTGGTTCGACGACCAGACGCAGGAGCGGCTGGCGCTGGTGGTCCGGCGGCTGCGCGGGCGGGGGGAGCGGTGAGCCGGAGCCCCCGCCGGGCCACCCGGTGACGGCCCGAATCCTGCCGCCGGCCGAACGCGTGGCGGCCCTGTTCCGGCGGACGCCGCTGCGCCTCGCGCCGACGCCCGGCGGCGGCCCGGCCGATGCGCCGCTGGAGCGCGGCTGGTTTTTCGGCGCCGACGAGGCGGCCGCGGCCGGTGCGGCCCTGATCGGGACGTTGGTGAGGCGCGGCGCGGCCTTCGGCGGGAGCTGGCCCCACCTCGTGATGGACGGTTCGGTCCTCGCGCCGGCGGTGCCGGTCGTGGTGCGATCCGAGCCGGCCGCCGGGCCGGACGGCGTCTACCGCCTGGACGGGGATGTCGTCCTCCGCGAGGCGGTTGGCGCGGAGGAGCCCTTCCTCGACCTGCGGCCGCCGGCGTCGCCGGCGGCGGGCGCCGTCCCCGACCTGGTCTGGTTCGGCGCCGGCGAGCGGTACGTGGTGCGCGGCCCCGCCCTGGTGATCGAGGATCTCTTCTGCCGCGTGGAGGCGCCCGTCGATCGCGGCTTCCTCGAGGAGCTGGTGGTGCGCTCGGGACGGCACCCGGCGGCGCTGATAGACGGCCTGCCGGCCGCCGGGGCCCCGCCGGCGGCGCGGATCACCGTGCGCCGACACCTCGAGCTCATCGGCGGCGACTGGCGCGACCCCGCGCTCGTCCTGGCGGTCCGGGAGGGGGTCCGCCGGGGGCGCCGGCGTGGGGATCGCGTCGAGCTCGAGCTGGAGACCGGCGACCGGGCCGAGTGGCGGGTGACCGAGACCTCTGCCGGCTGGAGGGCGGGGCTGATCGCCGGCGAGCACCCGTGGCTGGCCGCCGGCTGCGAGGCCGAGGGCGGCGTCCTCTCCTTCTCCGTCCGTCCGACTCCCGCACTCGACCCCCGCCGGCCGGGCGTCCGCGCCCGGCTCGCCTTCGACCTCGTCTCCGACCTCCGCTGCCTGGCTTAACGTTTTAGCCTGAAGTTTCCACGCCAAGGATAGTGTAACCGATTGAGGCGTATTGAGTTG
>CAZXXL010000013.1:0-27838 GCA_964644635.1 uncultured Thermoanaerobaculia bacterium | reverse complement strand
GAGAGGGGGAGCCTGGTGCTCTCCTGTCTCTTCTTGTTCGCTTCAGGAGACGGGTTCGAGGCGGACGATGCGGTCGTGGCCGAAGTCGACGACGTACAGGGTTCCGTCGGGAGCCTCGGCAACGTCGGTGGGCCGGTCGAAACCGGCGCGAATCGCGACCAGGAACTTGCCCGCAGCCGAGAACTTCTGCACACGGTTGTTGTCCATGTCGGCGACGAAAACTGCATCGCCACGGCCGATGCCGACGCCGATCGCCGTCCGGAACCAGCCGTTCCACCTGCCGGCGAGGTTGATGGCGAACGGGCCGCCCCACCTGAGGAGAGGGTCACCTCCGGCGGTGAAGACCTGGATCCGGTCGTTGTAGGCGTCGGCGACGACGAGGCGGCCGTCGGCGAGGAAGGCGAGGTCGGTGGGGTAGTTGAAGCGGCCGGCGGCGACGCCCTTTTTCCTGGTGACCCCGAGCTGGAGGACGAACCGGCCGTCCGGCGTCAGCTTCTGAACCCTCTGGTTGTAGAAATCGGCGACCCAGAGGAAGCCCCGGCCGTCCACGGCGACCGCGCTCGGAGCGTCGAGCTCGGCGGGACCGCGGCCGGAACGGCCGGCGGTGCCAAGGACCTCGCCCTCGAGGCTCATGACGAGGATGCGGTCGCCCAGGTAATCGGGCACGAAGAGCCTGTCTCCCCTCACGTCCAGGTGCATGGGGCGCCCGAGCACACCCTCGGCGGTTCCGGGAACGGGGAGCTCGCGGAGGAAGGCTCCGGAAAGGTCGAAGATCTGGATCCTCCCGTTGCGGCTGTCGGAGACGAAGACCTCGCCGCCGGAGATTCCGATCCCGATGGGGCCGTCGAGGCGTCCCGGGCCGGAACCGCTCCCGCCCCACTGGCCGATCACCCGGTAGCCGGGCTCCACGGAAGGGGGGAACCATCCGCGGGCGAGGAGAACGCCGGCGACGATCCCGGCGGCGGCGAGGAGGGCGAGGACGCGGTTCCGGCTCACAGGTAGATCCGGATGCCGAGGGTGACGATGAAGTCGGTCTCGAGCCCGCCGGCGCCGAGGTTCTGCACCACGGGGAGCTGGACCACGCCCTCGAGGACGAAGGTGCGGGTCACGTACTGGAGGCCGGGCGCCAGGAACCAGCTCGTCCCTCCCGAGGCCGGATCCTCGGTGCCGTTGATGCGCGTGCGCCCCCGCCAGATCAGGTTGCTCTCGAGGACGGCGTAGAAGAAGGCCGGCACGCCGCCGCCGAGCTCCCGGGGCGCGATCCGCCGCTGGTAGGAGAGATCGAAGCGGGCGCCGTCACCGGGGTCGAACCAGTCGCCGGAACCGGCGGCGGTGTAGGAGACCGCGGCGTCGGCCTCCCATGCCAGGGTCTGCCGCGTGAAGGCGATTCCCGTGATCAGGTCCCAGGATCCGGATCCCGGCTGCAGGGGCGGCGGCAGGCGGCCGAGACGGTCGGAGCGGCCGCTGTCCCCGGTGGGCGCCTTGACGCCCGCGAACGGCGCCAGGCGCAGGGTGCGGCCGGGCTCGTCCTTCTGGAGCACCGTGTACCTGACCAGGAACCGGGCATCGCCGACGCCCGACGCGCCGCGCTTCCCGCGGCCGCCGCCGGGGAGGTCGAGGTGGAGATCGGCGTCGCGGGCGGGGACGACGCCGAAGAGGGTGAGCTTCTCGGTCAGGCCGTAGGCGAGCACGGCCTTGAGCACGTTGACGTCGAGCTCACGATCGAGAGGCCCCGGGTCCCCGGTTGCGTTCACGTTCACGAGCTGAAGGCGAAAGACGCCGTGGTCCCTGGTGATCGGCAGCGCCGTGCTGAAGGTGATGGCCCCGGCCTCGGCGACGGCACCCCCGCCGCCGGCCAGGACGAGCAGGGCGACCAGGATGGAGGCGAACGGGAACCGGGGAGCGCGCATCATCGTCGTTCCCTGACCGCCGTCACGTGCAGCCGCACGCCGCCGCCGGCGAGCACCTCCACCGTGCCGCGGACGCTCACCGGGCGGCCGTCGGCCGCCGCCGCGAGCGCGGACCGGGCGGCCTCGGTCGCGGCATCGATCTCGAACGGGACCCCTCCACCGGGCAGGAAGAGGTGCATCGTCCCGTCCTTGCGATGGATCGTGCCCAAGGCCACGACGGTGACCGCCCCCGGGGTGAAGCCGGCCTCGCGGACCGCCCGCGGGAGCTCCCTCACGTCGATGGACGCGTCCTTGCCGGCCTCGAGCCGGGCGACGCCCTGCTTCATGCCCACCTCGACCTTGGCCACGCCGGGGACACGGCCGAGCTTCTTCTCGACGCCGAAGGCGCAGAAGGGGCAGGACATGCCCTTGACCTGGACGGTGGCGGACCTGACCTGGGCGGCGGCGCTCCCGGCAAGGAGCCCGAGCACCGCCACGAGAATCGTCGTCTTTCTGCGAATCATGGCTTTCCTCCCACTCATGCACCGCCGGGCCCTTCCTGGCGCGGGGGCATGGAGCGTTGCGACTGCAGTATTCCGGTCACACCGTGCAGGGTACAGTCCGTACCACCCTCCGAAGTCAAGATCTGCCATGTCAAGCATACTTGACGTATCAGAGACATGGTCTTATTATCCTCGCGCCGGTACCACCGGCCCGGAGGTCCAGCGTGTCCGCCCAGCCCGAGATCCGTCGAGAACGCGTGAAAGTTCTCCTGGTCGGGAACCCCAACGTCGGCAAGAGCGTGATCTTCGGCGCCCTGACCCGCCGGTACGTGACGGTCTCCAACTATCCCGGGACGACCGTGGAAATCACCACGGCGCCGGCGCGGGAGCTCGCGGGCGTGCCCGAGCTGGTGGACACCCCCGGCACCAACTCGCTCATTCCGCGCTCCGACGACGAGCGTGTCACCCGCGACATGTTGCTCGCGAACCCCGACGCCCCCGTCATCCAGGTGGGGGACATGAAGAACCTGCGCCGGGTGCTCTACCTGACGGTCCAGCTGGCCGAGCTCGGGGTGCGGCAGCTGCTGGTGCTCAACCTCGAGGACGAGGCCCGGGACCTGGGCGTGCGGGTGGAGAGCCGGGAGCTCGAGCGGCTCCTGGGGATCCCCGTGATCGCCGCCACCGCGGTGCGCGGCTCCGGGATCGGCGAGATCGGGCGCCGGCTGGGCGAGGCCGAGATCGCCGGCGTCCGGGCACGGTATCCCGCCCCGCTGGAGGATGCCGCGGCCGCCGTGGCCGAGCTCCTGCCCCGGGAGCTCGGTCCGGCGCGCCGGGGGATCGCCGTGATGCTGCTGGCGGGCGACCGCACCGTCGGGGAGGCGTCGGGGCGTCTGTTGGCGGCGAGGTCTCCCGGCGGATGTCACGGCGCCCGGGCGGCCTGCTCCACGACGGCGGTGGGCGTGCCGCCGCAGGCCCTCGAGCTGGCGGCGAGGCTCGGGCGCGAGCTCGAAGGCCGCCTCGGGCGGTCGACGGCGGCGGCCGTCGCCCAGGCCCGCCACCGGGCCGTGCAGCGGCTGGTGGCGGCCGCCTACCGGCGCGAGGGATCCCGGGTGGACCACTGGCGGCGGCGGCTGGGAGCGCTCACCATGCACCGCATCTGGGGGCTTCCCATGCTGGCGGCGATTCTCTGGCTGGGCTACCGCTTCGTCGGCGTATTCGGCGCGGGGACCCTGGTCGACTGGATGGAGAGCATCGTCTTCGGGCGGGTGATCAACCCGGCGGCCACCGCGGTCATCGGCTTGTTGCCGTGGCACTGGCTCGTCGACTTCCTGGTCGGCGACTACGGGCTCATCACCATGGGGGTGACGTACTCGGTGGCGATCGTGGGGCCGGTGGTGCTGACCTTCTTCATCTTCTTCGGGCTGCTCGAGGACTCGGGCTACCTGCCGCGGCTGGCGGTGATCCTCAACCGCGCCTTCCGGGTGATGGGCCTCAACGGCAAGGCCGTGCTGCCGATGGTCCTCGGCCTCGGCTGCGACACCATGGCCACGCTGACCACGCGGATCCTGCCGTCGCGCAAGGAGCGCATCCTGGTGACGCTGCTCCTCGCCCTCGGCGTTCCGTGCTCGGCGCAGATGGGTGTCATCCTCGCGATCCTGTCCGGGGTGTCGCCGGCCGGGGTGGCGATCTGGGTGGGCGTAGTGGCCCTCACCCTGCTCGCCGTGGGGTGGGCGGCCGCGCGGGTGGTGCCGGGCCGCTCGGCCGACTTCCTCATCGAGCTGCCGCCGCTGCGGGTGCCGAAGCTCGGCAACATCATGATCAAGACGCTGGCCCGGGTCGAGTGGTACCTGCGCGAGGCGGTGCCGCTGTTCCTCATCGGAACCGCGATGCTGTGGCTCCTCGCCATCACCGGCGTCCTGCCGGTGCTGGAGCGGGCCGCGGAACCCGTCGTCGTCGGCTGGCTCGGGTTGCCGGCGAAGGCGGCCGATGCATTCCTGGTCGGCTTCCTGCGCCGCGACTACGGCGCCGCCGGGCTCTACGCCCTGGCCCAGAAGGGCATGATCGACGGCGTGCAGACGGTGGTGGCGCTGGTGGTGATCACGCTCTTCGTCCCCTGCATCGCCAATCTCCTGGTGATCGTCAAGGAGCGCGGCGCGCGCACGGCGGTGGCCGTGGTCGGGTTCATCATCCCCTTCGCCTTCCTGGTGGGAGGGGTCCTGCGGTGGGTGTTGACGTGGCTGGGCGTGACGCTGTGAACGCGCCGGCTCCCCGGGTGACCTGCCCGCTGTGCGGGAACCGGTTCGAGGCCCGCGCCTCCTGCCCGGCGGGGTGCCCGCTGGCGGCGGCGTGTGCCACCGCCTGCTGCCCGGCCTGCGGCTACCGTTTTCCCTTCGAATCGCGGCTCGTGGGATGGCTGCGACGGCTGGTGCGAGCGGAGGCACGATGAGGGACGGGATCACGGACGCGGTGACGGCCCGCGGGGATGCCGCGCGGGACGAGGTGCTGGAGGAGCTCTGGACCCTGCGCGAGATGGATCGGCTCACCGACGTCGAGCGGCTGGGGCGGGAAATCCATGCGGGCGCCTCCCCGGGCTGGGCGGCGGTCGTTGAGGCCCTGGAGCGGGACGGCCTGGTCCGCAGCCGCCCCGACGGGACGCTGGAGCTCACGCCGGCCGGAGAGGACCTGGCGCGGACGCTGGTCCGGCGCCACCGGCTGGTGGAGGTGCTCTTCCACGAGGTCCTCGAGCTGGAGCTCGAGCCCGCCGAGGCCGTGGCGTGCGGCGTGGAGCACGTGCTCAGCCCCAGCGCCGAGGCGGCCGTGTGCTCCTTCCTGGGTCACCCGCAGGTGTGCCCCCACGGGCGGCCGATCCCTCCCGGGTCCTGCTGCACCCGCCGGACGGCGGTGCGCCCGCTGCTCTCCCGCCTGTCCGAGCTCGAGCCGGGATCGGGCGGCACCGTGGCCCTGATCGCTCCGCGGGAGGGGGCGCTCATCGACCAGCTGGCCGACCTCGGCCTCGTGCCCGGGACCTTCGTGCGGCTACTCCAGCGCCACCCCTCGGTGGTGGCCGAGATCGACGAGACCCAGCTCGGGCTCGACGACGCCATCGCGCGCGGGATCTGGGTCCGCCGGCCCGGTGACGATCGCTCGTGAACCGTGCGGACCCTGCCCATCCCTTGGGTCCGGGCTGCCTCCACCGGGGAAGGCGGGCGCGCCGGGAGGAGGATCGGACCGCGAAGACGCCAAGGACACCGAGAGAGCTTGTATCCTCTTACCCTTGCGTTCTTCGCGCCTTTGCGGTTGACGCTGAGCTCCTGACGGTGGCCGAAACGCCTGCGGGGAGCTCAGCCGCACGGAGGGGAGGGGCTGGACGCGGGCTCAACGATGGCCGCTCGCAGCGGGACTGCGAGAGGCCAGGGCCTCGACGTCCTTGAGGAAGGCCGTGACCTGCCGCCACGCCCGGCCGGGGTTCAGGGCGATGACCAGGACGACGGCGCCGACGAGCGCGCGCCCCCACCCGGGATCCTTCTGCTACGTCGCGACGATGAGCTCGGCGTAGACCAGGCCCATGACCAGCTGCAGCGGCGCCGTCGAGGCCAGGAGCTTCACCCCGGCGACGGCGGCGGCGATCTCGCCGGCCGCGATCACGAGGGGCACGGCGCCCCGGAGGACCAGCGCGGCGGTGATGGCGAGACAGAGGCCGAGATCGGCCAGGAGGTCCCAGTTCCCGAGGTGGGTCGGCCCCCGGGACCGCCGGGCCAGCTGGCCGTCGAGCACGTCGGTGATCCACGCGAAGATGGTGAGGGCGGCGATCCCGGCGATGGCCCCTGCCGACCCGCGGCCGAGCCCGGCGACGACGATGCCCGCGGCGGCGACCATCCGGGATGCCGTGAGCAGGTCGGCGACGACGTTCATGGCCCGACTCCCCTGCATTCAATATGGGTTCTGCCACCCCGCGGTACCACCGGCGCCGGGCCGCGCTGCGGTAGACTCCCCCGGGACGAGCGGTGCCGGACGATGCCGCGCGGCACTCCCGGGCCGCTCGAGGAGCGAGCCATGGCCGAATCAGCCGACCGCCGGACAGACATCCTTCGCCGCGCCGCCCGGGTTCTTCTCGAGCACGGCTACGAGAGGTCCTCGATGGACGAGATTGCGCGCGAGGCCGGGGTTTCCAAGCCGGGACTTTACTACCACTTCAAGAGCAAGACCGAGCTGCTGTTCGCCATCATGACCATGGCCATGGACGAGCTCGAGCGGGAGACCCTGGCGGCCATGGTGAAGACGGAGCGCGCCGTCGACAAGCTGCGGGCCATCCTGCTGACCCACGCGTCGATGATCACCCGGGACCGCGACCGGGCCTTCACCTACCTCGTCACCACCGAGCTCGATTCCCTGGACGCCGAAAACCGGCGCGTGGTGGCCCAGCGCCTGCGATCGTACCGGGCGCTCATCCAGGCGACGCTGGAGCAGCTCGCACGGGAGGGGGCCCTGCGCCCCGGTATCGACCCCGCCGTGGCGGCCCACACCCTGGTGGGGATGGTCGCCTGGCTCTCGTTCTGGTTCAGCTCCGGCGGCTGCCTCGCGGGGCCGGCCGTCGCCGCCATGGTCACCGAAATGGCCCTGGCGGCCGTGATCCCGGACGCGGCTCGCTGACCCGGCCGGCATCGACGGCGGCGGTCACGTCCCGGCGCCCCCGAGGTCGGCGACGATCTGTTCCGCCGCCCGCGTGCCGTAGGCGACGGCGTAGTTCTGGCCCCGGTCCTCAGGGTAGATTTGCGCCATAGACGCCACGTACAGGCCGGAAACGGGCGTGCGGATCTTCGGGATGAGGTGTCGATAGCCCGGGGTGACGATGGGCTGGGCGTCGTCGGCGCGAAAGTGGTGGCTGGCCAGGATCCACGAGGGTTCGAACCGCGGGTTGACCCGGCGGAGGGCGGGCAGGTAGAGCTCGAGGATCGCCTGCTTCGAGGCCCCGAGCAAGGGAGAATCGGGCAGGACGTAGTTGGAGATGTAGAGAACGTGCCGGCCGCCGTACCGTTCGCGGGGGACGTAGTTCGTGTGCTCGATCAGGCCGCCGAAGGGGAAGCCGGGGTCGGCGATGTTCAGCCAGTAGTAGCCGGTGAGCGGGTGTTTCAGCTCCAGCACCGTGCACATGGCGGACGTCGATCGGAGCCGCCGCAGCCGTTGCCGCTCCTCGTCGCCGAGCAGGTGCCCCGCCACGTCCAGGTACTCGGAGATCGGCACCGCCATCAGGACGGCGCGGGCATCGTGGGCCCCCCGCCTGGCCAGCACGCGGAAACCGCGCCGGGTCTTCTCGATCCGGTGGACGGGATCGTTGAGCGCCAGCTCGCCCCCGGCCGCCCGGATCTCGCGCTCGAGCGCCGTCACCAGGCGATCGAACGAGCCGCGCATGTATCCCAGCCGCTCGCCGAGGCCGGACCTGGAGCGGGACGCCCCCCGGAGCCGCAGCTTGCCCCACAGCCAGACCATGGCCACGTTCTCGGCCTCGGATGCGAACTTCTGGTGGAAGAGCGGCCCCCACACCGTGTCCCAGACCCGGCGCCCCTGGTGGGAGCGGATCCACTCCGCCGCGGTGACGTCCTCGAACGGGGCGGGATCGGCCGAGCGCTGGAGGCGCAGCGTCGACAGGGCGAAGCGGAGCTTGTCGCCGAACCGGAGGGGACGGAACCTGAGCAGGGCGCCCGGCGTGCCGAAATCCCAGAGGCGGCCCCGGGCCCAGATGCCCATGCGCGACGGCAGCCACTCGATCGCGTCCTCCAGGCCGAGCTCCCGCGCCAGCGCCACGTAGGCCCTGTCCGTGGTGAACAGGTGGTGGTAGAAGGCCTCCAGGGGCTCGCCGCCGACCTCGAACACCCGGACCAGGCCCCCCGGCCGCGGGTAGCGCTCATGGACGCGGACCCGATATCCTGCCCGGGCCAGGCGCAGGGCCGCGGTCAGCCCGGCGAGCCCGGCGCCGACGATCGTGATCTCGAGCATGAGCGAAGGCTACCCGAGCGGGTTTTCCTCGTCAAAGCAGGCCTCGGCGTTCTACGCCGCGTATTTCGGCGTGCTCGGCGTGCTCCTGCCCCACCTCGGCCCGTACCTCGAGCTGCGCGGGATCGGGGCCGTGGGCATCGGCCTGGTCACCGGCGCGGTCTCCCTGGCCAAGGTGGTGTACGTGCCCGTGATCGGCGGTCTCGTGGACCGCGGCCGCTGGCTGCGGGGCCTGCTGACCGGCCACACCCTCCTGGCGGCCGGCGCGGCCCTGGCCGTGATCCGGATCCCCGGCGGACCCGGCATCGGCGTCGCCTTCTTCATGGTGGGCCTGGGGTTCGCCACCGTGCTGCCGATCGTGGAGGCTTCGGTGCTGGAGAGCATCCCCGCCGGCGGCTACGGGGGCGTCCGGGTGTGGGGGTCGGTGGGTTTCGTGGTCGCGGCCACGGCCACGGGGCCGCTCCTCGCCGGCGGGAGCCTGACCGCCTTCCCGCTCCTGCTCGCCGGGATCCTGGTCCTGCTGGCCGTAACCTGTGTGCCGTTCGAGCGCCTGGCGCGGCCGGAACGGCGGCAGGAGCCGGGACCGTTGCCCCTCACCGCGTGGCTGTTGCTGATCGTCCTCATGCTGCACCAGATCGCCCACGGGCCGTACTACGCGTTCTTCTCCGTCGATCTCAAGGCTCACGGCATGTCCAGCTCGGCCATCGGCTGGCTGTGGTCCGTCGGCGTGATCGCGGAGTCGGCGGCGTTCCTCGGCGGCTGGCGCCTGGAGCGGCGCTTCGGGCTGCGGCGTCTGCTCGGCCTGGCCCTGCTGCTGACGCCGCTGCGCTGGCTGCTGCTGGCCCTGCCGCCCTTCCTGCCGGTCCTGCTCATCGCCCAGGCGGGCCACGCCGTCACCTTCGCGGTGGCCCACCTGGCGGGGATCCAGCTCGTCCGGCGGGCCACCCCGCCCGGGTCGGCACGGCGGGCCCAGGCGCTGTACTCCGGGTTGACCTTCGGCCTCGGGATCGTCATCGGCTCGGCCCTGGCGGGCCCCGTGTACGCCGCGGGCGGCGGGCGGAGCGCCTTCCTGGCCGCCGCCGCCCTGTCGTGGCTGGTATTCGTGCTCTGGATCCCCCTGGCGCGGCATCTCGGGCGGGAACGCATCCGGCCGGCCTCGCGCTGACCGCCGGAAAGATTCAGATCCCTTGAACGGCCGGAGCGGCGCCGGTCGTTCCCCGGTTTTCCCGGTTCAGAAGATCACGTGCTCCACGTAGAACTTCTCGACCCCGGCCCTGCCGGACGCCAGGCTCTCGGCGTCCGCGAGCGAGATCCGGAACGTGCCCGCGGGCTTGCCCGCCGTCGTGCGCATCTCCAGCTCGACGGCCTTCGGGGCGAGCTCGGGGTGGAGCTTGTGGATCAGCGTGTAGGCGCTGGCCACGACCTTGAGGGCGTGAAACACCTCCTGCTCGGAGTCCGTGACCACCTGGACGAAGAAGTAGTTCTTCCTGGTGCCGACGCTGGTTCGATAGAGGTACAGGTGCTCCTCGTCGAAGATCTGCTTGAACGCCGTGTCCACCCGCTTGTCTGGGTACACGGTCCTGTGCAGCTTGATCCCCGGGGTCGGCGTCGGCGTCGGCGGGGTCGCGGATCCGAGCATCTTCTCACCCTGCGGCTGGATGGACGCGATCGAGCCCAGGGGACGCGGCGGCGTGGGGGTGGGCTGGGGCGTACCGACGCCGTCGTACAGCCCCTCCACGGTCAACGCGCTCCCGAAGCCGAGTTTGTTGTAACGCTCGGTGGCCACGATGTCCACCATCTTGAGGGGGATGGCGGTGACCGTCCCGGTCACCAGCGTGATCCACGCCTGGTCACCCTTGATCTCGTAGGCTTTCTGGGCCGGAATCCGCTGGCCGTTCTTGAGGATGACCACGTACCCGTGCACGGCGCCCGCCAGCACCGCCACGAGACAGACACACGCGGTCACGGCGATCACGGCCCGCCGGAAGGACGGTCCCGGTCGGCCGGGGACTCGATTCACTCGCATGCTCATCGGCCATTCTCCCGTTTTCGGCTCATCGTGGGACCAGTATAGTCCGTCCGGGCCCCGATTTCCCGCCGGACGGCTTCGAGCACGGCCCCGTGGATCGCGCCGCTGGTGACGACGATGCCGCTCGCGTCGGGAAGCGTCCTGCCCGAGGAGAAGTCCGGCTCCCTCCCGTCCACGTGGCTGACCCTGCCGCCGGCCTCGGTGACGATCAGCGACCCCGCCGCGTGATCCCACACCTTTTCCCGGTAGTCGGGCCGGGTGGGCAACCGCAGGTAGATCGAGGCCTCGCCCCGGGCCACGATGGCGTACTTCGTCTGGCCGTCCACCCGGTAGGGCGGCGCTGTGATCCCCAGCCGGGACGCCACCCGCGCCGTCGTCCCGTGGGAGCTGTGGGCCGCCTCCACCGACTCGCAGAAGGATCCCTGCTGGGGGCGCACCACGGAGTCCACCCGCACCGGCACCGGCGGCCCGCCGTCCAGGGTGTACTGGAACGTTCCCCGCCCGCGTTCGGCCAGGAAGACGCAGCCCCGGGGAGCGTCGGCCGCACCGGGGCGCACGGGCAGGTTGGGACAGCCCACCGCGCCCAGCACGACCCGCCCGTCCTCGATCAGGGCGAGGGCGACGGCGTACTGCTCCCCGCGCAGGAAGCCCTTCGTCCCGTCCACGGGGTCGAGGACCCAGAAGCGGCCGTGAGGCCCGCCGGGGTGGGTTCCACTCTCGAGCAGCGCGTGCAGGCGCTCCCGTCCGACCGGCCCGAGGACGGAGCTTGCGAGCTCACGCACGCGGGCCTCGATCCGGCCGCCGTCCGGGGCGTCGAAGGGAGCGGCGTCCTCCTCGGCCATGATCGGGTCGCCGGGGAACGCATCCCGGAGATGGGCGATGACGACGGCCTGGGCGGCCAGGTCGGCCACCGTCACCGGGGAGCGATCGTCCTTCAGGACGCGCTGTCCCGCCGCGGCGATCTCCTCCTGGACCGACCGGGTCAGGGTGCAGGCGGCGCGGACGGCCGCCAGGGCTGTTTCCTTTTCCGAGTGCTGCACATCCGCCTCCAGGACGATGGATTCTACTTCAAACCGGTGATTCCCCAGGATTGGGCGAGCAATTCGCGGAAGTTTCCGTTTGAGTGACGCTTGTTCCGCGGCCATGGGGCCGCCGCCTGCGGCGGCCTCCCGGGGCCGCTCACCTCCGGTGGTGTTGGTGCCCGGAGAAGGTGACGCTGGACGGAACCTGCCACCCTTACCGTTGTGCTTCCGTGCGTGCGGGCGTCCGCCTCCATTCGCGCACAACGTCAAGGGCAGAGGGTCCAACGAAGCCCTTTGCTCTGTCATCGCGAGGTGGCGTAAGCGCGCGAAGCTTTGCTTCGCTTGCGCGCACGCCACCCCGAGGAGCAAAGCGACGAAGGGGACCCGGCGCGCCCGGCGACGTGGCGATCCCTCACAGCTCTGGAGGGCGCTGCCCACTACGCCGTGGCGGTGTCCGATCGTGAGGAGCCCCCTCGCTCGGGACGCGGTTCGACAACGGATCGCGAAGCTGCTCTGTCTCGCGGCGTCGCCGCGATTCCGACCTGCGCGCGTACGGCATGAGGAGCTGCGGGTTTGGAAGTGTTTTTGGGAAGGTGGAGGACCCGACGGTACCCGGGGGCCTCACGGATGGGCTAAGCTTGCCGGGGAACGTCCGGCATGGCCGTTCCGCGGGGAGGTCTCATGGGCAGGACAAGACAGACCTGGTGGGTTGTGGGCGGAATCGTCGTCGTGGCCGTGATCGCCCTGGTGCTGGTTCTGGCCCGGAGCGGTCGCGAGGGAGCGGGCCGGAAGCAAGCCGGGGCGGCGGCGACGCCGGCGGCCGTCCCGTCGCCGACGGCGACGCCGGAGACCGGGATCCCGGCCGGGGTGAGCCTGAACACCAGTGACGCGTTCGTGCGCCAGGTGGTCTCCGGGCTGTCCCGGAACCCGGCCCTGGTCACGTGGCTCGCCAGCAAGGACCTGATCCGGCGGTTCGTCGGCGCCGTCGACCGGATCGCCCACGGCAGGAGCCCCCGGCCCCAGCTGGGCTTCCTGCGGCCGCGGCGGCCGTTTCGCGTGCGCCGTGCGGGCAGGGCGTTGGTCGCCGATCCGCGGAGCTTCCACCGCTACGACCTCGTCGCCGACGTCTTCGCCTCCCTGGACACCGCCGGGACCGTCAAGGCCCTCGACCGCCTGCAGCCGCTGCTCGACGACGCCTACCGCGAAATCGGCCGGCCCGGCAGCCGTTTCCGGGACGCGCTCGAGGCCGCGATCGTCGAGCTTCTCAAGACGCCGGCCATCCCGGCCGACGTGCGCCTCAAGGAGAAGGTCGTGACGTACATGTACGCCGACCCCGGCCTCGAGAAGCTCGACCCGGCGCAGCGGCTGCTCCTCCGAATGGGTCCGGAGAACGTGCGCCATGTCCAGACCAAGCTGCGGGAGCTCGCCCTGGCCCTGGGGATGCCGGCGGAGAAGCTGCCGAAGCCGCAGGTCTACCGGCCTGCCCGAGACTGACCCCGCCCCCGCTGTCAGGACAGGGGGGGAAGCCCGTCGAGGGCCCGCCGCAGGTCGTCGAGAAGGTCGTCGGCCGCCTCGATGCCGACGGAGAGCCTGACCATTCCCTCGCCGATGCCCAGGCGCTCCCGCTCGGCGGGCGGTACCGCGGCGTGGGTCATGGTGGCCGGGTGGCAGACGAGGGACTCGACGCCGCCCAGCGATTCCGCGAGGACGAAGAGCCCGACCCCGTCGCAGAAGAGCCGCGCCCGCTCGAGGGTGCCGAGATCGATGGAGATCATGGCGCCGAAGCCCGCCTGCTGCCGGCGGGCCAGCTCGTGCTGCGGGTGACTCTCCAGGCCCGGGTAGAACACCGCACCCACGCCGGGATGGGCGGAGAGGGCGGCCGCCAGCGTTCTCCCGTTGGCCTCGTGGGCCGCCATGCGGACGGCCAGCGTCCGCAGCCCGCGGAGCACCAGGTAGGCGTCGAACGGCCCCATGATGGCCCCGGCGTTGTTCTGGACGGTGTGCAGCCGCTCCCCGAGCCCGGCGTCGCCGGCGACGACGACCCCGCCGACCCCGTCGGAGTGGCCGTTGAGATACTTGGTCGTGGAGTGGATGACGAGGTCGGCTCCGAGGGCCAGCGGCTGCTGGAGCATGGGGGTGAGGAAGGTGTTGTCGACAGCGAGCAGGGCGCCGGCCGCGTGCGCCTGGACGGCAGCGGACGCGATGTCGACGATCCGCATCAGCGGGTTGGTCGGGGTCTCCACCAGGACCAGGCGGGTGGCGGGCGTGCAGGCACCGGCGATCGCCCCCGGGGCCGAGGCGTCGACGAAGGTCACGTCGATGCCGTGGCGGGCGGTCAGCGTCGTCAGCAGCCGGTAGGTGCCGCCGTAGAGGTTGTCCGAGGCGACGATGTGGTCGCCCTGCTCGAGCAGGTCGGTGACCGCGTCGATGGCGGCGAGCCCGGACGCGAAGGCGGCCGCGTCGGCGCCGCCCTCGAGATCGGCCACGGCCCGCTCCAGGGCCGATCGGGTCGGGTTCGCGGTCCGGGAGTACTCCCAGCCGCGGTGCTCCCCGAAGCGGCGGTAGGCGTAGGTGGACGTGGCGTAGATGGGAACGTTCACCGCCCCGGTGGACTCCTCGGGCTCCCAGCCGGCATGGACGCAGCGCGTGGCCCGGTTCATGAATCCTCCCCGAAAAGATCGAAAATGTTCTTCGATAGGTAGCGCTCGCTGGAGTCGGGAATCACGGTGACAACCCGCTGGCCGGAGCGCATCCTCGCCGCCACCCGGACGGCCGCCCAGACGTTGGCGCCCCCGGAGGACCCGGCGAGGACGCCGCAGGAGGCGGCGAGGGCGCGGACGGTGGCGAAGGCGTCCGGGTCGGGGACCGCGATGGCCTCGTCCACCAGGCTCATGTCCATGGTGGGATGGATGACGTCCATCCCGATGCCCTCCACCTCGTGGGTCCCCGGCTCGCCGCCGCCGATCACGGATCCCACCGGCTCCACGGCGACAGCGTGGAGGCCGGGCAGCCGTTCCTTGAGGAAGCGGACCACGCCGGTGAAGGTGCCGCCGGTTCCGCAGCCGATGACCACGGCGTCGACCCGGCCCTCCATCTGCTCCAGGATCTCTGGGCCCGTGGTCCGCGAGTGGAAGGCGGGGTTCGCCGGGTTCGCGAACTGGTCCACATACACGGCGCCCGGGGTCTCGGCCGCGATCTCGCGGGCCCGCCGCTGGGCCCCGGCCATGCCCTCCTCGCTGGGGGACAGGATGAGCTCGGCGCCGAGCGCCCGCATCAGGTGCTGCTTCTCGCGGGAGAACTTCTCGGGCACCACGAGCACGACGCGGTACCCGGCGCGGCGGCCGACCAGCGCGAGCCCGATGCCGGTGTTGCCGGCCGTGGCCTCGACGATCGTGCCGCCGGGCCGCAGGCGGCCGGAGGCCTCCGCGTCCCGGATGAGGCCGAGGCCGGTGCGGTCCTTGACCGAGAAGCCGGGGTTGAGGTACTCGAGCTTGGCCCACACCTCGGCGCCGCCGTCCGGCTCGAGCTCCCCCAGACGCAGCATCGGCGTCCGTCCGACCAGATCCACGATGGATGTCACCGTCCGCATGGAAGCTCCTTTCGTCCGCATCGTACACGGTCGGCCGGGGAATTGGCCAGGGACCCGCGCCCGGGAGCGGGGCGGCGGCGGGATCACGTCCGCGGCGTCAGGGCTCGGGCAGCCTGTGGGTCGCGGTGGTGCCGAAGACCCCGTGGATGTCCTCCAGGATCCGGTACAGGGTGGGCACCAGGAGGAGCGTGATGCCGGTGGCGAAGAGCACGCCGAAGCCGAGGCTGACCGCCATGGGGATGAGGAAGCGGGCCTGCATGCTGCGCTCCATGATCATCGGCGTCAGGCCGAAGAAGGTGGTGATCGTCGTCAACATGATGGGCCGGAAGCGGCGGATGCCGGAGTCGCGCAGGATCTGCTCGATGGGGATGTGGGCGGCGCGCTCCGAGTTGATGAGGTCGACCATGATCAACGCGTCGTTGACCACCACGCCGGTGAGCGCCACCAGGCCCATGCCGGAAAGCAGGCTGAGGTCGAGGCCCATGATGGCGTGGCCGATCAGGGCGCCGACGATGCCGAAGGGGATGGCGGTCATGATGATCAGGGGCTGGGTGTAGCTGCGCAGCGGGATCGCCAGCAGGGCGAAGATGGCGAGCTGGGCGAGGATGAAGTTGACCCCGAGGCTCTTCATGGACTTGGCCTGCTCCCGCTGGGCGCCGCCGAAGCGGTAGCTCAGGCCGGGGAAGTCCTCCCTGAGCCGGGGCAGGAGGTGGTCGCGGATGTTGGCGTTGATCTCGTTCGCGTTCGCGCGCTCCTCGTCCACGGTGCCGGTGACGGTGACCACGCGGCGCCTGTCCAGCCGGTTGATCACCGAGTACCCCCGGCCCATGGTGACGTCGGCCACGGTGAGGAAGGGAACCCTCTTGCCGCCGGGGACCATGATGCGCAGGGAGTCGAGGCTCGCCAGCGTGCGCCGGGTGTCGGCCGGGTAGCGGATCTTCACCCGGATGTCGTCCTGGCCGCGCTGGACCCGTTCGGCCTCGTCGCCGTAGAACGCGTGCCGCACCTGGGTGGCGAGGTCGGCCAGGGTGAGGCCGAGGTTGTGCCCCTCGGCCTTGAGCCGGAGCTTCAGCTCCATCTTGCCCGGCTCGAAGGAGTCCGCGACGTCGCCGACGCCCGGGTACTGGGCGATCATGGTCTTGAGCCGGTCCGCCGCCTTCACCAGGGTGGCGAAGTCCCGGTGGGAGAGCTCGACGTTGATGTCCTCGCCGACCGAGAACAGGTTCGACGAGAAGGTGATCGAGGACACGCCCGGCACCTCCCCGACCAGCTCCCGCCAGCGTTCCGCCATCTCCGAGGAGGGGATGTTGCGGTGCTCGCTGTCCAGGAGCTCGACGTTGATCTCGGCCAAATGCCCGCCGGTCTCGCCGCCCACGGCCTCGTTGTGGGCTCCGGCGGCGATCCGGGCCGCGCGCGGCTGCTGGCCGATGGTGGTCGAGATGTGACGCAGCACCGACGGCGATCCCGGGGGGCGCGTGGCGTCGTAATGGGCGGCGACCTTGTGCGCGGCCTCCTCGATGGCGGCGGCGATCCGCTCGGTGGTCGCCAGGGGCGTGCCCTTCGGCATGGTGAGCTCGCAGATCATGTTGTCGGCGTCGATCTTGGGCATGAACGTGAACTTCATGTAGCCCCCGGCGACCACTCCCACGGAGACGGCCAGCACCGCGACGGCGATGGCGGCCGTGACGTAGCGGCGGCGCACGGCGGCCTGCAGGAGGCGGGCGTAGGGTCCGTTGACGAAGCGCTCGAGCCCCCTGCGGAACCACCCCTGCACGCGGGCGACGGGACCCGGGGCGCCCCGCCGTCGCGACATCGCCAGGTGGGCTGGGAGGATGAAGAGGGCCTCGCAGAGCGAGATGAGCAGCACCGACACCACGACCACGGGGATCGCGCGCATGATCTGGCCCATGCGGCCGGACGTGAAGGCCAGGGGGATGAAGGCGGCGACGGTGGTGAGCACGGAGAAGATCACCGGGATGGCCATGCCCCGGACGCCGCGAATCGAAGCCTCCAGCGGGGCGACCCCCTGCTGGCGCAGGTTGAAGACGTTCTCGCCGACCACGATGGCGTCGTCGACGACCATGCCGAGGGACACGATGAAGGCGAAGAGGGACACCATGTTGATGGTCACGTCGAAGTGGGGGAGGATCAGCATGGCGCCGAGGAACGACGTGGGGATGCCCATGGTGGTCCAGAAGGCGAGGCGCAGGTCGAGGAAGAGGGACAGCGAGAGGAAGACCAGCACGAGGCCCATGAATCCGTTCTTGAGCAGGAGCTCGATGCGCGACTTCAGGATGACCGAGCGATCCTCCCAGGTGTCCGCCCTGACCCCGGCCGGCAGCCTCGGCGTGAGCTCCTCGGCGATGTAACGCTTGACCGCGCGGGTGATCTGGAGGGCGCTCTGCTTGCCGATGCGGAAGACGCGGATCTCGGCGGCCGGCGTGCCGTCGAAGCGGGAGGCGATGTCGGTGTCCTCGAAGCCGTCGGTGATCTTCGCGACGTCGCGCAGCATGATCCGGGTGCCGTCGGGCCGGGCCAGCAGCACGATGTTGCCGAACTCGCGGCCGTGGTAACGCTGGCCCTTGCCGCGGACCAGGATCTCGCCCCCGCTGGTCCTGATGGTGCCGCCGGGGATGTCGATGGAGGACCGGCGCACGGCATCGGCGACCTGGGCGAAGGTGAGGCCGTACTTGCGGAGGCTCTCCTCGGGGACGGCGACGTCGATCTCGAAACGCCGCGTGCCGGCGATGTCGGCCTGGGAGATCACGCTCATGGAGGTCAGGTCCTGCTGGACCTCCTCGGCGAGCGTCTTGAGGGTGGTCTCGGGCACGTCGCCGTGGAGCACCACCGTGATCACCTGCATGCGGCTCGTGACCTCCGAGATGACCGGCTTCTCGGTCTCCAGCGGGAAAGTGTCGATGCGGTCCACCGCCGACTTGATGTCGTCCAGGGCCTTTCGCGGGTCGGCGGCGTCGTCCAGCTCGGCGATCACGGTGCCCATGCCCTCCTGGGCCACCGAGCGGATCCGGTCGATGCCCTCGACGCCGGCGATGGCCTCCTCGACCTTCATGCAGACGCCCTCCTCGACCTCCGCCGGCGCCGCCCCGAGGTACGGCACCTGGACCGTCACCATCTGCGGCTTGAGGTCGGGGAAGACCTGCACGGGCAGCCGCAGGAGGGCGATGCCGCCGCCGATCAGCAGGATCAGCATGAGGATGTTGGCGGCCACGTGGTTGGCGGCCATGAAGGCCAGGGGCCCGCGATGCTCCTTCATGCCCCGGCTCCCCCGTGCTCGGCCCTCCCGGCCGCCGCCGTCCGCACCTTCATGCCGTCGCTGACCACCTCGAGCTGGCTGGTGACGACGACGTCACCGTCGGCGAGACCGCCGGTCACCACCGCGGTGTCGCCGTCGTAGCGGGCGATCCGGATCTTCTTGAAGCGCAGGCGCCCGTTTCGGACCACCCAGGCGACCGTCCCCTGGTGCACCGCGAACCGCGGGATCGTGAAGGCGTGCTCGAGCGAGCGGCCGTGAATGGCCACGCCCACGAACATGCCGGGGAGGAGGTTGAACGCACCCGGCGCCGGAACGGGCGGCTGTGCCACCTCGACCACGACGTGCACCATCCGGGTCTGGGGATCGATCTCGCCCTCGGTGCGGACCACCCGCCCCCTCCAGTGACGGCGCCGGCCGCCGAAAAGGGCGCTCACCTCCGCCCGGGCGCCCCTTCCGCCGGGCCGGCCCGGGATCGCGAACCAGGCCAGGTCGGCGTCCTGGAGAGGCACCGGGATCTCCATCACGGCCGTTCCGTAGACCGTGGCCACGGTCTGGCCCGGGGCCACGTACTGGCCCACGTCGGCGCTCTTGCTGACCACGCGGCCGTCGAAGGGCAGGGAGAGCCGCGTGCGGGCGAGATCCAGGCGGGCCTTCTCCAGGTCGGCCCTGGCGGCCGCCAGCTCGGCCTCGGCCTGCTGGAGCTGGGGTTTCTTGACCACCAGCGGGCTCGGAGGCTCCTGTCCGGGGTGGGAGCGTTCCCACTCGCGGGCGGCGATGCGGGCGTCGGCCCGCGCCAGCTCCAGCTGGACCTCGGCCCGCGTGACCGTGGCCTGCGCGCGCTTGACGGCCAGCTCGTAATCCGCCGGGTCGATGGTGACCAGCACCTCGCCGGCGCGGAAGAAGCCCCCGGCCACCAGCGCCGGGTGCAGCGAGACGATGCGCCCGGCGACCTGGGGGATGAGCTGGGTGCTGACCTTGGCGCGCACGGTGCCGTTGCCGGTGACGATCACGGGCACCGTGCCCGGGTGCACCCGGATGGCCTCGACGAGGGGCCCGAGCCGCGGCTGACGCCGCCTCTCCGGGGCCTTCCTCGAGGTGGCGAGGATCACGGCGACGGCCACTCCTGCGGCGACGATGAGCACGGGAACGGCGACACGGCGGAATCGAAAGCCCATGCGATCAACCTCTTTCGTGGTGTGCGGACGGTGGGGTGGCGCCCCGCTTCGAAGCCGGCTTCGACGCCGGCGCGGCCGCGTCTGCAGCCGACCAGTCACCCCCGAGGGCGAGGTGGAGGGCGACCCGGTTGTCCCACAAGGAGGCGCGGACGGCGATGAGCGCGAGCTCGGCCTGACGGGAGGCGCGGTCGGCGGCGAGCAGGTCCAGCAGTGTGACCTCGCCGGCCTCGTACCGCCACCGGGCCAGGCCGAGGGCGGCCCGGGCCGCTGCCGCCTGGCGCTCGACGGCCTCGAGCTGGTCTTGGAGCAGGCGATCCGCCGCCAGCGCATCCTCGACTTCGCCCAGGGCCTTGAGCACGGCGCCGGCGTACTGGGAGGCGGCCTCCTCGGCCTGGGCGCGCGAGAGGCGCACCTGGGCCCGGAGCTGCCCGCCCCGGAAGAGGGGAGCGAGCAGGCTGAGCACGGCGTTGTAGACCTCGGTGTTGGGGTGGGAGAGCTCGTTGATGGTGTTGCCCGTCCGGCCGCCGGCGGCGCTGAGAGTCAGGCCCGGGTAGAGATTGGCCAGGGCCACCCCGACCTCGGCCGTGGCGGCGGCCAGCCGCATCCGGGCCGCCACCAGGTCCGGGCGGCGATCGATCAGGGAGGCCGGGAGACCCACCGGAATCGGCTCCAGGTCGGGCACGGGGGGCAGGGTCGCGGGGAGCTCCCCGCCGGTTCCGGGACGGCGTCCGAGCAGGATGTCGAGGGCGTGCCGGGCGGCGGCCAGCTGCCGTTCGAGCGGCGGCACCGCCGCCTCCGCGGCGGCCGCCGACGAGCGAACCAGGTGCACCTCGGCGGCGTCGATCAGGCCGGCGGCGTAGCGCTGCTCGGTGAGCTCGCGGGTCTGCTTCCAGCTGGCGGCCAGCCGGCGGGCGGTCGCGATCTGCTGCTGCAGGGAGGCCACCAGCACCCGCGTCCGGATGACCTGGGCGATCAACCCGTTGACCACCGTGCGGCGGTCGGCCTCGGCCGCCAGGAGCCTCGCCCACGCCGCCTGCCGGGTCCTCGCCAGGCGGCCGAAGAGGTCCACCTGGTAGCTGACGCTGAGCTGGCCGGAGAAGGTGGTGGAGAAGATGCCCACCCGCCCCACCTGGGGGAGCACGAAGGAGAACTTGTTGCGGTTGGCGGTGAACTGGAAGTCCGCCGTCGGCCAGCGCGATCCCGAGGCGGCCTGGAGGCTGGCCTGGGCCTGGAGAACCCGGGCCGCCGCCGCCCTGACATCCGCGTTGCCGGCGAGGGCCGTCTTGACGAGCTTCGCCGTGACCGGGTCGGCGAAGTGCCGCCACCAGCCGGGCCCGGGAAGCTGGTTCCCGGCGGGCCCGCGGGCCTCGGCGTACCGGGGGGCCGTGTCCGCGGCGGTGACCGGGCGCCGGGCGGGATCCGGACCGAGCGTGCATCCCGGCAGGAGCGCCAGGAACGCCAGTGCGACGGCCGCGGGCCTCACCGGGCCCCCTCGCCCGCGGCCACCGCCCGGATCCCGCCCACGGAGAAACGCACGATGTGGCGGGCGACGGCCGGGAGATCGAGGCCGGCCCGCGGGTCGGTGGCGCTGCCGCGGCGCAGCCGCGAGTGATGAATCACGTGGACCAGCTGGCCGACGATGGAGTGCACGCAACGATTCGCGTCCTCCCGGCCGAGGCCGGGCAGGGCCGAGCGCAGGGCCGCGGCCAGCGTCTCCCGCACGGGGTCGATCATCTCCTCGAAGAACATGGCGCGCGGCAGGTGCGGGTTCAGCATCTCACGGGCCATCAGCTCGATGAGGAGACGTCCCTGGCTCTCGTCGGTGAGGGGCTCGAGGAAGGCGGTGGTGAACGCCTCGACGACGCCTTCCAGGCTCGGGCTGGTGCCACCGGCGGCCAGCGCTCGACTGACGTTGGAGATCCGCTGCTCGCGGAGCCTGGACAGGCGGCGCCGGAAGACCTCGCGGTAGAGGTTGTCCTTGCCGCCGAAGTGGTAGTTCACGGAGGCCACGTTGGCGCCTGCGGCGGAAGTGATCTCGCGCACGGACGTGCCCTCGAAACCCTTCTCGGCGAAGAGCCTTTCGGCGACGTCGAGGATCCGGTCGCGCGTGGCGTCGGTGGCCGGGGGATCGAATGTCATGGAAATGTCTCCAATCTCCGTTTCAATCGACAATATAAAACGCCTGTTTGATTCCGTCAAGACCGGCCGCCGGCACACGCGCTCGACGCGCGCCGCCGGACCCGTCCGGGGTAGTATGCGCACCGGGGGAAGGATGAGCGCTGCAACGACCCGGGACCTGGTGGTGATCGGTGGCGGCATCGTGGGGCTGGCGACGGCGCGCGCCCTGGCCGGGCGGCTCGGGCTGCCCGTGCTGGTGCTCGAGGCGGAGGACGTGCTGGCGGCCCACCAGACCGGCCACAACAGCGGTGTCGTTCATTCCGGGCTCTACTACCGGCCCGGATCCCTCAAGGCGCGCAACTGTGTCCGGGGACGCCTGGCGCTTGAGAGCTACTGCGCCGAGAAGGGAATCCCGTACGAGCGTTGCGGGAAGGTCGTCGTGGCGACCCGGGAGGAGCAGCTGCCCGAGCTCGACCGGCTGGCCGAGCGGGCGGGCGCGAACGGGCTCGAGGGGGTGCGGAGGATCGGCCCCGGGGAGATTCGGGAGCTGGAGCCGCACGCCGCGGGCGTCGCCGGCCTTCACGTGCCGGAGACGGGCATCGTCGACTACACGGCCGTGGCGGCGGCCTACGCCGCCGACGTCCGGGCTTCGGGCGGCGAGATCCGGACCGGGGCGCGGGTCGTCCGCGTGCGGCTGCGGGGCGGCGCGGTCGAGCTTCGGACCTCGGCCGGGCGGGTGGAAGCCGGGTTCGTGGTGGCCTGTGCGGGCCTTCATGCGGACCGGGTGGCGAGGATGGCCGGGTTGCGGCCGGGCCTCAAGATCGTGCCCTTCCGCGGCGAGTACTACACCCTGCGAAAGGCGGCGCGGCACCTGGTCCGCAACCTCATCTACCCGGTTCCCGACCCCCGTTTCCCGTTCCTCGGCGTCCACTTCACCCGCCGCGTGAACGGCGAGGTGGAGGCGGGCCCGAACGCGGTTCTCGCCTTCAAGCGCGAGGGATACAGCCGGACGTCGTTCTCCCCGCGGGATGCCCTCGAGACCGTGGCCTATCCGGGCTTCTGGCGGCTCGCCCTGAGGTACTGGAGGACGGGCCTGGCCGAGCAGGTGCGCTCGCTGAGCAAGCGGGCCTTCGTCAGGTCCCTGCAGGGACTGGTGCCCGAGATCGGCGTCGCCGACGTCGTCCCCGGCGGCGCCGGGGTGCGCGCCCAGGCGATGGCGGCCGACGGATCCCTGCTCGACGACTTTGCCGTCCTCCGCGGCGAGCGCATGATCCACGTGCTCAACGCGCCCTCTCCGGCGGCCACCGCGTCCCTGGCCATCGGGGACGCCATCGCGGCGATGGTGGAGGAAGACCCGGCGTGACCCCGCCGGGGCAACGGCAGCCGACGGTTTTGCTATTCTTTGCGCCGTTCGGACAGGCGAACGAGCCGGGAGCGTACCGGTGCGAGCCGGACGGAAGGATCACCAAGGAGGAACCGTGCCCAACCATCTCAACCCGCCCCACGGCGGAACCCTCGTCGACCTGGTCGTGGACCCGGAGCGCCGGCGCGAGCTCCAGGAGGCCTCGCGGGACTGGCGCTCCATCGACCTCGGCCCGCGGCACCTGTGCGATCTCGAGTTGCTCCTCAACGGCGCCTTCTCGCCCCTGCGCGGCTTCTTGGGGCGCGAGGACTACGAGTCGGTGGTGCGCGACATGCGCCTCGCCGACGGGACCCTGTGGCCGATCCCCGTCACCCTCGACGTCCCCGGTGAGCTCGCCGGGTCCCTGGAGGCGGGCGAGCGCATCGCCCTGCGCGATCCCGAGGGCGTCATGCTCGCCGTGCTCACGGTCGAGGACGTCTTCAAGCCGGACAAGACCGCCGAGGCCCTCGGGGTCTACGGGACCGACAACCCCGAGCATCCCGGCGTGGCGCACCTCTTCGACACCGGGGACTGGTACGTGGGCGGACGGCTGGAGGGGATCCAGCTCCCGGTCCATTACGACTTCCGCCACCTGCGCGAGACCCCGGCCGAGGTCCGGAACGACCTGGCCCGGCGGGGCTGGCGGCGGGTGGTGGCCTTCCAGACCCGCAACCCCATGCACCGGGCCCACCAGGAGCTGACGCTGCGGGCCACCAAGGAGGTGGAGGCCAACCTGCTCATCCACCCGGTGGTCGGCATGACCAAGCCGGGCGACGTGGACCACTTCACGAGGGTGCGCTGCTACCAGGCGTTGCTGCCCAGGTACCCCCAGCACACGGTCAAGCTGTCGCTGCTGCCGTTGGCCATGCGCATGGCCGGGCCCCGGGAGGCGCTCTGGCACGCCATCATCAGGAAGAACTACGGCTGCACGCACCTGATCGTCGGCCGGGACCACGCCGGCCCGGGCTCGGACTCGTCCGGGAAACCGTTCTACGGCCCTTACGACGCCCAGGAGCTGGTGCGCCGCCACGAGGAGGAGCTCGGGGTCGCGATGGTGCCGTTCAAGATGATGGTGTACCTCGAGGAGGAGGACCGCTACGTGCCCGTGGACGAGGTGCCGGAGGGCAGGCGCACGCTGAGCATCTCCGGCACCGAGCTCCGGCAGCGGCTGGCGGAGGGCCGGGAGATCCCGGAGTGGTTCACCTACCCGGAGGTCGTCCGGGAGCTCCGCAGGACCCACCCGCCGCGAAGCCGCCAGGGCTTCACCGTGTTCTTCACCGGCCTTTCGGGCGCCGGCAAGTCGACGGTGGCCGGCGTGCTGCTGGTTCGCTTCCTGGAGATGGGGGGGCGGCCGGTCACCCTGCTCGACGGCGACATCGTCCGCAAGCACCTGTCGTCCGAGCTGGGCTTTTCCAAGAAGCACCGGGACATCAACATCCGGCGCATCGGGTTCGTGGCCTCGGAGATCACCAAGAACGGCGGCATCGCCATCTGCGCCCCGATCGCCCCCTACGACGCGGTGCGCAAGGAGGTCAGGGCCATGATCGAGCCGGTGGGCGGGTTCACCCTGGTCCACGTGGCGACGCCGCTTTCCGTCTGTGAGCAGCGGGACCGCAAGGGCCTGTACGCCAAGGCGCGGGCCGGGATCATCAAGGAGTTCACCGGGATCTCGGACCCCTACGAGGCGCCGGACGACGCCGAGGTGGTCATCGATACCACCGACATGAGCCCGGAGGAGGCGGCCCAGGCCGTGATCCTGCACCTGGAGCGCGAGGGGTTCATCGCCTCGGATCCCGAGCGGTGAGGGAGCCGTGAGCCACGGGAGCCGGGCCGCCGCATGAGCCTCGGAGCCTGGGTGACGCTGGCCGTGCTCGCGGCGGTGATCGCCCTCGCGGTCAGCGACCTGGCCGACCCGACCGTGGCCCTCGGCGGCGGCGTCGGGGTGCTCCTGCTCGCCGGAGTGCTCTCCCCGGAGCGGGCCCTGGACGGCCTGGCCAACCCGGCGGTGGCGGTGATCGGGCTGCTCTTCGTGCTCGTGGCGGCGGTGGAGCGGACCTCGTGGCTCGCCCGGCTCGCCGAGCTCGGCTTCGGGACCGGCGGCCGCCGGGCCGGCGCGCGGGGCCTGGGCGCCGTCGCGTTCATCTCCGCCTTCGTCTCCAACGCGACCGTGGTCGCGGTGCTGATGCCGGCGGTGCGCGAGTGGTGCCGGCGGCGGAACATCGACCCCTCGCGGCTCATGATGCCGGTGGGTTTTGCGGCCACCCTGGGCGGGATGCTGACCGTCATCGGGACCTCCTCGAACCTCGTCCTCGACGGGTTGCTCCTGGGCCGGGGCGACCGCGGGCTCGGGTTCTTCGAGCTGGCAGCGGTGGGTCTCCCCGTCGCCGCCCTCGGTGTGCTCTACCTGGCCCTGTACGGTCCGCGGCTGTTGCCCGGGCGGCCGGATCCGCTGGCCGAGATCGGCGCCGACCCGAGGGAGTACGTGGGTTGGTTGAGGGTGGTGCCCGGAGGCGAGCTGGACGGAGCCACCGTGGCGGATCTTCGCAGCCTGGAGAATCTGTTCGTGGCGGGCGTCGAGAAGGCCGGCGGCGCGCTCAGGCAGGCGGAACCCGGCGACCGGCTCGAGGGCGGCGATCTCCTGATGCTCGTGGGCCGCGTCGATGGCATCGCCGGCCTGGCGGCCCGCGGCGGCCTCGAGCCCGTGGAGCCGGGACCGGAGGTGTTGGAAGGCGGCGGGCTCGAGCTGGTGGAGGCGGTGGTGTCGCCGTCGAGCCCCGCCGTCGGCCGGAACATCCGCGAGACCGGCTTTCGGGGCCGGTACGACGCCGTGGTCCTGGCCGTCCACCGCCACGGCAGGCACCTGCCGGGGAAGATCGGCGACATCGTCGTCCAGGCCGGCGATACCCTGCTCGTGGCCGCCGGCGGGGACTTTCTCCAGCGCTGGCGGTATGCGCGCGACTTCTACCTGGTGTCGCCGGTGGGCGAGGTGGGGAGCCCGGCCCGCCGTGACTGGGTGCCGCCGGCCCTGCTGCTGGCCACCATCGTCGCGGCCGCGACCGGGCTGGTGCCCCTTCTCGACGCCGTCGTCGCCGGGGCCCTGGCCATGGTGGTGTCGGGGAGGATCCGCCCCTCGGAAATCTGGCCCGCGATTCACCTCCCGACCCTGGCGATGATCGCCGCTTCCATCGCGCTGAGCCATGCCGTGGTCGACAGCGGCCTGGCCGGGACGGCCGTGGCGGCGGTGCTGGGCGAGGTGCGCGCGGTGCCCCCGGTGCTGGTGGTCGGCCTGATTCTCGGCGCCGCCGGCCTGCTCACAGAGGTGCTGGACAACGCCGCCGCGGCCGCCCTGCTCTTTCCGGTGGCGGTGGCGGCGGCCTCGTCGGGGGGCGTCTCCCTGCATGCCGCGGCGGTCGCGGTGGCGGTCGGTGCGGCGAGCTCCTTCGTGACGCCCTTCGGGTACCACGCCAATATCATCGTTGCCGGCGCCGGGGGGTACACCCTGCGCGACTTCGTCCGGTTCGGCCTGCCCCTCAAGATCCTGGTGCTCGCCCTGGCGGCGGTGATCATTCCCCTGGTCTGGTAGGCCCGCGGCTCAGAGGGTCGACAGCGGGTCGACGTCGATCACCCGGCGAATGCCGGAAGGGACGCGGACGGCCTCGATCCGGTCGAGGGCCGTGCCCAGCAGCGAACGATTGGGGGCGGTAACGAGGAGCTGCCAGCGCCAGTCCCCGCGCAGCCGCTCCAGCGGCGCCGGCGCCGGTCCGCGGATCAGCACGCCCTCCGGCTCGGGCCGGGCAGCCCGCTCCGCGGCCTCGGCGGCGCGCCGGGCCGCCTCCTCGGCCGGGGCCTCGAAACGCACGACGGCCATGCGCACGGCGGGCGGGTAGTGGAAGCTCTGGCGGTAGAGCAGCTCCTCGCGGTTGAAGCGGTCGGCGTCGTGGGTCGCCGCGCAGCGGACGGCGGGATGATCCGGGTGGTAGGTCTGGATGACGACGCGCCCGGGCCGGCGGCCGCGGCCGGAACGGCCGGCGACCTGGGTCAGGAGCTGGAAGGTCCGCTCGCCGGCGCGAAAGTCGGGCAGGCCGAGCAAGGCGTCGGCGGAGATGACGCCGGTGAGGGTGACGTTGGGGAAGTGGTGGCCCTTGGCGACCATCTGGGTGCCCACGAGGACCTGGACCCGGCCGGCCGCGAAGGCGCCCAGCGTTCTCTCGAGCCCGTCGCGGCGGCGCACGGTGTCGCGGTCGAGGATCGCGGCCGAGACGCCGGGAAAGCGGCGCGCGAGCGAGGCGGCGACCTTCTCGGTTCCCGCGCCCACGGCGTCGAGCAAGGTGCCTCCGCACTGCGGGCACTGCTCCGGAGCGGGGCGATGGAATCCGCAATAGTGGCAGCGGAGGCCGCCCGCCCGGCGGTGGAGCACCAGCGGAACCGAGCACGACGGGCACTCCATCCGGTGGCCGCAGTCACGGCACAGGAGCACCGGCGCCCAGCCCCGGCGCTGGATCAGCAGGATCACCTGCTCGCCGCGCTCCAGGGTCGCGGTCATCAGTTCGAGGAGGCGGCGGGAGAAGAGCGTCCGCCCCTGCTCGCCGGGCTCGGGCGGCTCCCCGCGCAGGTCGACGAGCTCCACCGCCGGCAGGGACCCGCCGGCGACCCGCCGGCTCAGCACCAGGCGCCGGGCCAGTCCCCGCGCCACCAGGGCGGCGGCCTCCACGGACGGCGTCGCCGAGGCGAGGAGGACCGGGATCTGGAGCCGGCTGCCGAGGACCAGGGCCAGGCCCCGGGCCTGTTTCGTATACACATCTCCGAGCCCACGAGACTCCTGAGCACCTCGTATGCCGTCCTCTGC
>CAZXXL010000012.1:0-28978 GCA_964644635.1 uncultured Thermoanaerobaculia bacterium | reverse complement strand
AAGGCATGGCAGCGCGTACGGGATTCGAACCCGTGTTACCGGCGTGAGAGGCCGGCGTCCTAGACCCCTAGACGAACGCGCCGCAGGGACGCATACGCTAGCACAAGGGGCCGCGGGGCGCAAGATCCGGGGGGCGGCGGGGCGGCGGGGGATTCGGGTATACTGCGGCATCATGTGCGAGAACGGAGGATGCCCATGACGCATCGGGTTGCAATCAACGGTTTCGGTCGGATCGGGCGCCTGGTGGCCCGGCATTTGCTCGCCCGCGAGGGCTTCGATCTGGTGGCGGTCAACGACCTCACCTCGCCGGAGATGCTCGCCTACCTGTTCGCCCACGACACGGTCCACGGCCCGTACCCGGGCGAGGTCGCGCTCGACGGGGACACGATCACGGCCGGCGGCGACTCCTTCAAGGTGCTGGCGGAGCGGGACCCGGCCAGGCTCCCCTGGCGGGAGATGGGCGTGGAGTACGTCTTCGAGGCCACGGGCCTTTTCCGGGAGCGGGGCAAGGCGGCGGCCCACCTCGAGGCCGGGGCCGAGCGGGTCATCATCACCGCACCCGGCAAGGGCGTGGACGCGACCTTCGTGATGGGCGTGAACAACGAGACCTACGACCCGGCGGCCCACCGGATCGTGTCCAACGCCTCGTGCACCACCAACTGCCTCGGCCCCCTGGTCAAGGTGCTGCACGAGTCGGTGGGCATCGCCCACGGCTGGCTGACCACCATCCACGCCTACACCAACGACCAGCGGATCCTCGACGTGCAGCATCCGAAGGACATGCGCCGGGCGCGGGCGGCGGCCGTCAACATCATCCCCACCTCCACCGGCGCGGCCACGGCCATCAGCCTCGTCTACCCGGCCCTCGAGGGCCGGCTGGCGGGCGGCGCCATGCGGGTGCCGGTGATGGACGGTTCGGTGTGTGACCTGAGCTTCGTCTCCGAGAAACCGGCCACGGTGGACGCCCTGCGGGAGGCCTTCCGCGAGGCCTCGGCGGGCGCCCTCAAGGGGATCATGCGGGCGGCGGACGAGCCCCTGGTGTCCTCGGACATCATCGGGGAGACCCACTCCTGCGTGGTCGACCTGGCGCTGGCGGCCCAGGTCGCGCCGAGCTTCTTCCGCGTGGTGGCGTGGTACGACAACGAGAACGCCTACGCGCTGCGCTGCGTCGATCTCCTCGAGTACATGATCGGGAGACAGGCGTGAGCGTACCCCGCCTGGAGGACCTGCGCGATCTCGACGGCGCCCGGGTGCTCCTGCGGCTGGACCTGAACGTGCCCGTGGCCGACGGCGCCGTCCGCGATACGGCTCGCATCGAGGCCGCCCTGCCCACGCTGCGCTGGCTGCTCGACCGCGTGCCGGTGGTGGCGGCGTGCTCGCATCTGGGTAAGGCCAAGGGGGCGCCGGATCCGGCCTACTCCCTGCGGCCGGTGGCGGCGGCCCTGGCCGAGGCGCTGGGGCGGCCGGTCCGCTTCGTCCCCGACTGCGTGGGCGAGCCGGTGGCGGCGGCCCTCGAGGCCCGGGCGGAGGGGCTGCTCCTGCTCGAAAACCTGCGCTTTCATCCCGGCGAGAAGGCCGACGACGAGGCCTTCGCCCGCGAGCTGGCGGCGCCCTTTTCCCACTACGTCAACGACGCCTTCGGCACCGCCCACCGGGCGCACGCCTCGATGGTGGCCGCGGCCCGGCTCTTCCCCGCCGGGCGGCGGGCGGCGGGCCGGCTCATGGAGTCGGAGCTGGCGGCCCTGCGCCGGGTGGTGGACGAGCCCGAGCAGCCCTTCGTCGCCATCGTCGGCGGCGCCAAGATCTCGACCAAGACGGCCCCGCTGGAGGCCCTGCTGGGCAGGGTGCGCCGGCTGGCCGTCGGCGGCGGCATGGCAAATACCTTCTTCCTCGCCCGGGGCTACGAGGTGGGGCGTTCCCTGGTCGAGCCGGCGATGGTGGAGACGGCGCGCGAGGTGATGGAGACGGCGGCGGGCCGCGGCATCGAGCTCCTCCTGCCCGAGGACGTGGTGGTGACGGACGACCTCGACCACCCGACCCGGGTGGAGGTGGTGCCGGCGGGAGAGATTCCGGCCGACCTCCTGGTGGCGGACCTCGGGCCGGCCGCCCGGGAACGCTTCGCGGCCGCCCTCGCGGACGCGCGCACGGTGTTCTGGAACGGCCCCATGGGGGTGTTCGAGAAGGAGCGCTTCGCCGCCGGGACCATGGCCGTGGCCCGGGCGATGGCGGCGTGCGGCGGCTTCACGGTGGTGGGCGGCGGCGAGTCGGTGATGGCGGTGCACCGGGCCGGGGTGGCGTCGCGGCTGAGCCACGTTTCCACCGGCGGCGGCGCCTCGCTGCAGCTGGTGGCCGGCGGCCCGCTACCCGCGGTCGAGGCCCTGGAGGTGTGAGATGACGCGGCGGTACCTGGTGGCCGGCAACTGGAAGATGAACAAGGGCGTCACCGAGACGGCGACGTTTCTCGAGGAGCTGGTGGCGGAGAAGCGGTCCCGCACGGTGGACGTCGTCGTCTGCCCGCCCTACGTCTCGCTGCCCGCGGCGGCCATGCTGCTCACCCGCTCGGGCATCGGTCTCGGCGCCCAGAACGTCCACTGGGAGACCTCCGGTGCCTTCACCGGCGAGGTCTCGGCCCCCATGCTGGCCGACATCGGCGTGGAGTGGGTCATCGTCGGGCACTCGGAGCGGCGGGCGATGTTCGGCGAGACCGACGAGACCGCCGCCAGGCGGGCGCGGCGCGCCCAAGAGGAGGGGCTGACGGTCATCTTCTGCCTGGGGGAGACCCTCGAGCAGCGGGAGGCGGGGCAGACCCTCGAGGTCCTCCGCCGCCAGGCCGCGGTGCTCGCCGACCTCGATCCGCAGCGCCTGGTGGTGGCCTACGAGCCCATCTGGGCCATCGGCACCGGCCGCACGGCCACGCCGGAGCAGGCCCAGGAGGCCCACGTCTTCCTGCGCGGGGAGCTGACCGGGTGCTTCGGGGCCGAGGCCGCCCAGGCCGTCCGCATCCTGTACGGGGGCAGCGTCAAGCCGGCGAACGCCGCCGAGCTCTTCGCCCAGCCGGACGTCGACGGCGGCCTGATCGGCGGGGCAAGCCTTGACGTGGCGTCATTTTCCGCTATCATCCGCGCTGCGGCTCAACTCGCCGCGGGGGAATCGTCGTGACAACGCTCTTGGTCATTCTCTACATTCTGGTTTGCATCTTCCTGATCCTGGTGGTGCTCCTCCAGCAGGGGAAGGGGGCGGATCTCTCCGGCGCCTTCGGCGGCGGCGGGACCCAGGTCGCGTTCGGTCCCCGCGGCTCCACGACCCTGATGCACAAGCTGACCACCGGGTCCTTCGTCCTCTTCATCGTCCTCTCCATGGCCCTGGCCATCCTCCAGGGCAAGCGCCAGCGCTCGGTGATGGAGGGCGTGAAGGCCAGGCCGGTGGCCACCAAGCCGGCGCCGGCCGAAAAGAAGCCGCAGCCGCCGGCCTCCCAGCCGGCGCAGAGCGCACCGTCCGGGCAGCGGCAGCCGGCCAAGGCCCCCCAGCCGGGCCAGTGACCCCGGCCCCGGATGTGCGGTAGAATGTCGTTGCGTGCCGAAGTGGCGGAACTGGTAGACGCGCACGTTTGAGGGGCGTGTGGCTTACGCCGTGCCGGTTCGAGTCCGGCCTTCGGCACCATTCTTCCCACCTCCAGCCGGCGACTCCTCCCCTGCGGCCCTCGTTTACCTGCAGGCGACGAAACGGATGGCGGAGACGGTGTCCTCCAGGGTTTCCTTGAGGGCGGCGAGGGTGTAGTCCACGTCCTCGGAGGTCGTTCCCAGGCCGAGGGAGAGGCGGATGGAGCAGTGCGCTTCCTCCGGCGAGAGCCCGGCGGCGAGGAGGACGTGGGAGGGGTCCGGGTTGCCGGACTTGCAGGCCGAACCGGAGGAGAAGGAGACGCCGCGCCGGTCGAGCGCGAGCACCAGGGACTCGCCGCGGATGCCCGACAGGGTCAGGTTGGTGGTGTTGGGCGTCCGGTGCCGGCGGTCGCCGTTGACCCGCGCCCCGGGGACCATCTCCAGGATGCCCCCCTCGAGCCGGTCGCGCAGGGCGGCCACCCGCTCCATGTCGCCCCGGCGTAGGGCGAGCTCCACGAGCTCGCAGGCGGCGCCGAAGCCCACGATCCCGGGCACGTTCTCGGTGCCGGCGCGCAGGCCGTGCTCCTGGCCGCCGCCGTAGATCCGCGGCTCGAGCTCGACCCCGCGGCGCACGAAGAGGGCGCCCACGCCCTTGGGACCGTAGACCTTGTGCGCCGAGACGCTGAGCAGATCGACGCCCAGCTCCTCGACGTCCACCGGGATCTTGCCCAGGGCCTGCACGGCGTCGGTGTGGAAGAGGGCGCCGGCGGCGTGGGCGATCCGGGCCAGCTCGGCCACCGGCTGCACGGTGCCCAGCTCGTTGTTGGCCAGCATGACGCTCACCAGCGCCGTGTCCGGCCGGATGGCGGCGCGCAGCGCCTCCGGATCGACCCGGCCGCCGCCGTCGACGGGCAGCACCGTCACCGCCACGCCCCGCCGCTCGAGGGCGGCGCAGGCGTTGAGCACGGCCGGGTGCTCGACGGCCGAGGTGACGACGTGGCGGCGCCCGGGGCGGGCTCCGGCCGCGCCGAGGACGGCCAGGCTGTCGGCGGCCGATCCGCCGCCGGTGAACACGATCCTCCGGGCGGTGCAGCCCAGGACCTGGGCCACGGCGCGCCGCGCGGCGGCCACCGCATCCCGGGCCCGCGCCCCCTTGCGGTGGATGCTCGACGGATTGCCGAAGCTCTCGCGCAGGTAGGGGAGCATGGCCTCGAGGACCTCGGGCGCCACCGGCGTGGTGGCGTTGTGGTCCAGGTACACCTCGCGGGGCGGGGGACCGGCGACGGTGACCGGCTCGGGGAGGTCGCCGTCCTCGCCCGGGGCCGGGGACCCGGGTGCGGCGGCCCGGCCGGCTCCGCGCTCGGCCGGGATCACCTCGCAGAGCAGGGCCTTGTAGACCGGGAAGCCTGAGATCGGGTCGTAGTGGTCGAGGTCGGTGAGCTCGTTGACGTTGGTGTCCCGCCAGGCCTCGGGGCCGAGCGGCCCGCCGCCGCCCATGCTGGCGTCGACGGCGCCGCGCACGATGTCGGGGGTGACCCGGGCGCGGAAGCGGAGGCGGCCCCGCGGCGTGGCCAGCCAGACCATGTCGCCGTCGGCGATGCCGCGCTCGGCGGCGTCCCGGTCGTTGATGACCACCAGGGGCTCGGGGTGGCTGTCGCCGAGCCCCCTGACGCCGTGGTGCTGGCTGCGGAAGTCGAAGTGGTTGCGCGATCCGGAGTTGAACACGAGCGGGAAGCGGCGCGCCAGGTCGGGGCGGGCCAGCGGTCCCTCGGCGGGCTCGGTGTAGACGGGCAGTGGGTCGTAGCCGTGCTCGGCGAGGATGGACGAGGCGATCTCCAGCTTGCCGCTGGGGGTGTTGAAGCCGGGCCTGCCGTCCGGGCGCAGCCGGCCCTTCTCCCATTTCTTGTACTCCATCATCACGGCCGGGATCTGGACCGAGCCGCCGGCGGCGCGCACCTCCTCGACGGTGAAGCCGGTGCCCTCGAGGGCGCGGGCCAGGACCTCCTCCTCGCTCTGGGGGTAGAGGTGGCCGTAACCCAGCCGCCGGGCCAGCTCGGCCAGGATGAGGAAGTCGTTGCGCGCCTCCCCCACCGGCTCGACCACCCGCTCGCGGATCTTGAACAGCGGGCCGTAACGCATGTAGGAGGTGATCTCGTAGCCGGTGGCGGCGGGCAGGAGGATGTCGGCGTAGGCGGCGTCGGCCGTGGGATAGCGATCGATGCAGACCAGAAAGTCGAGGGCGGCAAGCGTCTTGCGCCAGATCTCGGGCTGCGGCCAGGCGGTGATCAGCGAGGCGCCGAGGACGATCAGCCCGCGAATGCGGTAGGGCCTGCCCTCGAGCACCGACTCGGGGAGCGCGATGGCGTGGGATTCGCCGCGGTACTCGCTGTAGACCGGGAAGCGGTCCCGGCCCAGGGCGTGGCGGGGGTCGGGGTTGGGGATCAGGCCGCTCCGGTTCTGCGGGAACAGGTTCTCCTTCATCCGGAAGAGCAGGCCGCCGGGCACGTCGAGCTGACCGGCGAGCGCCCACAGGACGTACACGGCGCGGATCGCCTGGACGCCGCTGTCGGAGTACTCGAGCCCCGAGTACATGACCGGCGCCGCGCCCCGCGCCCGGGCGATCCGCCGGCCCAGCGCGCGCACCGTGGCCGCTGGGACGCCGGTGATCTCGGCGACGGCCTCGGGGTGGTAGTGTTGGACGAGCCGGGCCAGCTCGTCGAAGCCCACGGTCCACTTCTCCACCAGCTCCTCGTCGTAGAGCTCCTCCTCGATCAGGACCTGGATGAGGCCGAGGGCCAGGGCGCCGTCGGTGCCCGGGCGGATGGGGATCCACTCGGCGCCGGTGCGGCGCGCGGTCTCGGTGCGGCGGGGGTCGATCACGATCACCTCGGCGCCGCGCTCCCGGGCGGCCAGGATCTGGCGGTAGGCCAGGGGGGGCGAGTCGGTGGCGGGGTTGGCGCCCCACACGACGACCAGCTCGGCCTGCTCGAGGTCGGTGTCCATGGTGATGAGCATCTCGCCCATGGTCACGTGGGGGGCGATCATGGCGAAGGAGACGTAGCAGAGGGCGCCCACGCCGAGGGTGTTGGGCGAGCCGAAGGGGAAGAGCACGCTGGACGCCGAAGAAACGGCCACCCCCGCCGGCTGGAAGAAGTCGCACAGGGCCATGTCGAAGCTGCCCCGGCCGGTGTAGATGGCGGTGGACTCCGGGCCGTGCTCGGCCTTCAACGCCTGCAGGCGTGCGACGATGATGTCGTAGGCCTCGTCCCAGGAGATGGGCTCGAAATCGTAGGTGCCCTTGGGACCCACGCGGCGCATGGGATGCCGCAGCCGGTCGGGGTCGTACACCACCTGCGGCGAGTGGCGGCCGATGGTGCAGATCATCCCCAGCGGGTGATCGGGCAGCGGCTCGACCCTCGTCAGCCGGCCGTCCTCGAGCTCGGCCCGGACCCAGCACCCGGCGGGACAGATCCCGCACAGCACGTCGCGCCGCTCAGTCCTTCCCATGGCCCACCTTTCTCAGGAGCAGGAGACCGAACCACCGCCGGTCGTCGGTGAAGGTCCGCACCGTCTCGAGCCCAAAGCGCGCGAGCTCCCGCCGCACCCGGTCCACCCGGAACTTGCGGCTGATCTCCACCAGCACCCGCTCCCCGGCCGGGATCTCGATCTCGAGGTCCAGCGGCCGGATGCGGAGCACCTGGCGGGTGGTGAAACGGGCGTGGATCTCGATTCGTTCCCGCTCGCGGTCGTAACGCGCCTCGTGCTCGATGGCCGTCACGTCGAGGCCGGCCCCGAGCTCCCGGTTCATGCGCTCGAAGTAGTTCCTGGTGAAGCGCCGGGTGACGCCGGCCGCGTCGTCGTAGGCGGCCTCGAGAAGCGCGGGGTCCTTGACCAGGTCGATCCCCAGGAGCATGTGGTCGCCGGGTCCGAGACTGCGGGCGACCAGCTCCCAGAAGGCGGCCGACTCGGCCTCGTCCAGGTTGCCTATGGTGCTGCCCAGGAAGACCAGGAGGGCCGGCGAAACCAGCGGCAGCAGGGGCAGCGCGTCCTCGTAGACCCCGTTGATGCCGACCACCCGCACCTCGGGACGCTCGGCGGCGATGGCGGCGGCGGCCGCCTCCAAGGCCGAGGAGCTGACGTCGACGGGGATGTAGCGGACCGTGCGGCCGCCGGCCGCGAAGGCATCGAGCAGGTGACCGGTCTTGACCGAGCTGCCGGATCCCAGCTCCACCAGCGTCGCCGGCCCGGTCAGGGCGCGGATCTCCGCCGAGCGCGCGGCCAGGATGGCCGCCTCGGTGCGGGTCGGGTAGTACTCGGGCTGCTCGCAGATCGCCTCGTAGAGCCGGCTGCCCCGCGCGTCGTAGAGAAACCGGCACTCCAGGCGCCGGGGCTCGTCGGCCAGCCCGGCCGCCACCGAGCGGGCGAAGTCGAGGACCGGGTCGGCCGCCTCGCCGATGCGCAGCACCGTCGGGCCGGCGCCGGCCAGGGCGGCCTCGAGCCTGGCCTCGACGCCGCGCTCCCCTCCCGCGGGCTCGGGTGTCGCCGCCGCTCCCGCCATCAGCGCCTCGTGTCGCCCGCGGCCGCGCCCTCGGCGACCCCCAGGGAGGACCAGACGGCGTCGCCGGGACGCCCGAGCAGCACTCGCTGGGCCGCCAGCGCCGACCCCAGGTAGGCGACGACCTGCGCGGCCTGGGCGGCGCCGTCGGGGGTGAGCCGGCTCGCGGGCAGCACCGCGCCGGTCCACCCCTCGCGGTGCCAGACGCCCCCGCCGGCGAGCTCCGGGAGCCCGGCGGCCTCCGGGTACGGCCACGGGTTGACGTAGAAGTACGGCTCGGCGTAACTGGCGTCCCCGGGGGAGAGCCCCACGCCGACGTAGCGCCGATCGTCGCCGGCCTCCTCGGGATCCAGGGTGAGCAGCGTGGCGATGTCGAAGTGGTGGGGCCAGCAGCGCACCGGCGAGGCCAGGGGCGTGGCGGCGCCGACGATCTCCATCAGGGCCGCGGCGTTGCCGTACCAGCGTGCCAGCTCGCCGAGACCGGGCACGTCCGGCTCGGGGAACGGTCCGCCCTCCCCCACCGGGTGCGCCGGCATCTCGTAGACGGGCAGCTCGGGCCTCTTCGCCATCGGCCGTGGCATCAGGTCGGCGAGGGCGGCCGTCACCCGCTCCAGGGCCCCGGCCAGCGTCGTCCCGGCCAGCGGGAAGATCTCGCGAACGGCCCCGGAGCCGTCGAGCACCACCAGCTCCAGCCCGGCGAAGCCGAGGCCCACCTGGAGTCCGCTCTCCGGCAGGGGGCGGCCGAGGAGCATGAGCCGGTCGGCATCCCAGCGCAGGCTGGTGTGGCTGAAGTCCGGCTCGGCGGGCACCAGCGCCTCGCCGACGGCGGCGATGACCTGCACCGCCCAGTGCGCCTGCAGCCGTGCCTCCACCAGCCCGCCGGCGCCGGCCACGTCGACCGGCTGCCATGTCTCCAATGCGTTCGTGAAGTCCATGGGAGTCTCCCCATATTACGATACACCGGCGTAGCGGACGCCGGTAAGCGCCGCCGTCTCGCGGCGCCACGTGCTCAAATCGTCGATGCCGAAGCCGGCCAGCGAGTCGTGGCCGCAGGCGCGGGCGAGGATCTTCATCAGGTCCACGGTGGCGCCGAGAAAGCGCGCCAGGCGCCGGGCGGACTCCTCGACGACGAGGCGCCGGCGCAACTTCGGGTCCTGGGTGGCGATGCCCACCGGGCAGGCGTTGGTGTGGCAGGCGCGCATGGCCAGGCAGCCGATGGCCTGCAGGGCCGCGTTGGCGACGGCCACCCCGTCGGCGCCCAGGGCGAGCGCCTTGACGAAGTCCGACTCCGTGCGCAGCCCTCCGGTGACGATCAGGGTCACGTCGCCGCGCTGCCTCCGGTCCAGGTGGCGGCGTGCCCGGGCCAGCGCCGGCAGCGTCGGCACCGAGATGTTGTTCTTGAAGATCTCCGGCGCCGCCCCGGTGCCGCCGCCGCGGCCGTCGAGGATGATGTAGTCGACGCCGATCTCCAGCGCGGCGTCGATGTCCTCCTCGATGTGCTGGGCCGACATCTTGATCCCCACCGGGATGCCGCCGGTGGCCTCGCGCACCTCGTCGGTGACGCGGCGGAAGTCGGCCGCCGTCACGAGGTCGGGGAACCGGGAGGGGCTGACGGCCGGCGTGCCCGGCTCCAGGCCGCGGATCTCGGCGATGCGGCCCACCACCTTGTCGCCGGGGAGGTGGCCGCCGGTGCCGGTCTTGGCGCCCTGGCCGAGCTTGAAGTGCAGGGCCTGGCAGCGGCGGACCGTCTCCAGGCTCCACCCGAAGCGGCCCGACGCGAGCTCGTAGAGGTAGCGCGAGCAGGCGGCCCGCTCCTCCGGCAACACGCCGCCCTCGCCGGAGCAGATCCCGGTGCCGGCCAGCTCCGCACCCGTCGCCAGCGCGACCTTCGCCTCCTCGGACAGCGCGCCGAAGCTCATGTCGCTGACCAGGATGGGGATATCGAGGTCAAGCGGCCTGGCGGCCCCGGGGCCGATCACGAGCCCGGTCTCCACCGGCGCGTTGTCGGGAAGCGGCGGCCGGGCCAGCTGCGCGGTGAGGATCTGGAGGTCGCTCCACCGGGGAAGCTCGGTGAGCGGCACGCCCATGGCGGAGACGGCCCCGTGGCGGCCGAGCCTGGCGAGCCCGTGGCTTGCGAGCTCGTGGATGTAGCCGGTGTACGGCTCCTCGGGCGTGCCGTGGGGGTCGGCGTAGGCGCCCAGGTACTCGTCACGGCGGTAGGGCTGGGGGTGTTCGAGGGCCCACCGGCGTACCTCCTCCTCGTCCACCATGACGGCGTCGTGCTCGCGATCGATCCAGGCGGTGAAGCGCTGGAGGGCCTCCGCGTTGTCGTACTCGCTGACCCCGCTTTCGAACCTGTAATCCCACCCGTGGAGGCGGCACACGAGGTTCTCGCCCTCGATCCGGCCGTCGGCGAGCAGCGCGCCGCGGTGCAGGCACCGGCCGTAGAGGACGGACACGGCGTCGTCGTGGCGGACGATCACCAGGTCGACCCCGGCGACGACGGCATGGGCCGGGGCGCGGTCTTCGAGCGCGCTGAAGGTCGCCGCCCGGGTTCCCCGCCGCCGGCTCATGACGACCCGCCGGCGAGCCACGGGGCGGCGGGAATCAGCCGCCGGCCGAGGACGCCGAGGAGGACGCCGTAGACGAGATGGGCGAGGACCACCGTCAGCGGCATGGCCGGCATTTCCATGCCCATGAAGCCGATGCCCAGCGCCTGCACGGCCGGGCTGAGCAGGAAGCCGATGCCGATCAGCTGGGCGAAGACGAGGGCCCACCACAGGGGCCTCCTGCCGAAGACGACGGCGAAGATGATGCCGAAACAAACGCCGTTCCAGAAGTGGTAGGCATAGCCGAGGATGTCCGAGAGCGGCGACGGCCCGAGCATGAAGCGATCGGTGAGCAGGACGCCCAGGAGCCGGGGCATGTCGCCGGGCATGCCGCCGAGGTGGAAGCTGACCCAGCGCACGATCTCCAGGCCGACGGTGGCGGCGAGCCCGGAGACCGCCCCCATGACGATGCGGCGGGAAAGCACGCGGTGGCCGCGGAGGGCCGCCGCCGCGGTGGCGACGGCGAGGAGCGCTATGGACGGCAGCAGGAGCCGCACGGCGAGCACGGAGAGCTTGGCCAGCCCGGCCTGGGCGGCCGGGAAGAGGTTCGGGGGGACGGCGGCGGCGAGGAGGGCGAGGCCGCCCCAGAGCGCCGCCTCGATACGTTGGTTCTGCACGATGGATCTCCTTGTCGACGAGGACGGGCGGGCCGTCACGGCCCGCCCGCCGGCGCGGTCACTTGGCCAGCGCCTTGACCATCATCGCCAGCTTGGCGTCGAGCTTCTTGGCCACCATGTCGATCTTCGGATCGTGAAAGGCTCCCAAGAGCTGGGACGGCGGGATGTAGCTGGCAACCGTCCGGCCCTGGCGGTCGACGTAGAGGTTGATCCGAACCGGAACCACCAGGCCGACGCCGGGATTGGCGCCGAAGAGCTTCTTGCCCACGGCCGGGTTGCCGACGAAGACGGTTTCGGACCGCACCTTGAGGCCGGTCATGGCGAGCACCTTGCCCTGGTGCAGCTCGCCCATCACCATCATGCCGTTGCCGGCGACCATCTTCTTCAGGCGGGCCAGCGCCGCGGGCAGCGGGCCCGCGACCACGGTCTGGACGCCGGGCCCGGCCGGCGCGGCGGCCGTGGCCAGGCCGGCGGTGAGCGCCACCGCCAGGGCGAAGGTCAACACCAGGGCGAGGCTGCGGGACGAGGATGTACGATTCTTCATCTTTCCGACTCCTTGACTGTCGTGTCCGGGGGCCGAGCCGGCGAGGGCTCAAGCCCCCTTGGGTCGATCGAGGGTCCGCTCCATGGTCGGAGACGGCCCGGCGAATCCACGTGTGGCCACACCTCCTGTCTTTTCGCGCACCGCCGGAAGGTTACACAGAGACATGGTACCAGTCGCGAAATGAAGGATGCAACTCCTGGGATGCCCGCGGGTTGCTGACACTATTGAGATAGAGTGTCATCGTCTGTCGGCCCGCCCGGCGTGACCTGCGCGGACCCCGGTGCACAGTCGTCGGTGTATGGACCGGATCATCGTCGCCACCGGCGCGACCTCGGTCGTGCACGATCTCGCCTACCGGCACGGGCGGCACGAGGTCTCCCTGGTCCCGGGCTTCTGCGGCCGGCCGGGGGTGGCCCTGGGCGCCAAGGCCCCGGACACCGTGACCTTCCTCTGCTCCCGACCCCCGGCTCCGGGCGCCGTGCTCACCCTCGTCCTGGCGTCCGGATTCCGGCGCACGATCCTGGTCACCGGCCGGCGGGGCGAGCGCGTGGTCGCCCGGGTCGTCGATGGGCCTCCCGGCGGCCGGGCCGCCCGCCGCGGCGCCTGAGCCGGCGCCTCTCAGCCCGTGTTCTGCAGGCCGCGGGCGATGCCGCGCACCGTGGAGCGCAGGGCCTTCTCCAGGGCGGCGTCGCTGCGGCCGCCGCGCCGCCAGCGGGCCAGCAGGTCGACCTGGAGCAGGCTGATGGGATCCACGTAGGGGTTGCGCAGCCGGATCGAGCGCCGCAGGATCGGCTCCCGCTCCAGCGGCTCGCAGGTGCCCAGTAGGGTGCAGATCCCGGCCCGGGTCCGCCGGTGCTCCGCCTCGATGAGGGGGAAGATCCGCCGTCCCACGTCGCCGGCGAGGGCGGCGTAGCGGGCGGCGATGCCGAGGTCGGACTTGGCGAGCACCATCTCGACGTCGGCCAGGAGGTTGGCGAAGAAGGGCCAGGCGGCGGCCATCTCGCGCAGGGTGTCCTCGCCGTGGATCGCCAGGGCGGCCTCCAACCCGCCGCCCACGCCCATCCAGCCGGGCAGCAGGTGGCGGCTCTGGGTCCAGGCGAACACCCACGGGATGGCGCGCAGCCCCGCGATCCTGGCGGCCGGGTCGCGCGATGCGGGCCGTGAGCCGATCTCCAGCCGCTCGATGACGTCGATGGGGGTGGCCTGCCGGAAGTAGGCCTCGAAGTCGGGGTCGGCGTACACCAGGTCCCGGTACGCCGAGCGGCCGGCCGCGGCGACGGTGTCCATGGCGCTCGCCCAGGCCGGCGGGACCACCTCCGGCGCGGGCGGGAGGATGGACGCCTCGAGGACGGCGCCGGTCATCAGCTCCAGGGTCCTCAGCGCGATCCCCCGCAGGCCGTACTTGGCATGGATGATCTCGCCCTGCTCGGTGACCCGCAGGCGCCCCTGGACGGCGCCCGGCGGCTCGGCCAGGATGCCGGCGCGGGGCTTGCTGCCGCCGCGGCCGATGGTGCCGCCGCGGCCGTGAAACAGCGTCAGCTCGACGCCGGCGCGGCGGGCGGCCTCCGCCAGGGCCGACTCCGCGCGATAGAGGGCCCAGCGCGAGGCGGCGATGCCGGACTCCTTGCTCGAGTCCGAGTAGCCGAGCATCACCACCTGGCGTCCGCCCCGGCCCGCGACGTGGGCGCGGTAGGCGGGCTCGGCGAGCATGGCCTCGAGGGTCGCGCCAGCGCGGTCCAGGTCCGACACCGTCTCGAACAGGGGGGCGATGTCCAGCGGGACGCGGCCGCCGGCGTCGACCAGGCCGGCGCGGCGGGCGAGGAGGAGGACCGCCAGCGCGTCGTCCGGCCCCTGCGCCATGGAGATGACGAAGATGCCGACGGCGTCCGGTCCGTGCCGGCGCCGCGCCCGGGCGATCGCCTCGAAGACCTGGATGGTGCCGGCGGTCTCCCCGTCCGGCACCGGCCCGGCGGGCGGACGCTCGCCGACGAGCGCGGCGTGCAGCAGGCCGCTGCGCTCCTCGGGCGGCCTGGCCGCGAAGCCGGGATCGCCGAGGAGGCGGCCCACGGCGCGCCGGTGGACCGACGCGTCCTGGCGCACGTCCAGGGTGGCCAGGTGAAAGCCGAAGGTCGCCACCCGGCGCATCAGCCGGCGGACCTTGAAGAGCCCGGCGTGGGCGCCCCGGTTGTGACGGAGGCTGGCGGCGACCAGGCCGAGATCGTGTACGAGCTCGCCGGCGGCGGCATAGGCGTGAGGGTCGCCCGTGCGGGCGGCCTCGAGGCGGGCCCACACGAACCAGAGCAGGACCCGGTAGGGCATGTCGTGGTAGCGCACCGGGATCGTGCGCGCGACCTCCGGCATCCGCCGCCGGTACTCGCGGCAGCGCTCTTTGACGGCCGGATCCACGCCCACCCGAAAGAGCGATTGACTGAGGGTGCGGAAGAGGTCGCGGACCTCCTGTGTGAGGCGCTCGAGAACGAGGCCGCGGTGCCGCTCGAGGGTGTCCAGGATGGTTTCCGGGCCGACGTTGGGATTGCCGTCCATGTCGCCGCCGACCCACGAGCCGAAGGTGAGCAGGGGGCACGGGAGATCCTCGCCGGCGCCCGGGCCGTACGCCTCGTCCAGGGCCGACGCCATGGCCTCGTCGAGGGCCGGGGCTACCCTGTAGACCACGTCGGCGAGGTAGAAGAGGATGTGCTCCACCTCGTCCGCCACCGTGCGCCGGCGGCCGGGGTGCTCGGCGGTCTGCCACATGAGGGTGACCTCCTCGCGCAGGCGCGAGACCAGCACCTTCTCCTCCGGGGCCGTGAGAGAACGCTCGATGCGGTCCACCAGCAGGCGCGCCACCCGTTGCTCCTTGGCCAGGATGGTGCGCCGGATGGCCTCGGTCGGGTGGGCCGTCAGCACCGGCTCCACGCGCAACCGGCCGAGCTGCTCGCGAACCCGGTCCAGGGAGATGCCGGCGGCCTGGAGGCGGGCGGCGACCGCGCGCAGGCTCCCGGGCTGCGGCGACTCTGAGGCGAGATACTCCCGCCGGCGCCGGATCCGGTGCACGCGCTCGGCCATGTTGACCAGGGCGAAATAGGCCGAAAACGCCCGCGCGACCTCGCCCGCGTGGTCCGGTTCGAGCCCACGGAGCAGCTCGTCCAGGCTGGCGTCGGCCCCGGCCTCACCCCGCCGCCTCGCGCGGGCCGCCAGCCGGGCCGCCTCCACCCGCTCGAAGAGGGGCGCACCTCCCTGCTCCCGGAGCACGTCCCCGAGCAGGGCCCCGAGGAGCCGTACGTCGGCCCTCAGCGGCTCGATCTCGGGTTCGGGTGCGGGGCCGGGCCTGGGGCGCTTCATCGTTTCTCCTATGCCGTGACGGTACGCCAATGGTACGCGGGCCGGCCGGCGGAAGCGAGGCAAGCGGCGCTGGGAAACACAACGTCGGGGCGCTGGCGAATGCAACGGCGGCAACGTCCTCTGGGAGCGCGACTTCCGGGCGGGGCGGCGGCCCACGGCGTGGGGAGCCGTCGACTTTCACAACGGTGACAGCACGCCCGGGCCGTTGAAATCCTGGCAACGTGTTGACTGCGCGTCAGTTGCCAGATGTGTGCAGCCTGGCACAGGCGATGCAATGAGAATGAATGGAGGCCCGAGACGCACAGCACGCAGCCGGCCGGGAGCCCGCCGGGGGAGCGGCGGCCGGCGCGGCGCTCCGGCCTCGAGACCGGGCGACACCGGGTCGTCGCAGCGGCGTGACCCGGGGGAGGCGATCATGGCAGCCCTTCTCGTGGTGATCACGGTGCTCCTACTGGTGGCCGTCGACGCCCTGCGCCTGTGGCTGAGGCGGCGCAGCGGAGCGGCCGCGGCCGAGCCGGTGCGGGCGTTCACAGAGGTGCGCGTGCCGCGGGGCCTGTTCCTGGACGGGGCCCACGGCTGGGCCCGGCTGGCGGCGTCGGGGGAGTTGCGGGTGGGCGTCGACGAGCTCCTGGCCCAGGCCGTCGGCGGCGTCGACCGGATCGACCTGCCGCAGCCGGGCGAGGCGGTGGAGAAGGGGCAACGGCTCGCCACCCTGTGGCGTCTGGGCCGCAGGCTCGACCTGGCGGCTCCGGTGAGCGGTACCGTGGTGACGGCCAACAAGACGGTGAAGGAGAACCTGAACGCGCTGACCGCGGATCCCTACGGTGCCGGGTGGCTGGCCGTCCTCTGGCCGGTGGAGCACACCGAGGCGCTGCGGGGGCTCCACGTGGGCGAACGGGCAGTGCGCTGGCTCGAGCGGGAGATCCAGCGCTTCGCCGACTTCCTGGCGGCGCGGACCAGCCCGGAGCTGCTCGGCGCCGCGCTTCCCGACGGCGCGCATCCAGTGATCGGGGCCGCCCTGGCCCTCGACGACGAGGCCTGGGAGGCGTTCGCGAGGGAGTTCGCCGGCGGGGACGCGAAGGAGATGAAGCGCCCGCGTCATGCGCAGGCGGGGAGCCCGCGGGCTCCCCGTGTTTCATGAGCTTCGCCGGCACACGAAGCGCGCCACGGCGCCGAGGGGCCCGTCCGGCCCCTCCAGCCCGGCGGCCAGCGCCCCAAGCTCGGTCTCCAGCTCGCCGAGCAGCGTCCGGGCGCGGTCGAGGCCGTGCAAGGTGACGAAGGTCAGCTTCCCGGCCGCCTCGTCCTTGCCGGGCGACTTGCCGAGCTCGGCGGCGGTGGCGGTGGCGTCGAGGATGTCGTCGGCCACCTGGAAGGCGAGGCCGAGGCGCTCGCCGAAGTGGGCGAAGCGGGCCTCGGTGGCGGAGTCCACGCCGGCGAGGAGCGCGCCCAGCTCGACCGAGGCCCGCAGCAGGGCCCCGGTCTTGTGGCGGTGGATGCGTTCCAGGCGGGCGGCGGCCTCCCCGTCCTCCGCGTGGGTCATGCCGGTGGCCTCGAGGTCCTCCATCTGGCCGCCGACCATGCCCCTGGAGCCGGCGGCGGCGGCGACCAGGGCCGCCGCCCGGGCCCGCCGGGCGGCCCACGCGGCACCCTCCGGGCGGCTGGCCAGGACCTCGAGGCCGAGGGTGAGCAAGGCGTCGCCGACCAGGATCGCGGTGGCCTCGTCGTAGGCGACGTGCACCGTCGAGCGGCCCCGCCGGAGGACGTCGTCGTCCAGGGCCGGCAGGTCGTCGTGCACCAGCGAGTAGGTGTGGATGAGCTCGAGCCCGGCCGCGGCGTGCGTGATGCGGTCCGGATCGCCCCCCGCCGCCGCGTGGGCGAGGCGGGCGAGGATGGGCCGGATGCGCTTGCCGCCGCCGAATACCGCGTAGCGCATGGCGGCGTGCAGGCGTTGGGGCCACTCGGCCGCCGCCGGCAGCACCTCGTCGAGGGCGCGGTCGACGGCGGCGCGCTCGGCGGCGAGCAGCTCCTCGAGACTCACGTGCCGGGCTCCTCGACCTCCAGCGGGGCCGTGGCCGGTCCGCCGGCCTCGTTCTCCTCGAGCAGCTTCTCGACCCGCTTTTCCACCGCCTCCAGGCGGGCGCGGCAGGAGCGGGCGAGCTGCATCCCCCGCTCGAAGAGGTCGAGGGCCTCCTCCAGGCCGACGGACTCGTCCTCGAGCCGGCTCACGATCTCCTCCAGCCGGGCCAGCTGGTCCTCGAAACGCTCGGTGGTCTTATCGCTCATGATGACTCCTCGTCCTCGAAAAGGCGCGGCTGGGCGCCGCCGGCCGCGGCGGGAGGCCGGGTCCGCGACCCGCGGACCGCCACCGACCGCAGGACTCCACGCGCCAGGATGGTGGACAGGCCGCTCCCGGGCCGGACGCGGGCGGGATCCTTGAGTGGTACGGTGGATCCCTCCAGGGTGGTGATGGAGTAGCCCCGCTCCAGGACGGCGCGCGGCCCTAGGTGCTGGAGGCCCTTCTCGGCCGCCGCCAGCCGCGCCCGCCGGCGCTCGAGAGCCCGGGCCATGGCGTGCTCCAGCTGGGCCCGGCGGCTCGCCAGCAGGCGGCGCTGGGCGCCGGCGGCGACCCGGGCGGGGACGCGCCGCAGGCTGGCCTCGGCGGCCTGCAGCCGGGCGCGGGCGGATTGCAGAAGGCGCCGGATCAAGGGAACCAGGCGTTCCGCCCGGGCCAGGCGCTGGGCGGCGAGGCGGATGCGCTGGGGGACGCGGGCCAGCCCGGAGGATCCCTCGAGACCCACCAGGCGGGTGCGCGCCAGGTGCAGGTGGCGGCCCAGGTCGCGGACCATCCGGCGCTCGGCATCGGCCAGGCGCCTGACCTGCTCGTCGAGCCGGGCGGCCACGATCTCCGCGGCCTGGGTCGGGGTGGCCGCCCGCACGTCGGCCACGAAATCGGCGATGGTGAAGTCCACCTCGTGGCCGACGCCGGAGATCACCGGCACCGGGCAGGCCGCGATGGCGCGCGCCACCACCTCCTCGTTGAAGGCCCAGAGATCCTCCAGGCTGCCGCCGCCGCGCCCGACGATGAGCACGTCCACCAGGCCCGAGCCCCCGAGCCGGAGGACGGCGTCGGCGATCTCGGCGGCGGCCCCCTCGCCCTGGACCCGGGCCGGGGCGACGATCACCCGCAGGTGCTCCAGCCGCCCGAGCACCTTGAGCATGTCGGCGATGGCGGCGCCGGTGTCGGAGGTGACGATGCCCACCCGCTGGGGCAGCGCCGGCAGCGGCCGCTTGCGTTCGGGGGCGAAGAGGCCCTCGGCGGCGAGCTTGGCCTTGAGCTGCTCGAAGGCGAGCTGCAGGGCGCCGATGCCGCGGGGCTCGAGGGCCTCCACCACGAGCTGGAAGCGGCCCCGCTGCGGGTACACGGTGAGGGAGCCCAGGGCGGTGGCGGCGAGGCCGTCCTCGAGGTCGAACTTGAGCCGCGCCGCCCGCGAGGCCCACATGACGCAGTCCACCGCCGCGTTCTCGTCCTTGAGGGTGAAGTAGAGGTGGCCGCGGCCGGAGCGCGAGACGTTGGTGACCTCGCCCTCCACCCAGATGCCGGCGAAGCTCTCCTCGAGGAGGGCGTTGACCTCCCGGATGAGCTCGCCGACCCGCCAGATCCGCCGGCTCATGCGGGCTCCGGGGCCAGCGCGAAGGGGGCCGCGAGGCAGGCCAGGGTCACGATCCACACCTCCGCATCCCCCCAGTTGTACTCGAAGAGGCCGGCCGCGGTGATGCCGGCGATCGCCAGGAAGCAGCCGGCCAGGGCCGGGAACAGCTCGCGGTCGGCGCGGCGCAGGGCCCGCCAGGTGTGGCGGAAGAAGGTTCCGAGCAGGATCAGGTAGGCGCCGAGGCCGAAGAGCCCCTGCTCGGCGGCGATCTGGAGGACGTTGCTGTGCAGGTGGGGGATCTCCCAGCGGGGGGCGTTGTCCCGCCGGTAGACCGGGTAGCGCCGCTGCACCATGCCCAGGCCGACGCCGAAGAGCGGGTGATCCTGGATCATCTCCTCGGCCGAGACCGCCATGCACAGGCGGTCGTAGTTCGAGGGCTGGCGGAGGTCGAAGATGGACACGAAGCGCTGCACCACCGGGCGCGGCAGGACGAGGGCCAGGATCACCGCCACCGCCGGGTAGAGGAGAAAGGCCTTGGGCTTCCACACCGCCGCCAGCAGGCTCAGGCCGACGCCGAGGCCCACCCACGCGTTGCGGGTGTAGGACAGAAAGAGTGCCGCCGTGCAGACGGCGAACGCCGGGAAGGTCCACAGCAACCGCCTGCGGTCGTGCCCGAAGACCATGTCCCCGAGCAGCAGGAGGACGACGATCAGCGTCCAGCCGGAGAAGGTCATGTAGTGGGTGGTCAGCCCGCGCAGCCGGTGCTGGAGCGACGACGCCCCGTGGGCGTACTGCCACAGGCCGACCAGGGAGGAGGCCACCGCCACCGCCGTCAGCAGCCGCAGCTGCCACTCCCACAGGCGCCGGTCGGCCAGCGTGATCACCATCGGCACCAGGGTCAGGGTCAGGAGGTCGCCGAGCTGGGTGACGCTGTAGCGTGGATCGAGCGAGAAGATCACGGCCGCCAGCGAGGCCGCGACGTAGAGGACGACGGCGGCGTTGAGGGAGGCGCACCGCCAGGCGATGGCGCCCCGGGCCATGGCCGCGGCCCAGAGGCCGAAGGCGATGGCCAGGAGGGCGTTCGCGAGGGCGATCTTGACGCTCACCGCCACGGCGAGAACGAGGACGGCAGCCGCGGTTCGGGGCAGGCGGGTCAGCCCTCCACCTCCGCGGGGTCGAGCGCCTCGTCGAGCAGCATCACCGGGATGTCGGACACCACCGGGTAGACCCGGCCGCACCGGCTGCACTTGAGCCCGGTCTCGACCACGGGCCGCTCGTCCTTGAACTGCTCCGCGTACTTCTCCACCAGGCGTTGGGCGACCGGGGCCGGGAGTTGCACGAGCTCGAGCTCGGCGTGATCCGCCGGGCAGACCAGGATCTCGAGAAGCTTGGGATCGACGCTCATCGGCGTGCTCCTTCCGCCGGCTAGTCTACCGCAGGAGGCCCGCCGCGGGTCCGCGCACCGGCGGTGACCGCGCGGCGGGATCGAGCGCCGCGGGCCGTGGCATTGTTCCACGCAGGACGTTGACCGATTCAACGCACGCAACTGATTGAGCCTGAAGGTGTTCCAGGATCATCCCGTGGAAAGGCCCGCTGTGACCGTTGAGGATCGCCGCATTCTCGATCTTCCCGATCTGTTGAATTCTTTGTAAGCCCTTGTACTCACGCCGGTTGTTGGAGATCGTGAAATCTGGCACAGGCGATGCACTCACCTGGGGCGGAGGCCGAAGATGACGCACGGAACCCGCGACCGACGGCACGACGCAACGATCCGGGTTCGGTGCCTCGGCGGTCTCGATACCGGACAGCACCGGGCTGACTCCTCGAAGTCGACCTGGGGGAGGCAAAAATGGCGGCTCTGATCGTTCTCATTTCGGTGTTCTTCTTCCTGGCCATCGAGGCCATCGGGCTGCTCATCGGGCGGCGCCGCGAGAGCGCGGCCGAGGAAAGCCCGTTGCGGGCGTTCTCCGATCCGCGTCTGCCGCGGGGCCTGTTCCTCGGTGACGGCCACGGCTGGGCGCGGCTCACCGAGTCCGGCGAGCTGCGGGTCGGCATGGACGAGCTCCTGACCCAGGCCCTCGGCGGCGCGGAGCGCGTCGAGCTGCCCCCGGTGGGCACGCGGATCGCCAAGGGCGCGCCGCTGGCCACCATCTGGCGCCTCGGCCGCAAGCTCGTGGTTCCGTCGCCGGTGGACGGCACCGTCGTCGCCACCAACGAGACGGTGGAACGCTCGCCGGCGGTGCTCGAGGCCGATCCGTACGGCAGCGGCTGGCTGGCCGCGATCTGGCCCGTGGAGCACGGCGAGGCGCTGAAGAGCCTGCGGGTGGGCGAACGGGCGCTGAAGTGGCTGGAGCGAGAGATTCAGCGCTTCGCCGAGTTTCTCGCCCTGCGCACGAGCCCCGAGCTGGTCGGGGGGACCCTTCCCGACGGTGCGCGGCCGGTGATCGGCGCCGCGCTGGCTCTGGACGACGAGGGCTGGGCCGAGTTCGAGCGCGAGTTCACCCACGTGTCGGCACGCTGATTCCCCAGGTCTTGATGGAACGACGGGGGAGGCCGAGCCTCCCCCGTTTTCGTGTGTCCCATCAGGCGGCGGGCTCGAGCCCGCCGTCATCGGCCGCCGGGATCGTCTTCCCGGCGCGCCGCCGTGTCGCGGCGTTCACCGGGCGCCGGAGGTTGCGGCGCCTGCTGGCCGGGGACGACGATCACCGGCCGGTCGCCGGGCCGGCCGGGACGCCGGTCGGACCGGCGGCCGCGGGCGCCCCCGGGTGGTATGTCGAGGCGGCGGACGAAGATCACGAAGGTGATCAGAAAGCAGATCACCAGGATGTACTCCAGCCCCTTGGTGGAGAAGATGTTGACGTAGTGGTAGTACTCCATGGCTTGCCTCCTCAGCGGCGGGTCGCGGCGGGCGTCTCGCGCAGGACGGGCATGCGGTTGACGACCCAGCGGAACACCCAAATCTCGGTGAAGACCACCATCAGGGTGATCCAGACCTCCCACACGGAGGGCACGTAGTGGGCCGGGTTGTTCCAGTTGAAGGCGATCATGCACACGTTGAGGCGGTTGAGGATGATCCCGACCAGGGTCATGACGGCGGCGACCCGGACCACCCCGAGGCGGCGTTGGCGATAGCCGTGGGTGAACAGGCCGCACGGCACCAGGGTGAACACGAGAACCTCCACCAGGAACCATGCCCCCCACTTGGTCCCCAGGTAGTTCCAGTGCTGGCCGTGGACGAAGATCACGAACTTGACGAAGAGGTAGACGTACATGGTGACCGCGGCGCCCTTGGCGAGCCCGAAGACGATGTCCTCGTACGAGGCGTGCCGGGCGGGATCGATCTGGTCGGCGAAAACCCGGTGGCTGATGGTTCCCTCGGTGATGATCATGGCCAGCCCGGCGAAGACCGAGGAGATGAGGAAGAGGACGGGCAGGAACTCGGTGTACCACAGGGGATGGAGCTTGGGCTTGGAGAAGAGGAACAGGGCGCCGAGCCCGGACTGGTGCAGCGACGACAGGGTGACGCCGAAGATGACGACGCCGAGGGTCATCTTGCTGAGGACCTTGCGGGCTTTCTCCAGGTTGAGCCACTCGGCGACCACCGGCGAGAACTCGATGAGCTCGCTGATCATGTAGAGCAGAAAATGCCACGCCACCAGGAAGAGGATCGAGTTGTAGCCGAACTTGTTGCCGATGATCGGGTTGATGATGTGCCACGGCCGTCCGAGGTCGAGGGTCAGGGCCCCGGCGTAGAAGACGTAGCTCAGAAAGCCGTTGAGCACCGTCGCCCGGACGATGGGGTGGTACTTCTCCGCGTGCATGACGTAGACCGTGAACGTGATGACGTAGGCGCCGCCGGCGAAGGCGACCCCGGTCATGACGTCGAAGCCGATCCACAGCCCCCAGGGGTAGGCCTGGTTGAGGTTGGTGACGTAGCCCAGCCCCTTCCAGAACCGCAGGACCGTCAGCACCAGCCCGCCGAGGATGATGAACCCGCTGACGACGTTGAAGGGCGTCAGGACGGGCCCCTTGGGCTTGAGCTCGGACTTGAGGAGCTCCCACACCGTGGGTCTCGGCGCCATCGATTCCGCTGTGGTGGCCATCTATTCCTCCTCTCCGCCCGTGCGCTTGGCCAGCTCACTGAGCCCGTAGAGCAGCGGGGGGAACCCGAGGAAGACTAGGGGCACCGCGTACAGGAACTCGCGGGTGTAATCGGGATAGGTGTCGGTTCCCAGGTCCTCGCGGAAGCCGATCTGGGTGAACGGGACCTTGGAGAGGTAGAGCCAGTCGGTGCCGCCCGCCTCGAACTCGCCGTAGATGTGGTGCACGTAGTCGTCGGGGTTGTTGTAGATGCGCTCGCGCGCGATCTCCATCAGCTCGCGCTTGGTGCCGAAGGTTAGGGCGTCCTCGGGGCACGCCTCCACGCAGGCCGGGAGCTTGCCCTCCTGGAGCCGGTCGTAGCACATGATGCACTTGCGGATCCTGGGGTTCGGGCTGTCGTACTCGAACTTGGGAATGTCGAAGGGGCAGGCCATCATGCAGTAGCGGCAGCCCATGCAGCGGTCGCCGTGCCAGATCACGGGGCCCTCGTGGGTCTTCTCCATGGCGTTGGTGGGGCAGGCCGCGGCGCAGGCCGGCTGGCCGCAGTGCATGCACTGCTTCTTGACGAAGACCGTCCCCTTGTCGGTGTCGAACTTGTTGACCACCGTCCAGTGGTCGGTGTCCGTGTTCCGGTGCCGGGCCAGCGCGCCGTCCTTGGCCGGCTCGGGCACCGGCAACCCGTGCGCCTCGGCGCAGGCCACCTCGCACTCACGGCAGCCGATGCAGCGCGTGGTGTCGACGAGGATACCGACGAACTCCTTGTCGTCCTTCGCGGCGTCCGCTGCCTTCGCACCGGTCTTCGCGGCCGGCGCGCCCTTTGCGGCCGGGGCGGCCAGGGCCGTCGCGGCTGCGGCGCCCGCCAGGCCCAGGAACTTCCTTCGATTCATCTGGAACCTCCTCTCGTTTTCACGGCGCGCCTACCAGGGGCGGCGGGGGCCGGTGTGGCAGAAGCTGCAGCTTGCGCTGGCGTCCTTGGCGGTGCCGATTTCGTGGCAGTTGCCGCACATCCGGTGCAGGGCCACCTTGGCGCTCAGCATCCTCGACGACCGGGGACCGGGCTCGCCGTGGCACGTGGTGCAGCGGTGGCTGGAGCGGGCCGTCCCGTCGGCGTGGTGACAGGTGGCGCACGGAATCCGGCAGGCCTTGAAGTACCGGGGATGCGGTGTGTCCAGGGTCGGCGCGGTAACGGGGTGGTGGCAGTCGGTGCAGTCGATGCCGAGATCGTCCACGTGCATGGCGTGGGGGAACGTGACCTGTCCCACGCGGGCCGGGAAGGTCACGACCTTGGGGGGCGGGCCCTCCGCCGGTCTCGCGGTGCCGCCTCCCCCGTCCGCGGCGGCCGCGCCGCCGACGGCGGCCAGGGCGACCGCGACGGCGACGGCCGTGCGGGCGAGCCATCGGGAACGGGGAACTGGATGTCGGTTGTGCACGCTCACGTCGTACCCTCCTTTGTCATCCGCTGTTCCGGGATCCATGAGCTTGAAAGGCCGCACGGAAGCCGTCCTCCGGCACGCCCACCCGCGCCGCGCAGGGACTGCAGTAGGCAGCGTCCTTGAGATCGACCTGCTCAGGAAGCCGTGAGGCGGCCATGGCGCACCACGGCACCCGGCAGTGGACGAGGCCGAGGGTGTGGCCCAGCTCGTGCAGGACCTCCTTCGCCAGGCGGCTTCTCGTCCGCCCGGCGTCGGGACGATCGCCCTCGAACTCGGGCCGCAGCCGGTGCAGGGACGCCACACCGACGGTGCCGTCGAGCTGGGCCGCACCGAAGACGTGGGTGAAGACGGGCAGGAAGAGGTCGACCTCGGCGATGCCGATCCGCTGCACGTTCTCCTGCGCCGGGAAAGCGGCCAGCATCTCGAGCAGCCGGGTGGCCAGGTACTGGCCGCGGGCGGGATCGAAGGCCGGGGCGGGATCGATCTCCCGCGGCGAGATCCAGACCGCGTGCGCCAGGGAACGTGCCAGGTCCTGGCGCAGCTGTCGCATCACCGAGGGTGCGACGGCGCCGATGCGCACCAGCTCCACGGACCATGCCCGGGACACGCGTCATCCCCTATCGTCTTTCGATCCCGTACTTGCGCATCTTGTTGTAGAGGGTGACCCGGTCGATGCCGAGCACCTTGGCCGAGCGCGTAATGTTGAACTCGTTGAGCTTGAGGACCTTGAGAATGTGCTCCCGTTCCATGGCCCGGAGCGACAGGTCGCCCGGGCTCGTGTCTGGGGAGCGCAGGCGTCCACGGTCGCCGATGGGCAGGAAATCCGGCTCGATCTCCCCCTCCCGGCAGACGACCAGGGCGCGCTCGACGGCGTTGGCGAGCTCACGCACGTTGCCCGGCCAGTCGTACTTGAGCATGAGCTCGCGGGCGGCCGGGGAAAAGCCGGTCACCCGCCGGCCCATGGCGGCGCCGAACTTCTTCAGGTAGTGTTCGGCGAGGGGCATGATGTCCTCGGGGCGGTCGCGCAGGGGCGGAATCGTGATCTGGAAGACGTTGATCCGATAGTAGAGATCCTCCCGGAAAGTGCCGTCCCGCACCGCCTCCTCGAGGTCGCGGTTGGTGGCGCAGACGACGCGGAAATCCACCGAGATCTCCTGGATGCCGCCGACCCGCACGATCTTGTGGTCCTCCAGCGCCCGCAGCAGCTCCACCTGTACCTTGGGGGAGATCTCCCCGATCTCGTCGAGAAACAGGGTGCCGCCGTCGGCGAGCTCGAGCTTGCCCTTGCGGCGCGCCGAGGCGCCGGTGAAAGCTCCCTTCTCGTGGCCGAAGAGCTCGGACTCGAGCACGCCCTCGGGCAGGGCGCCGCAGTTCACGGCCACTAGGGGTCCGAAGGCGCGGGGGCTCTTGGCGTGAATGAGGCGGGCGATGAGCTCCTTCCCGGTTCCCGACTCGCCGCGGATGAGCACGGTGGTCTCGGTGGGGGCCACCGACTCGACCAGCTCCAGCACCCGCTGCATCTCCCGGCTCTTCCCGGCGACGATCTCGGGCGTGATGCCTGCGATGCGCTGCTTGAGGGCGACGTTCTCCTCCTTGAGGCGAATCTTCTCGCAGGCCTTCTCGACCACCCGCGAGAGCTCCTCCGGGTCGAAGGGCTTGACCAGGTAGTCGTAGGCACCTTCCTTGAGCGCCTGGACTGCGGTCGAGACCGAGGCGTAGGCGGTGACCAGGATGACCGCCGTCTCCGGGTCGATCTCCCGGATCCGGCGCTGGAGCTCGAGGCCATCCATCCCGGGCATCTTGATGTCCGTGATGATCACGTCGAAGTGGCGCCGGCCGAGGATGGCGAGGGCCTCCTTGCCGCTGGCGGCGGTGGCGACTTCGTACCCGTCCTCCGTGAACCAGCTGCCGAGGGATTCCCGGACGTGGAGCTCGTCGTCGACGATGAGCAGGCTTGGTGTTCGACCGGTCATGATGATGTCTCCTCTTCCGACTGGGGCGGCCTCTCGGGCAGCGTGATGGTGAACCGGCATCCCTTGCCGGGCGCCGTGTCGAGATCGATCCTGCCGCCGTGGCGCTGGACGATCCCGTAGACGACGGAGAGCCCGAGCCCCACCCCGGCCCCCTCCTCCTTGGTGGTGAAGAATGGCTCGAAGGCGTGGGCGGCCACCTCGGGCGGCATGCCGGGGCCGTCGTCGGCCACCTCGATGACGACGCCGTCCGGAGCCCGCCGGGTCCTGAGCACGACCTCGCCGCCCTCCTCCATGGCCTGGGCGGCGTTGATGAGCAGCGCCATCAGCGCCTGCTGGATCTGGGAGCCGTCGGCCACGATCTCGGGCAGGTCGTCGGCGAGCTCGGTCCGGGCCTCGACGTTGCTCAGCTCCAGCTTGTGCTGCACCAGGAAGAGGGATTTCTCCACCACCCGGTTGAGGTCGGTGGGGCCGAACGCGCCGCCCCGGCGGCGGGAGAAGGCCAGGAGCTGGGAGACGATCTCGCCGCAGCGGGTGGCCTCGGAGGCGATGGACTCCAGGTACTCGAGGTTCTGCCTGCACTCGTGGGTCAGCTCCTGGGCCCGCAGGCGGCGCACCAGGATCCTGGCATAGGTGACCACCGCCGAGAGGGGGTTGTTGATCTCGTGGGCGACCACGGCCGCGAGCTTGCCCAGGGACGCCATCCGCTCCACCTGGAGGATCTGTTCCTGGGCCCGGCGCAGCTCGGCCGTCTTCTCCTGGACCCGCCTTTCCAGGGTCTGGGCCCACTCCAAAAGCTCGCCGCGGGCGCCCTCCAGGTCCCGCGCCATGCGGTTGAAGTTGCGGGCGAGGACCCCGATCTCGTCGTCGGTCACCTCCGGCACCCGCACCGAGAGATCCCCGGCCGCCAACTCCTTGACCTGGCGGATCAGGTTGTGGACCGGCCGGTGCACCATCCTGCGCACCGTCCAGGCGGTGATGGCGACGACCAGGAGGATGCCGAAGACGCTGGCCACCAAGAGCTCGGCGGCGCTGGCCCGCCGCGCCCGGTCGTACGGCGCCAGCGCCATGTTGACGTCAAGCACGCCGAGCAGGCGCTTCTTCGGACTGTGGACATGGCACGAGGCCGAGGTGCAGTCGGGCTCGTTGCGAATGGTTTCCGTGACGCCGAGCACCCGGCGGGGCCCGCGGGAGACGATTCGCGCCCGCATCTCCATGGGCAGGCTCTCGGGCGGCCTGATCGCACGGTGGCAGGTCACGCACTGTTCCCGGCGCCGGTCGAGGATCGTTCCGATCTCCGAGGCGTCCGTGGAATAGACGATGCGGCCCGCCTTGTCCATGATCCGGATTCGCTCGATGCCGCGCTGGCGGGAGAGGGTGTCGATGGTCGCCTGGATGCGTTCCCGGTCGTTGTGGAGCATGGCCTCGCGCGTGGCGCGGGCCACCAGGTCGGCGATCTGGGCGCCGTTGAGGCGCAGGATCCTGGTCGCGGCCCGCTCCTGGATCTTCAGGTTGAGCCAGGCGGCGGTGCCGAAGACGACGATCAGCGACGCCGTGATGATGATGGTCAGCTTTCCCGCAATGCTCCTGCTCATCGCCGCCCTCCCGGCCCGGCCGCAGGGCCCCCCGTTCGCCCGGCGCTCCGCGCCATCCCCGCGCCCTCCCCCCGTGGCGCCGGGGCCGTGCAGCTCCGCTCCTGGGGGCTGCATGGCTCGTGCCAGATTTCACAAGGTACGAGAAAACACGTCCTGCCAGTACATTGCGCGGTGTTCATGAAAAGAATATGGAACCCGGTGATGGAAATATCAACACCCCTTCGGGCGCAGGAACGGTCGCCGCGATTCTAAATGCCGGCCGTTGAAGATGTTGACGCCGTTGATTTCCTCAACGGCAACCGTTGAGCTCTGCAACGGCGAGCGGGGTCAGCCAGAGCCGCCGGCTCCGCGGGCCGTCCAGCTCGACGAAGAAGACGCCCTGCCAGGTGCCGAGCTTCAGCCGTCCGCCCTGAATCGGCAGCAGCAGCTGCGGACCGAGCACGGTGGACAGGAAGTGGGCGTCCGAGTTGCCCTCCGCGTGGCTGAAGCGGATGTCGGGGACGAGGGTCCCGTAGGCGGCGAGCAGATCGCGGGCCACGGAGGGATCGGCGTTTTCGTTGACCACCACCGCCGCCGTGGTGTGGGGCACGAAGACGGAGCACAGCCCGTCGCCGGCCCCGGCCTCCCCCAGCGCCCGGTCGATGAGCGCGGTGACGTCGACCATCTCGCGCCTGGCGTGGGTCCGGACCTCGAGCTCGATCATGGTTGCCTCCAACGATCAGCGTACACCTGCCGGTAGGCGTCGGCGAGGTAGACGACGCGGCGGACGTACGTGTAGGTCTCCGGCACCGGAATCTCCTCGGTGAACACGCGGGCATCGGGCCACCGCCGCCACCACCGGACGACCCTGGCCTCGCCGCCGTTGTAGGCCGCCAGCGCCGGCTCCAACGCCCCGAAACGGTCGATCAGGTGGGCCAGCTCGCGGGCTCCCAGGCGCAGGTTGAGGGCCGGGTCGGTGAGATC
>CAZXXL010000011.1:0-29020 GCA_964644635.1 uncultured Thermoanaerobaculia bacterium | reverse complement strand
CCCCCTTCTTGTCATCGCGAGGAGCCGGGCGGAGCCCGGCGACGTGGCGATCCCTCACAGCGTTGGAGCGCGCTGCCCGGTGTCTCGTTGCGGTGTCCAATCGTGGGGGGATTGCTTCGTCGGGCTCCTGCGGAGCCCTTCCTCGCAATGACAAGGGAAGGAGGCGGAGCGCGCCGCCCGCTGCTGCGTGGAGCGGTCCGGGTGTGAGGGGGTCCCTTCGCTCCGGCCGTGACGGGCCTTCGCTCCGGCCTCGGCATGGGGCGGGCGGGGGCGGTCAGACCTCCTCGACGGTCACGGTGACGTGGGGGTCGACGACCTCCTTGGCGAGGAGCGCCGGCCAGTAGGCGACGATCTCCTGGGGCTTGGGCCGGCCGCCGGCGAAACCCGTGACGCCGGGCGGTCCGGAGGTGATGAGCGGCGCCAGCTCCATGCCGAAGCGCGCCACCTTGCGCCGGTCCCGGCTTCGCATACCGATCCGGAGCACGACCTCGGGAGGCGGGCACGCGGCCTCGGCGATACCGGGCATGCAGGCGTCGGCGCCGACGATCTCGGCCAGGCGGTCCGCCGCCGGCACGGTGATGCCCGCCCGGGCCAGGCGCCACCAGACGATCTCCTCGCACAGGCGGGCCTTCTCGATCGCGCGCGGTCCGGAGATGGTGAGATGGCCGACGGCCTTGTACCCGTCGTGGTAGGTGGCCGATACCTTGTAGAACGGCGTGTCGGGCCTGCCCTTGATGGACGTCACCCGGACCCGGTCGGGCCCGTCGTCCTCCAATTTCGCGGTGGTGAAGTCGGCCACCACGTCCGGCGTGATGTACTCGTCCGGCCTGCCCATCTCGTAGACGAGCTGCTCCGACACCGTGTCGATGCTCACCAGGCCGCCGGTGCCCGGGTGCTTGGTGACCACGAACGAGCCGTCGGGGAAGCACTCGACGATGGGGTAGCCGATGTCCCACATGTTCGGGACCTCCCACCAGCGGGTGAAGTTACCGCCGGTGGCCTGGGCCCCGCACTCGATGATGTGGCCGGCGACGATCCCGGAGGCCAGAAGATCCCACTGGCCGGGACGCCAGCCGAACTCGTGCATCAGGGGGCCGAGGGTGAGGGAGGTGTCGGTGATGCGCCCGGCGACCACGATCTGGGCGCCCTTGTCCAAGGCCTCGGCGACCGGGGCGGCGCCGAGGTAGGCGTTGGCGGAGAGCACCTTGGGCCTGAGGTCGGACAAGAGGTCGCCGGTCTCCATGTGCGCCATGGGGTGACCCTCGGCCAGGATCGATGGCAGGCGGGGCAGGATGTCGTCACCCTCGACGACGCCCACCTTGAGGCCGAAGACCCCGGTCCGCTCGGCGATCTCGCCGATCTTGCGGCGTAGGGACCCGGGGTTGAGACCGCCGGCGTTGGTCACGATCTTGATGCCGCGCTCCACGATGATGGGCAGCGCGCGTTCGAGGAAGGCCAGGAAGTCGGTGGCGTACCCGCGGTTGGGATCCCGCAGCTTCTGCCGCATCATGATCGACATCGTGACCTCGGCCAGGTAGTCGAGGGTCAGGTAGTCGAGCTCGCCGCGGGTCACCATCTCCCAGGGCGTGTCCGGGCTGTCGCCCCAGAATCCCTGTCCGTTGCCGATCAACACCTTGTCGCGCATGCTCCCTCCCAGGGCCGACGATTGTACCCGGGCCCCGCCCGGGTACAATCCCGTCCCGGAGGCCGTCATGGACGATACGAAGTTCCTGGGAGCCAATTACGCCGCCGAGCTGCAGGCGCCGGAGGTCTACCGGAGGCGCCGCGAGCGCCTCGCCGAGCGCGTGGGCGGCGGAACCGTGGTGCTCTGGGGGGCCGGCGACGAGCGCGGCTACGGCGACGTGGGGACGTTCCGCCAGGAGTCGACGTTCTTCTACTTCACCGGCGTCGAGCTGCCCAACGCGGCGCTGGTGCTGCGGCCCGCCGAGGATTACGAGGCCCTCTTTCTGCCCTCCAGGAATCCGGCGCTGGAGCGGTGGACGGGCCCCAAGTGGGGGCCCGGGGAGGAGACCGCCGCGGCCCTCGGCTTCGACCGGGTGCTGGCCAAAGAGCCCGGCGAGGTGGAGCTCGACGCCAGGAAGCGGCCGGTTCCCGGGCTCGAGGGACGGCTGCAGGGGTGGCTCTCGGAGCCGGAGGCCGAGCTCTGGACGGTTCTCGAGCCGGTGCCGACCGGGGCCGAGCTGCCCTTCCCGCATTCCTACATCGCCCGGCTCCGGGAGAGGCTGCCCAGCTTCGCGGTCCGCGACCTCGGCGAGGCCGTGGCCGGCCTGCGGCTGATCAAGGACGACGGCGAGATCGCGTTGATGCGGCGGGCCGTCGCCGCGACCATCGCCGGCCATCGCCGGGCGGCGGCGCTGATCCGTCCCGGCGTGCCCGAGGGAACGATCGAGGGCGCCGTGTACGCGGCCTTCCGCGAGGCCGGGGCGGAGGGCGTGGCCTTTCCGTCGATCGTCGGCTCGGGCTTCGCCTCCACCGTCCTCCATTACGACCAGAACGTCGGCACCCTCGCCGAGGGCGACCTGGTGGTCGTCGACATCGGCGCCCGCTACGGCTACTACTGCGGCGACCTCACGAGGACCTACCCGGTGAGCGGGCGGTTCACAGACCGCCAGCGGGCGGTCTACGAGCTCGTGCTCGCGGCCCACGACGCCGTGGCGTCCGCCATCCGGCCGGGGGCGACGCTGGGCGAGCTGAGGAAGATCGCCTACGACGTCATCGAGGGCTCCGCGCTCACCGACGGCGAGGGGCGCAGCCTGGGACGGTACTTCATTCACGGGATCGGCCATTTCCTGGGGCTCGACGCCCACGACGTGGGCGGCGAGGATCCCGAGCTCGCCCCGGGGATGGTGATCACCAACGAGCCGGGGATCTACATTCCGGAGGAATTCCTGGGCGTCCGCATCGAGGACGACTTCCTGGTCACCGAGGACGGCGCCGAGAACCTCTCGCGGGAGCTGCCGGCCGACGCCGACGCCGTCGAGGCGATGCTCGGGCGATGAGAAAAAGGGACGCACCACCGGGTGCGTCCCTGGGAGCGATCACGGGGTGGGCTACTCGGCGCCGCCGGTGGGCTTGGGGTGCCGCAGGCCGCCGGGGGAGCGGCCGATGACCAGCCCGCGCCGCTGGCGGAGCAGAACGGCCATCCGGCTCTGGTCCATCAGGCGCAGATCGCGGATCTCGTAGGGCGGACGGAAGCCCGTCCGGTTCACGATCGAAGCCGGAAAGCGGAGCTCGAGGTCGTTCACGCCGTTGGGGAGCCATGCCGCCGTGTCCGCGACGCCCATGGGCGCCAGCCTGCCGTCGGCGCCGGTGCCGTAGAGAATGCCGCGAACCTCGTACCGTCCCGCCACCGCCGTCTCCACCGGGAGGCTGACGGCCAGCCCGGAGCCCGCGGTCCCGGGGAGCGTCACCACGGCCTCACCCGTGAGGCGCGCGGTGGGCAGGGCGTAGGCGAAGGCGGTCCTGAGGTCGCGGTGCACGGTCTCGCCGTCGAGGGTTCCGGTGACCGAGACCTTGAGCTCCCACATGCCGGCGGCTCCGGGTTCGATGCGGTCGAGCGGAACGACCGCCGCCAGCCGGCCGTCACCGCTGCGGCTCACCCGGACGCCGCTCGTGCGGCCGTCCGGTGCCACCAGCCAGCCGCGCGCCGAGTCGATGGGAATCGGCCGTCCGGCGTCCTTGAGGGCGATGCTCGAGCGCAGCGTCATGCCCGGCAGCAGGGTCTGGGAGCTCGTGGTCACCGCCAGCACGACGGGGGAACGGGGCTCGAGCACGGAGACCAGGTACCGCGCCGCGGCGGCGGCCTGGATTCCAGGCGCCCGCAGCTGGAACCTGCCGGTGCCGAGCTCCGGCTTGAGGCGCAGGGCCAAGGTGCCCTCCGGGAATCGGATGTCGGCCCGTGCGAGGTCCGCCTCCTGGGCGATCGTTGCGGCGGCCGAAGAGACGTCCATGCGTCCGTGCGAGCCGGAGATGATCTCCAGCTCCGAGGGCCTGAGGGCGCGGGCGCCGGCGGGCGCGGATCCCGCCACCGGGTTGATCCGGATGATCGCCCCGGGCGTGACGACGTCGATGAAGACGCCCCTCTCGAGCTCGGACGCCGTGACCTTTCTCCAGTACTCCCGGCTGCGCTTGGTGAAGGGACGGTTCTCGAGACTCAAGGGGCGGCTTGCCTCCAACGGCCAACTGAAGGTCACCGGGTCATGGCTGGTGTTCGCCGTCGGCGCGGGAGCCTGGGCCGCGGGGACGAGGCGGGTGGAGAAGAGGTCCCCGGGAGCGGGTCGCAGCAGCCTGACCGGCGTGGCTGCGAAGGCCTGGCCGGCGAGGAGGACGAGTACGCCGAGAATGCCTGTAGTGATGGTGGATCGTTTCATGAGACCGGCTCCTCTCACAGGTCGTTCCGCAGGATGACATCGAGGCCGAAGCACTTTCTCCGACTCTGGTTGTGGCAGAGAGGCTCACTCCCCTGGGTCCTCCAGACATCCTTGAACCAGAGGGTTCCCGCCCCCGACTGACTGGTGCAGTCGAGGAAGCCGTCGGAGCAGCTGTCGAGCCAGGCCTGGGTGATCTCGAGGCCCACGTTGAGGGTGTACCCGCCGCAGTAGCTGTCCGGATCCCACGGGGCCGTCTCGACGTCCGTGCCGACCACGTCCCAGAACCCGACCGGGAGCGCCGGCCGGCCGCTGGTGCCGTACAGCCAGTTCGCGTTGTAGTAGGCCATCCAGCTGGTCTGCTGCATGCGCACGGCGTCGTTCTGGTACCCGAGGAGCCAGCCGACCGCCTGTTCGAAGACGGTCCCGTTCATCACGGCGTCGGCGAGGGGCGTGCCGAGGCTGGACGGGGCGAGGGCGTCCACCCAGCGGATGGCGTTGATGATCGTCGGGTACCGGCTGTCCCACGTGGGGTTGGACAGGATCCACCGCATCACGTTGCCGCCGTTGGAATGGGTGATCACGACGAGATCGTCGATGTTTTTGCTGGTGATGAAGTCATAAAGCTGGGTGGCGAGGCAGCCCGCCGCCCCGGAGGTCCACATGTACTGCGTGAAGTCGCAGTTGATCACCGTGTAATTGGCGGGGTTCGCCAGGCCCTGGCGCACCGAGTCGACGAAGTCCGCCTTCCAGTAGTCGTGGTAGGCGTCCGTCTGGTGGCCGGTACCGTGAACGAACGCGACGCCGGTGTTGGCGAAGACCGGCGCCGCAACGACGAGACATGCGAGCAAGACGAGCTTCCTCATACCTCCTCCTTCTCCTTGGTTCCTGCCGCTTGAGGCAGACCACCTCCCCGACGACGGTTTCGCTGACTCGAGCGGCGGTATTGAAAGGACTCGTGAGCCATGGGACTGTTGACGTATACCTACAACGGGTCGGGGAGGGTTTTCAAGCCGCGCCGCGGCAAGGTGTGACCTCGGGCCGGCAGTCGCGACGGTGGGCCGCGCCGCGCGGGCCGGCTTCGGAGAAGCTGGAAATCTGTGTCACAATGCCGCGCCACAAGGGAAGGAGATGCCATGAGACGAACGTGGGTGCTTGTTCTGTGCGTCGTGACGGCGGCGGCCTTCACCGGGTGCTCGAAGCAGACCGGGCCGGAGCCCGCGGCGACGGTGGCCGCCGGCAACGCTCCCCGCTGGATCGACCCCGATCCGCGGGAGCGGCACTTCTCGAAGCTGCACATGCTCACCGACGGCGGCGAGAACGCCGAGGCGTACTTTTCTTTCGACGGCCGCCGGCTGATCTTCCAGTCCACGCGGCCGCCGTTCCGCTGCGACCAGATCTTCACCATGGGTATCGACGGCTCCGGCCTCAAGCTCGTGTCCACCGGCAAGGGCCGGACGACGTGCTCGTACTTCTACCCCGACGGGAAGCACATTCTCTACTCGAGCACGCACCTGGCGGGCCCCGATTGTCCGCCGCCGCCGGACCGCAGCCACGGCTACGTGTGGGCGGTCTATCCCGGCTACGACATTTTCCGGGCGAATGCCGACGGCAGCGGCCTGGTGCCGTTGACGACCACTCCGGGGTACGACGCCGAGGCCGTCATCTCGCCCCGGGGCGACCGCATCGTCTTCACGTCAATGCGCGACGGGGATCTCGACATCTATTCCATGAACCTCGACGGGTCCGACGTCCGCCGCCTGACGGAAGAGCCGGGGTACGACGGTGGACCGTTCTACTCTCCCGACGGCTCGAAGATCGTCTACCGGGCCTATCACCCGAAGACCGAGGCCGAGCTTCATGATTATCGTTCGCTGTTGGCCAAGAACCTCATTCGCCCGACCACGCTGGACATCTGGGTCATGGACGCCGACGGCTCGAACAAGCGGCAGGTGACCCACCTCGGGGCGGCGTCCTTCGCGCCGTTCTTTCATCCCTCGGGGCGGAAGATCATCTTCTCCAGCAACTACGGCGACCCGGCGGGCCGGGAGTTCGACCTGTACATGGTGAACCTCGACGGGAGCGGCCTCGAGAGGATCACCTATGCGAAGGGTTTCGACGGCTTCCCCATGTGGGCCCCGGACGGCAGGACCTTCGTCTTCTGCTCCAACCGGTACAACTCGAAGCCCCACGAGACCAACGTCTTCGTAACCGAGTGGCGGGATTGACGGGGGCCGCTGGAGTGGCCCTCGTCCCGCCGCAGGACCGTCCGTGGGGAGGAACCTTCTCCGTGGGAGTGTCCGATCGTGAGGGGATTGCCGCGTCGGATTCCTGCGGAATCCTCCTCGCAATGACACCGTGGGGGGTGCGGGGCGTTCAACGAAGCCCTTTGCTCTGTCATCGCGAGTCGCGTGCCGGAGGCACGCGACGTGGCGACCCCTGACAGCTTTGGAGCGCGCTCCCCACTGCTCCCCGGCGCGCTCCCGGCGTGAGGGGGTCCCGTCGCTCGGGTCCTGGCGGGCCCTCGCTCGGGACGCCGTTCGACAGCGGGAAGCAGAGCTTCCCTGTCTCACGGCGACGTGGCGATCCCTGACAGCTGTGGAGCGCGCTGGAAGCAGGGCCGTGGTGTCGGAGGTCACGCGGCCGTGGGCCGCCGCCTGCGGCGGCGTCCCGCGATCGCTCGCCAAACCTTGGGGAAACTAGGCAAGCACCGCCCTTGACAGCGGCGGGAATGAGGCGTACGTTATCGGCGTTGGGTGAGTTGATGAGCAAGTATCGTATACCCGTCGCTGCGCTTCTCGTGATCTTGGTGGTCCCCGTGTGGGTCGCCGGGTTCACCACGGCGTGGTGCCCCCGGGTGGCGCCGGGTCCCCACCAGTGCTGCATGGCCCGCCAGGCCGCGGCGAGCTCTTCGGCGTCGCCGGACGGGAGTCTCGGCACGTTCGTGCAGTGCCACTGTGGCTCGATTCCGCCCGTCGTCAACGACCAGGCGCCGGCGGCCCTCTACCTCGCCCAGTGGACCGCCGCCACAACGGCGCACCTTTCCGATGAGGGCGGTGTCGCCGCGGTCTCCGGGGTCGCGGCTCGCGGACAGCGGGTGCACGCGACTCCGCTCGAGGCCCCCTTCCTCCTTCACTGCGCCTTCCTAATCTGATCCTTTCCCAGAGCTAACCACTACGCCGGGCCATCAGGTACCGGTTGACGTGGTGAGATCGCGTGTGTGACGATGTTCTGGGAAAGGAGATTTCAATTGAGATTCAAGAACTTGTTGCTGACGTCGTTGGTGATAGCCGCGGCGTGGGCCGGCCCCGGCTACGCCGCCCCGCAGGAGGCAACGCCGCCGGCGGCCGGGGCCGAGAAGCCCTCGCCGGCCGAGTCGATCACGAGGGCGCTCGGGGATCCCAAGCTCAGGCTCCTGGTGGAGGACGTGCTCGCCCGGAACCCGGACCTCGCGAGCCTGGCCGCGGCCGCCCGGGCCGCCGCGCAGCGCGCGCCCCAGGTCAAGGCGCTGCCCGACCCGGTGCTGTCGTTCACGGCCTTTCTGCAGACTCCGGAAACGCGGGTCGGTCCCCAGTACGCGATCTCGACGCTGTCCCAGAGGTTCCCGTGGTTCGGCAAGCTTCCGGCCCGGGAGCGGGCCGCGCTGGCCGAGGCGGCGGCCGCCGGGGCACGCGTCGAGGCCAGGAAGCTGGCCCTGGTCACCGAGGTGCGGCGGCTGGCGTACGAGCTCGCCTTCCTCGACTCCGACGAGCGGGAGGTCAGGGCGGACCGGCAGACCCTCGCTCATTACGAGGAGCTGGCGCAGGCCCGGTACGCATCCGGCGTCGGGATCGCCCAGGGCGTGGTGAAGATCCAGGCGGAGATCACCCGTGACGACGACCGCCTGCTCGCCATCGCCACCAGAAGGGCGACGCTGACCGCCAGGCTCAACGCGCTCCGGGACCGGCCGAAGGGGACGCCGGTGCCGCGGTTCGAGCTCCCCTCCCTGGTGGAGAAGATCGCGGCGGTGGACAGGTTGCGGACCGTGGCCCTCGACAACCGGCCGGAGCTGGCGGAGGCGGATGCCCTCATCGCGGCCGCCGAGCACCTGACGCAAGTGAGAAAGATCGACTACAAGCCGGACGTGACGCTCGGTGTGAGTTACGCGCTCGTCGGCAAGCGCAGCGATCGTGCCGGCGAGATCAACCCGCCGGAGAACAACGGCAAGGACGTCCTCGGCCTCTTCGGGGCCATCAACCTGCCGGTACGCCGGGAGAAGCTGGCGGCCGGCGTCGAGGAGGCCATCCAGAAGCGGTTGGCCGCGGAGCAGAAGAAGCGCTCGATCATCGCCGCCATCGACGGTGACCTCGCCGACCTAACCGACAGGCTCGAGCTGATCGGCAAGCGCGTCCACCTTTTCGATGACGTCCTGACGCCCCAAGCGGCGGAATCCCTCCGCTCGGCGGAGGAGGCGTATGCCGCCGGCACGCTGAACGCCCTCGACCTGCTGGACGCCGAGCGCGTGCTCCTGCAGGTCCGGATCGCGACCGACCGGGCGCGGACCGATTTCGCCATCGCCGAGGCACGGCTCGAAGGGACCATCGGCGCACCTCTGGCCGTGACCAACGAAGTGGAGAATGCCAAATGAAGCAAGAGACTTTTGCAACGCATCCATCACCGCGCCGTCGCGAGGCCGGCGGCGCCACACTGCGGGCGGTCCTGTGGGCGCTCGCCGGGGCCCTGGTCGCCATCCTCCTCGTTGCCGACCCGCTGGGCATCAGCCCCGTGGACGGCTGGCTCGGCCTGTCGCACGGAGGCGCTGCCGCCGGCGGAGGGGCCGCTCCCGCCTCTGCCGAGGCCGGGAAGAAAAAGCAGCTCTGGACCTGCGGCATGCACCCGCAGGTGATCCAGGACCATCCCGGGAACTGCCCGATCTGCGGCATGAAGCTGGTCCCGCTTCGCGGCCAGAAGGCGGGTGGGAAGACCGGCGGACAGCCGGCCGCCAAAGCCACCAAGGGCGGCAGGCGCAAGATCCTCTTTTACAGGAATCCCATGGATCCCACGATCACCTCTCCCGTGCCGCGCAAGGACGACATGGGCATGGACTACGTCCCGGTGTATGCGGACGAGGTGTCCGGGGGCGGTGGTGGTGGAGCTCCCGCGAACCAGGGTGCGGTCGTCACCATCGATCCGGCCGTCCAGCAGAACATGAACGTGGTCACCAAGAAGGTCACGCGGCGCGACATCACCCGGCAGATTCGCACGGTCGGCTACCTGGATTACGATCAGGAGAAGATCGTCTCGGTCACCACGAAGTACACGGGCTTCATCGAGAAGACCTATGTCAACTACATCGGCCAGCCGGTGAAGAAGGGTGAGCCGCTGTTCGAGATCTACTCGCCGGCTCTGGTCCAGACCGAACAGGAGCTGCTCTCGGCCAAGCGGTATGCCGACCGCATGAGCGGGGCGGGCCCCGATGTCGCCGGGCGGGCGAAAAGCCTGTTGAACGCGGCCCGGGAGCGGCTCGGGTTCTGGGACATCACGCCGGACCAGATCGCCCGTCTCGAGAAGACCGGCAAGGTGTTCCGGACGCTCAAGGTCGTGGCCCCCGCGAGCGGGGTCGTGATGACGCGGATGGAGGGTCTCGAGGGCATGGCGGCGAGGCCGGGCATGGAGCTGCTCAAGATCGCCGATCTTTCCGACCTCTGGCTGACGGTCGAGGTCTTCTCCGACCAGCTCCCCTGGGTCAGGATCGGCAGCCCGGCGACCATCAGGCTGACCTACTTCCCCGGCAAGACCTTCCAGGGGCGGGTGCGATACATCGAGCCCGAGGTCTCGGAGAGGACGCGGACGATCCGCCTGACGCTCGAGGTGCCCAACCCGAGCCGGCGCCTGCGGGTGGGGATGTACGCGACCGTGCTCTTCGAGCCGGTGGTGGCAAAGGGGGCCGTGACCGTGCCCTCGGAGGCGGTCTTCCGGACCGGGGAGAGGAACGTCGTCGTGGTTGCCCTGGGCAACGGCCAGTTCGCGCCGCGGGACGTCGTGCTCGGCCCCGAGGGCGACGGCTTCGTACAGGTTCTCGAAGGCCTGAACGAGGGTGAAAAAGTGGTCACCTCGGCCCAGTTCCTGATCGACTCCGAGTCGAACCTGAAGGAAGCGATTCAGAAGATGATCGAGGCCAAGACCCACGGTACCAAAGGAGGTGGGAAATGAACCGGGCTCGTGCTACACGCCCTCGAGTATCTCGTCCCGGCTCACGCCCTTGTGCCGGGCGACCTGGCGGAGGATTGCGGACAGCGTTCCAACGCGCAGTTGATCGTGTGCCGGAACGGCGAGCCGTTGATGAGCGGGTTGATCGGTTTCGAGGATCACGTGACTCCCGACCCGATGAACGACCCGGTAACCCCACCGCCGGCAGAGATGCCGAACCAACCGTTCGCCGGCGAGATCGCGCGGCAGCCTCATCCCACGGCGACACGCTCGTCGCGAACCAGGTGGAGGCGAACGGACTGAGGCGCCGGACGATCGAAGAAGAACGCCTGGACGGCTTCGAGCACGTTCGCCCGAAGCTCATCCCACGAGTCGCCCTGGGTGACGATCGCCTCGGTGAGGCACTCGGCGACGTACCCGCCATCGGACTCTTGGGTCACCTCGAAGATGATCTCGTCGTTCATGGTACGAGTTTACCATCGAGAGCCTTGACGTTCTCGAGGTACAGCGCGACGGCCTCCATGAGCATCGCCTGGGCCTCCGTCGCCGTGCTTCCGCAAGAAACGACACCGAGCTCTGGACACAAGGAGACAAAACCGTCCTGCTCCTCCCAAATGACGGCCGTCAACTCCATGCCGCTCGAAGCTCGCCGTTCTTCCACAGTCGTGTCCTCTAACATCCTATCACCAGTTCGTAAGGACATCGTGCCGCACCCCCTCACCCCCTCTCCCTCTCACCCCCTCACCCCCTCACCCAACCGGAGGCCGTCATGCTGAACCGGATCATCGAGTGGTCGCTGAAGAACCAGTTCATGGTCGTGATCGGTGTGCTTTTTTCCATCCTCGGCGGGGTGTGGGCCATCCAGCACACCCGCCTCGACGCCATTCCCGACCTGTCCGACGTTCAGGTCATCATCTACACCGAGTACCCGGGCCAGGCGCCACAGGTGGTCGAGGACCAGGTGACCTACCCCATCGAGTCCAAGATGCTCGCGGTCCCCTACGCCAAGGTGGTCCGTGGCTATTCCTTCTTCGGGTTCTCGTTCGTGTACGTGATCTTCAAGGACGGGACCGACCTGTACTGGGCCCGCTCCCGTGTGCTCGAATACCTCAACGGTATGGCGGGCCAGCTTCCCGAGGGCGTGGCACCGCAGCTTGGTCCGGACGCCACGGGCGTCGGCTGGGCGTTCATGTACGTTCTCAACTCGCCGAAGCGTTCGTTGGCGGAGCTTCGAACGTACCAGGACTGGTACCTCAAGTACGGCCTGATGTCCGTGCCGGGCGTGTCCGAGGTGGCCTCCATCGGGGGATTCGTCCGCCAGTACCAGGTCGAGGTGGACCCGGTCAAGCTGCGGGCGTACAGGATCCCGCTGTCCAAGATCAAGATGGCCATCAAGCGCTCCAACAACGACGTGGGCGGCCGGCTCGTCGAATCGGGCGAGCGGGAGTTCATGGTCCGGGGCCTCGGTTACGTCAAGGAGGTCAAGGACCTCGAGAACATCGCCGTCGGCGTCGGTCCCGGCGGGACGCCGATCCTTCTCAAGGACGTCGCCCACGTCACCATCGGCCCGGAGATCCGGCGCGGCCTCGCCGACTGGAACGGCGAGGGCGAGACGGTGGGAGGCGTGGTCGTCGTCCGCTACGGCGCCGACACCCTGTCCACGATTGCCAACGTCAAGAAACGTCTGGCCGAGCTGAAACAGGGCCTTCCCAAGGACGTGAAGATCTCCGTGGCGTACGACCGCACGCCCCTGATCGAGCGCTCCATCGAGACGTTGACCCACACGCTGATCGAGGAGTCGATCATCGTCGCACTGGTGTGCATCGTCTTCCTGTTCCACTTCCGGTCCGCGTTCGTGGCGATCCTGTCCATCCCCATCTCGATCCTGCTGGCCTTCATCGTCATGAAGGTGCAGGGGATCGGAGCCAACATCATGTCGCTCGGAGGCATCGCCATCTCCATCGGGGTGCTGGTGGACGCCGCCATCATCATGATCGAGAACGGGCACAAGCACTACGAGGAATGGAAGGGCCAGCGGAGCCACTTCGAGATCATCCTGCGCTCGGCGCAGGAGGTGGGGCCCACGCTGTTCTACAGCCTGCTGGTGATCACGGTGTCCTTCCTGCCCATCTTCACGCTCCAGGCCCAGGAGGGCCGGCTGTTCAAGCCGCTGGCCTTCACCAAGACCTACTCCATCGCCATGGCGTCCATCGTGGCGGTGACGATCATCCCGGTGCTGATGTACTGGTTCGTGCGCGGCAACATCCGTAGCGAGGAGCACCACCCGATCTCGCGCATGCTGCAGGCCGTCTACACGCCCTTCCTGAACCTCGCCCTCCGCTGGCGGTGGTTCGTGGTCGTGATCTCCATCGTCATCGTGGCCGTGACCTGGTACCCCGCCAAGAGGATGGGCTCGGAGTTCATGCCGCCGCTCTGGGAGGGCGATCTTCTCTACATGCCGACCACCTTCCCCGGTATCTCGATCACGAAGGCGAAGCAGCTCCTGCAGCAGACCGACAAGATCATCAAGAGCTTCCCCGAGGTCAAGTCGGTGTTCGGCAAGGTCGGACGTGCGGAGACCGCGACCGACCCGGCGCCGCTTTCCATGGTGGAAACCACGATCATCCTCAAGGATCCCAAGGAGTGGCGGCCGGGGATGACCAAGGACAAGCTCATCGCGGAGATGGACAAGGCGATCCAGATCCCGGGCGTGACGAATGCCTGGACCATGCCCATCAAGACCCGCATCGACATGCTTTCCACCGGCATCAAGACCCCGGTGGGGATCAAGATTGCCGGGCCCGATCTCAACGAGCTGCAACGGATCGGGAAGGAGGTGGAGGGGGTCGTCAAGGGCCTGCCCGGGACCCTCTCGGCCTACGCCGAGCGGGTCATGGGCGGCAACTACGTCGACTTCGACATCGATCGCAAGGCAGCGGCCCGGTACGGGCTCACGGTCGGGGACATTCAGGACGTGATCAAGTCGGCGATCGGGGGCATGAACGTCTCCTGGACCGTCGAGGGGCTGAACCGCTTCCCGATCAACGTCCGCTACCCGAGGGAGCTGAGGGACAACGTCCAGCAACTCAAGGACACCCTGGTGGCGACGCCCACCGGCGTCCAGGTGCCGCTCTCCCAGCTGGCCACCATCCGAATTCACCAGGGCCCTCCGTCGATCAAGACCGAGGACGCCCGCCCGAACGCCTGGGTGTACGTGGACCTGCGCGGTATCGATGTCGGAACGTGGGTGCAGCGTGCAAAGAAAGTGGTCGCGGAAAAGGTTCACTTACCCGCCGGCTACACGATCTTCTGGTCGGGCCAGTACGAGTACATGCAGCGGGCCAAAGCACGCCTCCGACTGATCGTTCCCATCACGCTGTTCCTGGTCTTCCTGATTCTCTACCTGAATACCAAGTCGATCATCAAGACTCTCATCGTCCTGTCCGCGATTCCGTTCTCGATCGTCGGGTCGGTGTGGCTGCTCTACCTCCTGCACTACAACTGGTCGATCGCCGTCTGGGTGGGCATCATCGCCCTGGCGGGAGTCTCGGCCGAAACCGCGGTCGTCATGCTGCTGTATCTCGACATCGCCTACGAGCGCTGGCGGGACGAGGGACATATGGCGACCTTCCATGACCTCGTCGAGGCCGTCGACCACGGCGCGGTGAAACGAATCCGGCCGAAGATGATGACGGTCATGGCGATTCTTCTCTCTCTGGGCCCCTTGCTCTGGGCGCGGGGTACGGGCGCCGACGTCATGCGCCGGATCGCTGCACCGCTGGTCGGGGGTGTTCTGAGCTCGTTCATCGCCGAGCTGATCGTCTTCCCGGCCATCTACTTCCTCTGGCGGTCGTTGAAGGTCAAACGGACGCCGCTGTTCCCGCGCGACGATCACCCCGGTGACGGGGGCGGTGAGCTCGCCGCCGAGCTCGAGAGCGCGTGAAAGGAGACGCCATGAAACTGCTCAAAGCCTTCGTTCGAACCACCAAGGTCGATGACGTCATCCGCGCCTTGAAGGAGGCCGGCGCCCCCGGGATCACCATCACCAGGGTCAACGGCGTCGGCTACGGCTACGAGCCGCTGCTCTTCACCCTGGCACCGAGCGAGATCAAGAAGGCGCCGGTGGTCGCGAAGATCGAGGTGGTCTGCGACGACGACTGTGTGGACAGACTCCTCACCGAGATCCTCAAGGCCGCGCACACCGGTTACGCCGGCGACGGCATCGTGTTCGTCACGCCCGTGGAACGGGCGATCAAGATCCGGACCGGAGACGAGGCGCCCCAGTCCCTCAATAAATAGGGAGGTCCTCCATGAAAAACGTGATCACTGCCATGAGTTTGCTGGCCGTCACCGTGGGACTCGCGATTCCCGTGCAGGCGGCGGGGAGTCGCGGCACGGCGAAGACGGCGTTCTCCGCCATGGTGCCGCATTACGAGGCCATCGCCACCGCCTTGGCCGCGGATACGACCAAGGGGGTGAGCGAGCACGCGCGGGCGATCGGCGACATCGCACGCAAGACCGCCGCCAGGTTCTCCGCCGCCGGGGCCGGCGTGCCCGGCGCGAAGGCGGATACCTGCCGGGCACTGCTGCCCGGTGTGGAGCGTGCCGCGATGCGCCTCGCCGCGAGCAGGAACCTCGCCGAAGCCCGCGAGGCCTTCGGAAAGCTCTCGGTGTTGATGGTTCGGTATCGAGACATGGCCTCCGGCCAGCGACCCCACGTGGTTTATTGCCCGATGGCCAAGAAGCCGTGGCTTCAGGAGTCCGAGAAGATCGCCAACCCGTACCTGGGCACGAAGATGTTGCAGTGCGGAAAGATCGTTTCGGATTGACGTGCGGGAACGCCCCGGGGGCCGTCGGCCCCCGGGGGTTCGTCCCCGCCGCCCGGAGCGACCGGCCGGCAACCGGAGTCCGAGGTCGCCGAGCCACGAAACGGACGAGGAGCATGAGCGTGTCTTACGAACGATGCAACGACCCGGCCGCCCGGGTTTCTCCCCGGCTGACGTTGATCCCCGTCGGCAGGGGCCGGGGGCGCGGAGAAAAGATCGTAGGGAGGATTCCATGAGCCGGTCGATGTCGACCACAGGAGCGCTCGTGCTCACCGCCGTGCTGCTGGCGCAGGTGGGCGTCGCCGGAGGAGATAAGCGTTTCCGGCAGCTGTTCAACCATTACAACGCCATCCGGCTGGCCCTGGCATCCGACACCATGCTCGAAGTGCCGTACCATGCGGACAGGCTGGGCGTGCTCGCCCGGGGGCTCGCCCAGGAGGCGCGGAGCTCCGGGAAGGTCGAGAGCCGTGTGACATCCGAGCGGCTCCGTGCCATTTCGGATGCCGCGAGAGAGGTGGCGTTCGCCGCCGGCATCGAGAAGGCGCGTGCAGCGTTCGCGAGGCTCTCCCGGGCCCTCCTAGCCTACCGGGGCGCCGCCGATCTCGAGGGACTGGTCGTCGTCTTCTGCCCTCTCCACAACAACGTCTGGCTCCAGCGCTTCAAGGATGAGGTCTCCAACCCGTACATGGGTGCATCCCGGGCGCGCTGCGGTGAGGTGCTGGAGCTCAGGACGCCGAGGTGGGTTCCGAGCCGACCCTCCGGGAGATCTCCCGCAGAGCCCCCCGAACGGAGCTCCGCGCGGCCGCAGGGAGGGTGACATATGCGACGTCTCACGCTCGCCCAGAGAGTCGGCCTGGCGGCCAGCGCCTCGGTTCTCGTGGTACTTTCCCTGCACACGATCGTTGCCGGGCGGACCACGAGCGCGGAGGTGGCCGCGTGGGAACGGGAGCAGGCTGCGGGTTTCGCCCACCACGTGGCCGACATGGTGTCGGAGGACCGGCCTTCGGACATCGCCCGCACGGTTGCCGCGACGGCGTCCGAGCTCGGATCGTTCGGCATCGAGCTGAAGTACGCCGAGGCGAGTCCGGCCGGTGACGGGCGCTGGGTGAGCGTGCCCTTGGCCGACGGTCACGGATTCATTCTCGCCCGCGCCACAGAGGATCTCTCCGGGACGTTGAGGGCGAGGTTGCGGCGTTCTTCCGCCTTCCTTGCGCTGGGTGTCCTGCTGGTCCTGCTGGTCACGGTGGAGGCGTCGGTCTACTGGGGTGCGGCGCTTCCGCTCCGCCGGGTCCGGAATCAGCTCGAACGCATGAGCCGGGGACCCTGGAACATCGAGGCCGAGGTGGGCGGAGGTAAGGAGATCGCCGAGCTCACCCAACATATAGCGGCGGTCGGCGCCGCATTGGAGCGGAGCATCACCCAGTGGGTCGAGGCCGAAAGACGCGCCGCGTCCGAGCGTTCCCGCATCGAGCTGCGTCAGAAGAGCATCCCTGCGCTCAGGGAGCTCAACCTGGCGGCGAGCATTCTCGGCGCCCGGCATGCTCTGTCCGCCGAGGGCACCAGGGCGGTTCGGCGCATGCTCGCCGCCGCCGACGAGATCGTGGAGCTGCTCGGACGTGGGATGGAAGAAACATCCGGGAGGATCATCGATGCCGAGTCCGCGACCGGCGCCGCGTCCTTCGCTGCTCCCACCGGAGGAGGGGAGGCCGGGCATGCACGGTAACGGCGCTTACGGCCTGTGGCCGCTCGTGATCATCAACTCGCTGATCATCATCGTCTTCGCGTTCAGCTTCACGCGGCCGCGTTCGAGGCGCGACTGGCGGTCCCTGGGGGCCTTTTCGGCGTTCGTCATCGCCCTGTTCACCGAGATGTACGGTTTCCCGCTGACGATCTACCTCCTGTCGGGATGGCTCACCCGGAAGATTCCGGGGATCGATCTCTATTCACACCAGTCCGGGCACCTGTGGCACACGCTCCTGGGGCTCAAGGGTGATGCACATTTCGATCCCCTCCATATCGCGAGCACCCTGTTCATCGTCGGCGGGCTCGTCCTCCTCGCATCCGCCTGGCGCGTGCTGTTTGCAGCCCAGAAGCGGGGCGGGCTCGCCACGACCGGACCCTACGCCCGCATCCGTCACCCCCAGTACGCCGCCTTCATCGTCATCATCGTCGGATTCCTGCTCCAGTGGCCGACCCTGCCGACCCTGTTGATGTTCCCCGTCCTCGTCTCGATGTACGTCCATCTCGCCCGCCGCGAGGAGCGTGAGGTACGGGCCGCCCAGGGTGAGGCGTACGCCGGCTGGGCCGCCACCACCCCGGCGTTCATCCCCAGGTTGCGGGACCTCTTCCGCCGCCCGGCGCCGGCGGGTCCGGGAGGTGCGGTGTGACCGCACGCGATACGCTTCATGTGGTCGGCGCCGGTCCGGCCGGCCTGGCAGCCGCGATCACCGCTGCCCGCGGCGGAGCCACCGTCGTGGTTCACGAAAAGGAACGGGACGTCGGGGGAAGGTTTCACGGAGACTTCCAGGGGCTGGAGAACTGGACCTCCTCCACGGACATCATCGCCGAGATCGAGTCCATGGGGATCCGGCCCAACTTCGATCACGTCCCGTACCACGAGCAAGTTTGTTTCGACTCGTTGGGCCGCAAGCTGGCGGCGAGGTCGTCGGTGCCGCTTTATTACCTCGTCCGCCGTGGCTCGGCGCCGGGGACCCTGGATCGCGGACTTCTCCAGCAGGCCCTCGACCTGGGAGTCGAGGTGCGTTTCCAGGACCGGGTCGATCACCTGCCCGAAGGCGGGATCGTGGCCACCGGTCCGCGCGGTGTCGACGCCATCGCGGTGGGGTACCTGTTCGAGACCGCGAGCGCCGACGGCGCCTGGGTGGCCCTCGACCAGCGGCTCGCCCCCGGCGGATACGCGTACCTGCTCATCCACGGAGGCCGGGGAACCGTGGCCAGCTGTATGTTCGAGGATTTCCACCGCGAGGCGGTGTACCTCGAAAGAACGGTCTCTTTTTTCACCTCGAGACTAGGGATCGAGCTGGACCGCCCGCAACCCTTCAGTGGTTACGGGAATTTCGAGCTACCCAAAACGACCGTCCAGGGAAGGCTGCTCACGGTGGGAGAGGCGGCAGGATTCCAGGACACCCTGTGGGGCTTCGGGCTTCGTTACGCCCTCGCCACGGGTCACATGGCGGCCCGGGCCTTCCTGGCCGGCTCACCCCAAAGCTTCGAAGAAATGTGGCGGCGGCGGTTTGCGGGCCAGATGCAGGCTGCGGCGGTCAACCGTTTTCTCTTCGGGGTGGCCGGCGGGCGAGCCCTGTCGTGGGTTCTGGGCCGGGTCGCAGCCCGCGGCGATCCGCGCGGTTGGCTCGGCCGGCTGTATGCGCCGAGGCTCTGGAAACGCGCGCTGTACCCCCTCGCCCGAAAGCGTGTATCCAGCCGCCGCCGGCACAGGGAATGTCTGATGGACGGCTGCGATTGCACGTGGTGCCGGTGCCAGCGTCACAGGGTGATCGCGGAGGAGGGATGAGAACATGAACGTGCTGCTGGAAAGCTGGTTCTTTCTCCTCATTCTTGCGCTGTGCGTCGGCATGCACTTCTTCCACAGCCACGGCCATGGGGGAGGAAAGAAAACCGCCGATGGGGATGGAGACACACCGGCTGGATCCGGCCACATCACGACAACGGGCGGACGGACCGGCGGGGCCGGGTCCCGCTCTGAGCCGGACGCCGAACCCAAAGGAGGAATCGCCATGCTCAACATCAAGGTGTGGACCTGGGCTCTCGCCAGCTGGGCGGCCGTCAGCTTCGTCGTGTGCGTGCTGTGGGGGGCGGTGACGCCCAACGCCCTGCACATGCACGCCTTCCTGGAGTCGATCCTGCCCGGCTTCCGTTGGATTACCGTCGGGAGCTTCGTGCTCGGCCTCGCCGAGAGCTTCCTGTTGGGGGCCTACGCCGGCCTTCTCTTCGTACCTCTTCACAACTTTTTCTCGCGGCGCTGGGGAACAACCGGCGCAGATCACGAGGTCACTCGTGCCTGAGAACGGATTCGAGGGCACACGAACACCGGTGCACCGGCGGGAGCCGGCACCGGGGGAGAAAGGAGAGACAGCATGAGGAATCAGAGAGTCATCCAGATCGCCGGGGCGTTGTTCCTGGGAGCCCTTCTCGGACTGCCCGCGGCAACGGCCCAGACGGGCCCCGACACGCCGCAGCACCACACGCCGGCCGCGACGGCAAAAAGCGGAGCCCAGTCGCAGCAGGGGAGCATGCCGGCCAAATGCAAGGCCATGATGCAGAAGAGACAGCAGATGATGCAGAAGTGCAAGATGATGGACGCCAAGCTCGACGAGCTGGTGACCGCGATGAACACGGCTACCGGGCAGGCGAAGATCGACGCCATGGCGGCCCTCCTCAACGAGCTCGTGCAGCAGCGCAAGAACATGCACACGATGATGATGGGCATGCACAAGGGAATGATGTCCAAGATGATGGGCGGCATGTCCGGCGGCTCGATGCCGAAGTGCAAGATGATGAAGAAGATGATGCAGAAGAAGATGCAGCAGGAGCAGACCTCGGCGCCGGCCGCCGGGGAGACTTCCAAGAAGTGAGCCGAAGGGACGGGGCCGGCGCCGGCGCGGCCCCGTCCCTCCCCCCGTGGGGATTTGGGTTTGGCCGGCTGGGCGGCTTGGAGAAGAAGCCATGATGCACGGTGGATTCGGCATGGGCTGGATGTGGATCTGGCCGGTGGCGTTGATCGTCCTCGTGCTGGTCGTCATCCGTGCCCTGACGGCTCCCTCCGGCCCGGCGCGGTCCGCGTCGGCGGAGGAGATCCTGAAACGGCGTTACGCGCGGGGAGAGATCGACGACGAGGAGTACAAACGGCGGCTCGAGGAGCTGCGACGGACGGGCCAGTAGGGCTCAGAGAGGGACGCATGCACGACCATGAACACCATTCGCACCCAGGCTCCCACGATCACGGTGTCGACGCCGGGGCACTCGTGACCGACCCCGTGTGCGGCATGGAGATCGACCCGGGAGCGACCGAATACCGACTCGAGCACGACGGCAAGACCATCTTCTTCTGCTCCGCGCACTGCCTGGAGAAGTTCCGGGCGGCGCCGGAAGTTTACACTGCGAAGCCGGCCCCGGCTTCGGAGGAGCCGGCGGCTCCCTCGTCGGCGCCCGCGGGGGACGAGGCTGGCGGGGCGAGCTGCGCGGTCTGCGAGGTGCCGCCGCCGGTCGAGTACACCTGCCCGATGCACCCGGAGGTGCGGACCGACAAGCCCGGCGCCTGTCCCAAGTGCGGCATGACGTTGGAACCGGTCGCGCCCCGGGCGGCCGCAACCAAGGTGGAATACACCTGCCCGATGCACCCGGAGATCGTCCGCGACGAGCCGGGGAGCTGCCCCATCTGCGGCATGGGCCTGGAGCCGAGGACCGTGACCGTCGGCGAGGAGGAGAGCGCCGAGCTGGTGGACATGCGCCGGCGGTTCTGGGTCAGCCTGGTTCTGTCGGTACCCGTCTTCCTGATCACGATGGCCGACCTCATTCCGGGCCTCGTCGGCACGGGCGGCATTTCGAGGCACACGATCACGTTCATCCAGCTCGTGCTCGCCACGCCGGTGGTCCTGTGGGGCGGGTGGCCCTTTTTCGTCAAGGGCTGGCAGTCGGTCGTCAACCGCTCGCTGAACATGTTCACACTGATCGGGCTCGGGGTCTTCGTCGCCTACACCTACAGCGTGGTCGCCGCGCTCTTCCCGGGATTGTTCCCGCCGTCTTTCCGGGATGCTGCGGGCAACGTGGCCGTGTACTTCGAGGCCGCCGCCGTCATCGTCACCCTGGTCCTGCTCGGCCAGGTGCTCGAGCTCAAGGCCCGCAGCCAGACGGGCGCCGCCATCAGGGCGTTGCTGGGCCTGGCGCCGAAGACGGCCAGGAGGATCAACGACGACGGCACAGAGGAAGACGTTCCCCTGGACCAGGTTCAGGTGGGCGACAGGCTACGGGTGCGGCCCGGCGAGAAGGTCCCGGTGGACGGGGTCGTGATCGAAGGGTCGAGCTCGGTCGACGAGGCCATGATCACCGGCGAACCGATCCCGGTGACCAAGGCCCCCGGGGACCGGGTGATCGGCGCCACCATCAACCGCACCGGCTCCCTCGTGATTCGCGCCGAGAAGGTCGGGGCCGACACGTTGCTTTCCCGCATCGTCCAGATGGTCGCCGAGGCCCAGCGGAGCCGGGCGCCGATCCAGAAGCTCGCCGACCAGGTGGCGGGTTACTTCGTGCCCGCCGTGGTCGGGGTGGCGGTGATCACCTTCGTCGTCTGGGCGCTGTGGGGGCCGGACCCAAAGATGGCCCACGCCCTCATCAACGCGGTCGCCGTGCTGATCATCGCCTGCCCGTGCGCTCTCGGTCTGGCCACCCCGATGTCGATCATGGTGGCCACGGGCAAGGGCGCCACGGCCGGCGTGCTGTTCAAGAACGCCGAGGCCATCGAGGTCATGCGCAAGGTGGACACCCTGGTGGTGGACAAGACCGGGACCCTGACCGAGGGCAGCCCGAAGCTGCAGGCGGTGGTTCCGGCGGGCACCGCCGGAGAGGGAGAGCTCCTGCGTCTGGTGGCCAGCCTGGAGCGCGGCAGCGAGCATCCACTCGCGGAAGCGATCGTCGAGGGTGCCGTCGAGCGGGGGCTCGAGCTTGCCAACGCGTCGGATTTCGAATCCGTCACCGGCAAGGGCGTCGTCGGGAAGGTCGACGGCCACACCGTGGCGGTGGGCAACCGGGCCCTGATGGAGCAGGTCGGGGCGGAGCCCGGCGATCTCTCGAACCGCGCCGAAGAGCTGCGGGCCGAGGGGCAGACGGTCATGTTCGCGGCGATCGACGGCAGGCCGGCCGGTCTCGTCGGCGTGGCCGATCCCGTGAAGGAGACCACTCCCCGGGCCATCGAGGACCTTCACAAGGAGGGGCTCCGCGTGGTCATGCTCACGGGTGACAGCCGCACGACCGCCGAGGCCGTGGCCCGGCGACTCGGTATCGACGAGGTCATCGCCGAGGTCCTGCCCGACCAGAAGGCCGAGGTGGTCAAGCGGCTCCAGGCCGAGGGACGGATCGTCGCCATGGCCGGCGACGGGATCAACGACGCACCGGCGCTGGCCCAGGCGCACGTGGGCATCGCCATGGGAACCGGGACCGACGTGGCCATGGAATCGGCCGGGGTCACGCTGGTCAAAGGCGACCTGGGCGGGATCGTCCGCGCCCGGCGCCTCTCCCGCGCCACGATGCGCAACATCAAGCAGAACCTGTTCTGGGCCTTCGCCTACAACTCGCTCGGAGTGCCGATCGCGGCCGGTGTGCTGTACCCCGTCTTCGGCCTCCTGCTTTCCCCGATCATCGCCGCCGCCGCCATGAGCTTCAGCTCCGTGTCGGTGGTCGGTAACGCCCTCCGCCTGCGGCGGGTGGCGGTATGAAACGACGCGCAACATGGATGTGAGATGAACGAGCAGCATGGAAAGGAGCACGACGATGGCATGGGTCGACCCCGTTTGCGGCATGTCCGTGGACTCTCCGGAGGCCCCATGGACGACATTCAACACTGTGGAGTACCACTTCTGCTCGAAGATGTGCCTCAGCGCCTTCCGGGAGCGGCCGGGCCGTTACCTCAAGGGAGGGGACGATCCGAGCTTCGGCCGGCTCCGGGCACCGGGCGCCGGTGAGCCCGAAGGGAGCGAGTCACCATGACCGGATTCCTGAGCTCGTTCACGTCCCTGCCCAACCTGCACCCGGCGCTGGTGCACTTTCCGGTGGCGCTGGCCATGACCGCGCTGTTCCTGGAGCTGGTCGCCATCGTCCTGCCCCGGCGGACCTGGTGGGAGCGTGCGGCGGCGGCGCTGTATGCGCTTGCAGCCCTGGGGGCGGCGGCCGCGTACCTGGCGGGCCGGCAGGCCGCCGACAGTGTCGGTACCCTCTCCGGGCGGGCGGAGATCGTTCTCGCGGACCACGCCGACCTCGCACTGCTGGCCACGGCGGCCCTCGTGCTTGCGGCGGCCCTGCGGGTGTGGGCCAGCGTGAGGGGAGCGCATCGTCCCGTGGCGCGTTTCGGTCTCCTGCGGGCGGCGGCCCTTGCCGTCATGTTGGGGGCGGCGTTCCTGGTTGCCCGCACCGCGGACCTCGGGGGCGCACTGGTCTTTCGCCACGGCGTCGCCGTGACGCCGCCGGAGACTCCGGCGGCCGAGGCGGCTCCGGCCGGCGTTCCGGCGGCCGTTGTCGAGCCACCCGAGGCCCGGCTGACGAGGGGTGAAGACGGCTCGATCGAATGGCGGCCGACGTCCGGCGACGGCGCGGCCCTGGGCAGCATCCTGGTCGGGGCGCGGGGCGGCAGCCCGGACGCCGTGAGCGCGGTCGCCGGCGCCGGGGCAGGTCTCGGGCTTCAGGTGAACGGGGAAAGCGTGCTCACCCTGGCCGGGACGTTGGGTGATCTTACAGCCGAGGCGCGGCTCGATCTGTCCGGGTTCCAGGGAACGGTGGGCCTGGCCCATCACGTGGGGGCGGACGGCTCCGCGGTGTTGTTCACCGTGTCGACCTCGGGCCGTGCGCAGCTCGTGCGGAGGTCGAAGGAGGGCCGAAAGGTTCTGGGGACGGCGTCGGTCGCCGCCCCCGCGGGAGCCGTGACGCTGCGGACGACGGCCGTCGGCCATCACATGAAGGGTTTCATCGACGGGAAGCTGGCCGTTCACGGGCACGGTTCCGCCGGGGAGCCGGGCCGCGCGGGGCTCTATCTCGACGGGCACGGCACCGTTCGGATCCTCTCGGTGAGCATCAAGCCCGCCCGGAGCGGCTGACGACGGGCGGCCGGCGAAGGAGAGCATCATGAGCAAGCAGACGATCCGGAAGAAGGCGGGGTCCCGGAGGGGACCCGGGACAGGTGAAAGGGTCGGCCTGGGCTGGCTCGTCATCGTCGGGACGGTGGCCGTCGCCGTCGCCGTGATGGCGCTGCTCGTCCGGCCGAAGACCGCCGAAGCTCCGCAGGAATCCATCGCGCCGGCGCGTTCCGACGTCCTCGTCGCGGAGATCCGCGACCCGCGCGTGGGCAAGATCGAACGGCGTTTTCGCTGCCCGTGCGGTACCTGTGGGAAGGAGCTGGCAGATTGCAACTGCGGCACCGCGACAGAGATGAAGTCGGCCATCGTGGCCCTTCTCGCCGGAGAGAGCGGTGTCGACGACGTGGTCGCGACGATTGCCGATCGCTTCCCCGGAGCGCTCAAGACGGCACCGGAGGCGGCCCGAACGGCCTCGGCCGACGACGGGGGCGGCGGTGATGTCTTTCTCGAGGTGGCCCGGCGCATCGACTGCCCCTGCGGGAACTGCCAGCTGCGCCTCGCCGACTGCGACTGCGATCACGACCGGGGTGCGCAGGAGGTCAAGGCGTTCATTCGCGAGCGAATCCGGGCCGGCCGTTCCGCGGCCGAGGTCATCGCCGCCTTCGATCGTGTCTACGGGAAGGTCGAGGGATGACGGACATCCTCCGGCGGCCTGAAAAAACCTCCCGGGGCGTGTTTCGTTCGACGCTCCCGGGACACGTACTGGTGAGGGTATGAGGAAAGAGCGCTTCTTACCGCGCGCGCGACGCGAGCCAGACGGCCGCGGATGGCAGCACGAGCCACTGGAGCAGGGGAACCAGGCCGATCTCGGTTCCGGGAACCAGCGGCATGAGCTGCGAGTACCTCCAGCTCGCCTGGAGTCCGACGTTGATCTGCTCGCTCACTGCGGTGTACGCGGTCCCGAGGAGGGAGAGGGCCACCATCTCACGGCCGGTCGGCCGCCTCAACCATGCGACTCCACGCGCGGCCGCGCTGACCGCCGCCACGCACCCGAGGAGGATCAGGAGATCCACCAGGGTGCAGTGAAAACGGTAGCGAACGACTGTGTTGAGGCCGACCCCGCCGTCATCGTAGAAGGGCGTTTGCAACCACTCCCAGTTGCCGTTGAGAAGCAGGCCGAAAAGGGCCAACCAGCCGAGGCGCCGGAAGCCGGCGCCGCCGGGGAACCCAGGTCGCACGCGGTACTCGCGAGGTCTGTTCCGCGGAGTCTTCGGCATGGGCCCAAGGATACCTGGGTGGCGGCGAAGGGGGGCGGCCGCCGCGGCTGCCGCGGCCGGACCCGTTGTCCGCCGTGATCGGTGGAGAAAAAGAGGACGACCCACCGGACGTCACGGATCCCTGGTCCGTCGCGTCGAGAACAACGAGAGGAAACCTGGAGGTACCAGATGAGAAAAGGAATGATCGCACTGGCAATGTTCGCCGCACTGACGGTGGCCGCGTCCGGCCTGGTGTTCGCCCACGGGGGCGGTGGCATGGGCTCGGGAGGCCCGATGATGGGCAGCTCGGGCATGATGGTCGTCGCCGACGACGGCAGCCTTCTCGTCACCAACATGGACATGGAGGCGATGATGAACGGGTCCAGCCAGACCGGAACCATCGCCAGATCACTGGTAAACATCGGCCCGGACGGTACCGAGCGCTGGCGCGTGGACTTCACGGACGGCTGGCCCATGATGCCGGCGACCGACGGCGACCTCGTGGTCGTCGTGCTGGTCAACGACTGGTTCATGGGGACCGGCAACATGGGTGACAGCGGCTGGAACGGGGGCACAATGATGGATATCACCGCCCAAGGCGTGAGCAGCCCTTCCGACCAGGTGACCGTTGTCGGTCTTGACCTGACGACCGGCCAGGAGCGCTGGCGCACAACGCTCGACGGCGACATGGGCTCCATGGTCCAGTTCGCACCGGACGGCTCCCGCATCTACATCTCGCTGATGAACATGGGAACCACGGCGAACACGGGTCCCAACCCCATCCAGCAGGGTGACGCGGCGAGCTCGTCCATCCTCGGATCGACGATCGTCGTCGCGCTCGACCCGGCCGACGGGCACCAGCTCTGGAACTACGACACCGGCAACACCGGCGGCATGGGCGGTGGAATGGGCGGCGGCATGGGTGGCGGCATGACCGGCATGTCGATCAGGAGGGGGCGATGACGAGGAAGCTGGTACCGATCATCGTCCTGCTCCTGGCGGCCGCCGTGGCGGCCCCCGCCCAGGCGACGCCGGGGCACCTGGAGGGCTACGTTCCGGTCGTGGCCAACATTACGGGCCGGAACACCTCGTTCTGGACGACGGATCTATGGATCTACCAGCAGGGGGCGAGCGTCATCCACCTCTGGTTCAACCCCGCCGGCCAGGACAACACGGGGCGGGAGAGCGTGGTGGTTCCGCTGACGACCCCCGTGGTCCACATCCAGGATGTCGTGAAGACATTGTTCGGCGGCACCGAGGTCGCGGGGAGTCTGCACTACCTCGCGGACGGGCCGGTCGTCGTCATCAGCCGCACCTGGACCCCGGCGCCGGACGGCAACGGGACCTACGGGCAGACGATCCCCGGCATCCCCATCGGCCGGGCGTCCGTGGCCGGGACCGGCCAGGCCGGGGCCCTGCGCATGATCGTCGACCAGGGTCCGGACGCCCGGGTGAACGTCGGCGTGGTCAACGTCTCGCCGGTCCCGGTGACGGTCCAGGTGGAGATCTTCACCGCCGACGGGAATCCAGCGCCGGGGAGCTCTTCCTTCCCGATCGATCTGCAACCATTCGACATGACGCAGATCAACCAGATACTGACCAAGTATGTCGACCCCGGGACCCGGAAGGGGCTGATCGTGAGGGTCGGCATCACCTCCGGCGAAGGGGCCATCATGGCCTATGCCACGTCGGTGGACTGGACGACCAACGACTCCTCCTACCAGGAGGGATTCCGTTTCGGATTCTGAAGGACCGGTGGAGCGGCGCCCGGTTTCACCCCGCCCGCTCCACCTTCCGAGAAGGAGACCTGCCATGGACAGCTCATACGCCATCGTCCGGGAGCTCCCCGGGCTCGATTACGACGACGCGGTCAAGGCCCTCATTCCGCTCCTCAAGGACGAGGGGTTCGGCGTGCTGACGGAGATCGACGTCAAGGCGACCCTCAAGAAGAAGCTCGATCTCGACTTCAAGCGGTACGTGATCCTGGGCGCGTGCAATCCCCACCTTGCGCACCGCGCCCTGTCCGGCGAGCCGCTCCTCGGCGTGCTCCTGCCCTGCAACGTGATCGTGATGGAGCGTGACGGCGGCGGCAGCCTGGTGGCGGCCTTCAAGCCGACCGCGGGCTTTTCCCTGGTGGACAACCCGGACGTCGCACCCATCGCCGAGGAGGTCGAGAGCCGCATTTCGCGGGTGCTCGACCGCCTGAACGAGCGGGGCTGACGGCGTCCGACGCCGGGCCGAGCCCGGGTCGCGAGGCATGACGGGAGGCGCGAGGCCTCCCGTTTTTTTCGTCGCGCACACGAATCGGAAAAAACGAAGGAACCCTTGACTCCGTAGTGTAGTCCGGGGTGTACGGTGGTTCCTGGAGGCGGAGAACGATGGAAACGATGACGATCGGCAGGCTGGCTCGGCAGGTGGGCGTGGGGGTGGAGACCATCCGTTTTTACGAGCGGGAAGGGCTCATCCCCGAGCCCCCGCGGACCTTCTCCGGGTACCGCAAGTACCCGACGGAAGCGGTGACGAGGGTCCGCTTCATCCGCCGGGCCAAGGAGCTCGGCTTCACCCTTCGTGAGATCAGGGAGCTCCTCGAGCTCAGGACCGGCCCGGACGTCACCTGCGACGTGGTGCGCGAGCGGGCGCGGGCCAAGATCGCGGATATCGAGGGCAGGATCCGGACCCTGGAGGCAATGCGCCGGGCGCTCGAGCGCCTGGCCGCCGACTGCCCGGCTTCCGGCCCCGTCGAGCAGTGCCCGATCCTCGCCGCCCTGGAGGAGCAGCCGTGAGCCGGAAGAAGCGCTGGCCCGGGATCCTGGCTGCCCTGCCCGCGGTGGCGGCCTCGGCTGCGCCGGTGGGCGTGTGCCCGGTCTGCTGGCCCGTCTACGCGGGCCTGCTCTCGGCCCTCGGCCTGGGGCCGCTGCTCGAGCGCGCCTGGATGCTGCCGCTGACCGCGGCCCTCCTCGGCGGAGCGGTGGCGGCGCTCGTCTGGCGGGCGAGGTCCCGCCGGGGGTACGCTCCGGCGCTCCTGGGCGCCGTTGCGGCGATCGCCATCCTTGCCGGGAAGTTCATCTTCGAATCCGTTCCCGTGACCTGGGTCGGCGTGGCCGGCCTGGTTGCGGCGTCCGTCTTCAACGCGTGGCCACGGCGTTCGAAGCATGGCGGGGCCTGCCCGTGTACCGTCCCGGCGGGCCGGGCCCTACCCACGATCAATGACCCGGGACGACGGAACAACGGAGGTTCTTCATGAGTGCCAAGCGCCGAATCGAAGTGTTTTCCGCCGGTTGCCCGGCGTGCGACGAGGCCGTCCGGCTGGTGCAGCGGCTCGCCTGCCCGTCGTGTGACGTCACCGTGCTCGACATGCGCGATCCGGACGTGGCGGCCAGGGCCCAGGACCTGGGCGTCCGGGCGGTGCCGGCCGTCGCCGTCGACGGCGAGCTCGCCGGCTGTTGCGCCGATCCCGGACCGAACGAGGCCGTGCTCGAGGCTGCCGGACTGGGGCAACCGATCGGCTGAGTGAGCGGGGGAGCAGGGGAGAGGGGGAGCAG
>CAZXXL010000010.1:0-30051 GCA_964644635.1 uncultured Thermoanaerobaculia bacterium | reverse complement strand
GGGGGGGGCGGGGGCGGGGTGGGGCGGTCGGGCGCGGGGGGGGGCCGGGGGGGTGGGGGGCGGGGGGGGGGGGGGCGGGGGGGGCGGCGGCGGCGCGGGGGGGCGGGGGGGTCGGGGTCAGGCGCGGGCGCTCGCGGCCGGGGGGGGGCGGGCGGCTGGCGCCGGGCGGGACGCCCGCGGCGGGGCTGGCGGCGGCCGCCGGAGGGCCGGCCAAGACCTACCTGGCCTCCCTGCCGCTGGCCTGCCTGGTGCCGGGGATCGGCGCTGCCGCCGGGTGCCCGGCCGACCCGGCCAGGACGCTCCAGGCCACGCTGGCGGAGGTCCTCAAGGTACCCACCGGGGCCCTCGAGCTCGAGCTCGAGCCGGATCCCGGGGCCGTGCGGGGATTCCTCCTCGGCCGGATCCGGTCCCGCCTGCCCAAGGTGAGCCGCAAGGTGCTGGTGATCGGCCTCGACGCGATGGGGTGGGACCGGGTGTTGCCGTACGTCAAGCAAGGGTTGATGCCGAACCTGGCCCGGCTCCTCGGGCAGGGCACGTGGGGCGAGATGAAGACGCTGGTGCCCATGCTGTCGCCCCTGATCTGGACGACCATGGCGACCGGGGTTTCGCCGGACGTGCACGGGATCCTCGACTTCGCCCAGAAGGATCCGAAGACCGGCGAGATCATGCCCATCACCAGCAAGCAGCGCCGGGTGCCGGCCATCTGGAACCTGGCGTCGGCCATGGGTAGGACCACCGACGTGGTGGCCTGGTGGGCGACGTGGCCCGCGGAGCGGGTCGACGGGGTGATGGTCTCCGACCGGCTCTACTATAGCCTCACCCAGGGCATGGCCAAGGAGGTCTTCAAGAAGAAGCTGCCGGACATCGTGTACCCGGCCGACCAGGCGGCGCGCTTCCTCGAGCTGCGGGATCGGGCGGAGGCCGAGACCGACTGGCGCGCCGTGCGTTACTTCATCAACGTTCCGGAGGACGTGTACCGGGCATCGGTGAGCCGGGGCGCCGGCTGGCAGGACCCCATCGACGGCTTCCGGCGGATGCTGATCGCGACCCGTCTGTACTTCGGCTCCACCCTGTTGCTGGCCAAGGACCGCCCGGACCTCCTGATGGTCTACATCGAGGGGACGGACGAGATCGGCCACATCATGGCCCCCTACATGCCGCCGCCGACGCTTCCCGACATCTCTCCCAAACGCGCGGCGGTGCTGGCGGCCTCGGTCCCGCGCTACTTCCACATCGTGGACCGCTGGATCGGCCGCCTGATCGAGGCCTGCCCCCTGGATGAGTACACCGTGGTGCTGCTCTCCGACCACAGCTTCAAGTGGGGCAAGGACCGGCCGCGGGGCCTTTCCGGCACCGCCGGACCGACGGCCCCCATGTGGCACAAGCAACCGGCGGTCTTCCTGCTCGCCGGCAAGGGGATCAGAAGGCTGGGCCGGATCAGGAAGCGGTACTCGGTCTACGACGTGGCGCCGACCCTGGCCGCGTTGCTCGGCATCCCTCCCGAGGAGCAGTGGCACGGGAAGGTGCTCCCCGGCGCGCCGAGGAGCTCCCTGGCGCCCATCGACTACACGCCCCTGGTGCCGGCGTCCTCGTACCAGATCGGGAAGAACGTCCGCAACCAGGTGAGCCCGGAGTTCATCGCCAAGATGAAGTCCCTCGGCTACCTCTCGGGGGGTGGGTCGAAGCCCCTGGTCACGGCCGGCGAGGCGGCGGCCGCCACGGGGACGCCCTCCCCCCGGCCGGCAACCGCAGCGCCCCGGGAGCTGCCCTCCCAGTCCACCCTGACCCTGGGCCAGATCAACAACCTGGCGGTCATCAAGATCAACGAGAAGAAGTACGACGAGGCCATGGCGCTGCTGAACAAGGCGGTGGCGATGGCGCCGGACAACCCGGGGCCCCACTACAACCTGCGCCGGATCTACATGGAGACCGGCCGCTACGACGACGCCGACCGCGAGCTGTGGATCGCCGTCGACAAGGGGCTGCGGGACCGGGAGCGCAGCCTCGACCGGGCGGCGGCCGACTACGAGACGCTGGGGCTGGAGAAGCGGGCCGACGCCCTCCTCGAACGGGCCGTCAAGAAGTTCCCGGAGCACGAGCCGTTCTGGGGGCACCTGATCGAGGTGAAGATCCGCCTCCACAACTGCCCGGGCGCCGTCGAGGTCGGCCGCGAGGCGGCCCGGCGCTTCCCCCGGAGCGCACCCATCCACGCTTTCTACGGGGTCGCGGCGGCCTGCGTTGGAGATGCGGCCACGGCGCGGGATCAGATCCGGAAGTCGCTGGCGATCAACCCGAACCAGCCCACCATCCGCGGGATGCTCGAGAAGCTCGGCGGCTGACCCCGCCCGTCCACGGTAGGGAGAAGGGACCGCGAAGGCGCGAAGGACGCAAAGAGAGAGTCGAGGTTGGCGTCCTTCCTCTTTTCTTCGCGATCTTGGCGTTCTTCGCGGTGAGCTTCTTCTCGCGGCAATCCCGCCGCCGGCGGGCGGCCGATCTGCTAGAGTACGCGCCGTGCTGGTGAAGCGGTTCGTCGCCCCCATCGCCCTGGTGCTGCTCCTTTCGCCGCCGGCGTCGGCGGCGGGCGGGGCGACGCCGTCGCCGGGGGAACAGATCCACGGGCTGATCGCCCGCGTGACGGAGGCCCAGCGGTCCTTGAAGACCCTCCGCGCCCGGTTCCAGGAGACCAAGGAGGGCGCCATGTTTCTCCGTCCGCAGGTGGCGACGGGGGTGCTCCTGTTCGCGGCGCCGGACTCCGTGCGCTGGGACTACGAGCGTCCCAGGCGCCTGACCGTCGTCTTTTCGAGGGGCACGCTGACCACGCTGGACCCGGTGTCCGGGCGGGTCGAGCGCATCCGGGTTCCCGGCCGGCGGCGGCGCATGGTTCGCTTTCTCACCGGCACCGAGCCGCTGAGCCGCCTGGCCGAGAACTTCCGCATCACGCTTTCGAAAAAAACGGCGTCCCCGGAACGGTATCACCTCCTGCTCGAGCCGCTCGGCGGAGCCCTCGCGCGCAAGCTGCGGCGGATCGAGATCGACGTCGACCGGACGACCTCCCTGCCGGTACGCGTCGAGATCGTGGATGCGGACGGCGACGTGACCGTGTACGAATTCTCCGATATTGAGGAAAACCCCGCCATCGACCCGGCCCTCTTCACGGTCAGGGGACCCGCCGCCGGCGCGCGGTCCCGGTGATGCCGCCGTTCGCCATCGTCGCCCGGGATCCCGGATGCGCGGCCCGCGCCGGCGAGCTGCGAACCCCCCACGGCGTCGTCCGGACGCCCGCCTTCATGCCCGTGGGCACGGCCGGGACCGTGAAGGGCGTGGCCGCCTGGGAGCTCGAGGCCCTGGGGCCGGAGATGATCCTGGCCAACACCTACCACCTGCTGCTGCGACCCGGCGTGGAGCGGATCGAGGCCCTCGGCGGCCTCCATCGCCTGATGGCCTGGGAGGGCCCGATTCTCACCGATTCCGGGGGTTACCAGGTGTTCTCGCTCGCCTCCCGGCGGACGCTGGACGAGGACGGGGTGACCTTCCGCTCGCACCTCGACGGCTCGGCCTACCGCCTGACCCCGGAGTCGGCGGTCGAGATCCAGGCCCGGCTGGGCGTGGATGTCGCGATGGTGCTCGACGAGTGCCTGCCCTACCCGGTGAGCCTGGAGGAAGCCCGGCCGTCGGTGGAGCGCACGGTGCGCTGGGCCCTGCGCGGCCTCGAGCGGGCGCATGCGATCCGGGCCGCCGCCGGCGGCTGGCGGGGCGGGATTTTCGCCATTCAGCAGGGCTCGGTGGATCCCGGTCTGCGGGCCTGGTGCAGCGAGCGCCTGGCCGACCTGCCCTTCGACGGCTTCGCCATCGGCGGCCTGGCGGTCGGGGAGCCGCGGGAGATCCTCCACCGGGCCGTCGCGGAGGCGGCGCCCATGCTCCCGGAGAGCCGGCCGCGGTACCTGATGGGCGTCGGCTACCCGGAGGACCTGCTCCACGCCGTCGCCTGCGGCGTGGATCTTTTCGACTGTGTGCTGCCGACCCGGTCGGCGCGGACCGGGAAGGTCTTCACCTCCCGGGGGGAGCTGGTCATCAAGCACGCCCGTTTCGCCGACGACCCGCGGCCGCTCGACCCGGCCTGCTCCTGCCCCACCTGCCGCCGCTACCCGCGCGCCGTCCTGCGCCATCTCTTCGTCTCCCGGGAGGTCACGTCGGTGGTGCTCCTGACCGTGCACAACCTCGCCTACTTCCTGCGCTTGATGCGGGAGGCTCGGGAGGCTATCATGGCGGGCCGCTACACCGAGCTCCGGTCGCGCCTGGAGGCGCTCCGCAGGCGGGGGGTGGGCGGCCCGGCGGCCGCCGGGGAAGGAGAAAGCCAGCAATGAACGGTGCCGGATCCAACTCGATCGTGGCGTTCCTGCCATTGGTGCTGATCTTCGTCGTCTTCTACTTTCTGCTGATCATGCCCGCGCGGCGGCAGCAGAAGAAGAAGGAGGCGATGATTGCGTCGCTCAAGAAGGGTGATCGCGTGGTCACGGGTGGCGGGATCCACGGAACCGTGGCGGGAGTGGAGGATCAGACGGTCCTGCTCAAGATCGCCGAGAACGTGAAGATCAGGGTGAGCAAGAGCGCGATCAGCGGCAAGCTCGGCCCGGGAGATTGAGGCGCGGAGGCTCTGGTGGACAAGAAACTCTTATGGCGGATTCTGCTGATCGTGGCGGTGCTCGTGCTCTCGCTGGTGGCGCTCTACCCGCCCCAGAAGAAGATTCATCTCGGCCTGGACCTCAGGGGCGGCATCCATCTCGTGCTCCGGGTCAACACGGGTGATGCGATCAAGGCGGAGCTCGACAACGCGGCCCAGCGGCTGGTCTCCCAGGCGGAGGCGAAGGGCATCAAGCTCGGCCGGATCAAGGTCGAGCCGGACAAGCTGCGGTTCGAGGTGGCGGTGCCGGCCGGTACGGACACCCAGGCGCTGCGCAAGATCGTCTCGGACAATCTGGCCGAGTACAAGTCGACGCCGGGCGCGGAGAAATGGGTGTTTGAGCTGCCCGCGAACGTCGCCCGGAACATCCGCGATATGGCCGTCAAACAGGCGCTGGAGACCATCCGGAACCGGATCGACCAGTTCGGGGTCTCCGAGCCGCGCATCCAGCGCCAGGGGATCGAGGGCAACCGCATCCTGGTCCAGCTCCCGGGGGTGGACGATCCGGGCCGGGTCAAGGAGCTGATCTCCAACACCGCCTTCCTGGAGCTCAAGGAGGTCATCGCCGGCCCGGCGCCGGACCGCCAGTCCCTGCTGGCCAAGTTCGGGGGCACCGTGCCGGACGACGCCGAGGTGCTGACGGGAGACCGCAAGGACCTGGACGGGAACGTCGTCGGCAAGCAGTACTACCTGGTGCGCAAGGCGGCGGTGGTCACCGGGCGCGAGCTGCGCACGGCCCGGCGGAGCCAGGACCGGTACGGCCAGCCCGCGGTGAGCTTCACGCTGGTGGCGTCCGCCGCCAAGAAGTTCGGCCAGTTCACCGAGTCCCACATCGGGACCAACCTGGCCATCGTGCTCGACAAGAAGGTGATGTCCGCACCGGTGATCCAGGGCCGGATCTCGGACCAGGGCATCATCCAGGGCAGCTTCTCCGTCAAGGAGGCGGAGGACCTGGCGCTCGTGCTCCGCGCCGGCGCCCTGCCCGCCTCGATCACCTACCTCGAGGAGCGGACGGTCGGCCCCTCCCTGGGCCACGACTCGGTCATCCGCGGCGTCCGCGCCGCCATCTCCGGCCTCATCGTGGTGATGGTCTTCATGCTCGTGTACTACAAGTGGTCGGGGTTGAACGCCGACGTCGCCCTGATCGGCAACCTCATCATCCTGATGGGGGCGATGGCCTACTTCGGCGCCACCCTCACGCTGCCCGGCATCGCCGGCGTGATCCTCACCATCGGCATGGCCGTGGACGCCAACGTGCTCATCTTCGAGCGCGTGCGCGAGGAGCTGGCGGTGGGCAAGACCGTGCGGGCGGCGCTGGACGCCGGCTTTTCCCGGGCCTTCGGGACGATCCTCGACGCCAACCTGACGACGTTGATCGCGGCCCTCTTCCTGTTCCAGTTCGGGACCGGCCCGGTGAAGGGCTTCGCCGTGACGCTGTCCATCGGCATCCTGGCGAGCATGTTCACCGCCGTGTACGTGTCCAGGACCCTGTACATGATCGTCCTTGCCAAGAAGGACCGAGTCGAGTCTCTGAGTATCTGAGCCGGGGGCAGCATGCGCATCATCAAAGAAACCCACTTCCCGTTCCTGACCTACCGGTGGTACGCGATCGGCGTGTCGATGCTCCTGATCCTGATCGGGCTGGCGGTGATCGTCTTCGGTCCCGGCCTCAACCTCGGCATCGACTTCACCGGCGGCACCCAGGTCACCCTCAAGTTCCACCAGGCGCCGGACCTCAAGCGGCTGCGCAAGACCATCGCCCGCCTGGGCGTGGGCGAGCCGGTGATCCAGCGTTTCGATGAGCGGGAGAAGCACGAAATCCTGATCCGCGTGGAGAACCCGCGCGGCAGGGAGGGCGACTTCACCAAGCCGATCCTCGCCCTGCTGAACAAGGAGTACAACGGCAACCTGGGTGGCAAGTTCGACCTCAACACCGGCGGTGTGAGGGAGCTGACGTCCCTGCTGGTGAGCCTCGACCCGGACGGGGTGGGGGGTGACGCGGAGACGTTGGCCGCCCACTACGCGCCCATGGCCGAGCAGGTGATGACGTACCGCAAGGACGCCGGGATCTTCTCCAGCCTCGACGAGCTCGACGGGATCCCGAAGCTGGGCGATGCCGCGAAGAAGGCCCTCAAGGAGCGCTGCGCGGTGGGCACTTTCTCGCTGCTCGGGGCCGAGAGCGTCGGGCCGGCGGTGGGCGCCGACCTGCGCGAGAAGGCGACCCTGGCGGTGGTGTTCTCCCTGCTCGGCATGCTCATCTACATCTGGATCCGCTTCCAGCTTCCCTACGGCATCGGCGCCGTGGGCGCCCTCTTCCACGACGTGCTGATCACGCTCGGGGCCCTGGCCATCACTCAGCGCGAGATCAACCTGCCCACCATCGCGGCGCTCCTCACCCTGGTCGGCTACTCGGTCAACGACACCGTGGTGGTCTTCGACCGGGTGCGCGAGAACCTGCGCCTGCTGCGCGGCGTCGGGCTCAAGGAGCTGATCGACGAGTCGATCAACCAGACCCTGTCGCGGACGTTGATCACCTCCGGCACGACGCTCATGGTGGTCATCACGCTCTACCTTTTCGGTGGCGACGTCATCAACACCTTCGCCTACGTGCTCCTGGTCGGCATCATCGTCGGGACGTACTCCTCGATCTTCATCGCATCTCCCATCGCGCTCGGGGCGACCCGGATGCGTGACCGGATGAAGCAGAAGCGCCGGGAGGGGCGCGGCCGGAGGCGCCGCTGATCGGCCGGCCGGTGTGAGGGTTGCAAAACGCCCCGGTTGCACCGGGGCGTTAGAATGAAAGGATGGGCGCACCGGCCAAGGTCCGCATCGAAGACATCCTCGACCGTGCCGAGCAGTACCTGCCGGACATGGACGAGGTCCTGCTGCGCCATGCCTACGTCTTCGCCGCCAATCGCCACCGGGGCCAGGTGAGGCGGTCGGGGGAGGCTTACCTGATCCACCCCCTCTCGGTGGCGCTGATCCTGGCCGAGATGCGGTTGGACGAGATCGCCATCGCCGCCGGCCTGCTGCACGACATCCTCGAGGACACCGAGACGACGCAGGAGGAGCTGGAGGCGGAATTCGGCCCGGCGGTCACCCGCCTGGTGGTGGCGCTGACCAAGATTTCCAGCTTCGAGAGCAGCTTCTCCAGCCGCGAGGCCACCAAGGCCGAGAACTTCCGGCGGCTGCTCCTGGCCTCGGTGGACGACGTGCGGGTCATCCTGGTCAAGCTCGCGGACCGGTTGCACAACATGAGGACCCTCGGCTTCCTCAAGCGGGACCGCCAGGTGGCCATCGCCAGGGAGACCCTGGACATCTACGCGCCGATCGCCAACCGGCTGGGCGTCGGGCGCATCAAGTGGGAGCTCGAGGATCTCTGCTTCCACCACCTGTACCCGAAGGAGGCGGAGCGTCTCGACCGGGCCATCCAGGAGCGCGCGAAGTCGGCGCAGCGCTGGTTCGGCGACCTGCGCAAGGTCATCGAGGGGATCCTCGCCGACAACGGGATCGAGGGCCGGGTGGAGGGCCGGGTCAAACACCTGTACTCCATCTGGCAGAAGCAGCGGCGGCAGGGCGTGGACGTGGAGAGTGTGTTCGACTTCCTCGCCTTCCGCGTGATCGTGTCCACGGTCAGCGAGTGCTACGCCGCCATGGGACTGCTCCACCAGAAGTGGCCGCCGGTCCCGGGCAGGATCAAGGACTACATCGCCATCCCCAAGCCCAACGCCTACCAGTCCCTGCACACCACGGTCATCGGGCCGGAGGGGCACCCGTTCGAGATCCAGATCCGCACCCGCGACATGCACGCCATCGCCGAGAACGGTATCGCCGCCCACTGGAACTACAAGGAGCGCGGCTCGACGCCGGCGGGAGACTCGAGGATCGCGTGGCTCCGCGGCCTGCTGGACACCACCGAGGGCGCATCGCCCCGGGAGTTCCTGGACTCGCTCAAGGTCGACCTGTACCCGGACGAGGTGTACTGCTTCACGCCGCGTGGCGATGTCTTCTCGTTTCCCAGGGGAGCCACGGTCCTGGACTTTGCCTACCGCGTGCACACCGAGGTCGGCCACCACTGCGTGGGCGGCACGGTCAACGGCAAGTGGGTCCCCCTGCGGACCCTCCTGAGCAACGGCGACATCGTGGAGATCTCGACGTCACCCCAGCAGTCGCCGAGCCACGACTGGCTCAACATCGCGGCCACGGCGCGCACCCGTTCCAAGATCCGGGCGTGGCTGCGCCGGGAGGAGAAGGCGCGGGCGGTGGACGTGGGGCGCAAGCTCCTGGAGCGGGACCTCCGCCGGGTGGGAACCACGTGGAAGCGGTGGAAGGACTCCGGCGAGCTGGCGCCCCTGCTCACGGCCCACGGACTGGCCAAGGAGGAGGATCTCCTGGCGGCGGTGGGCTTCGGCAAGATCCCTCCCTCGGTGGTCGTCGATCGCGTCCGCAAGGCCGGCGGGAGCACGGAGGCTCCCCGGCCGGCGCCCAAGGCGGCGCGCGCCATACCGAGGAACGAGGAGGCCGTGCTCGAGGTCACCGGGAACCCCGATTTCCTGGTCTACCTGGCCAAGTGCTGCAACCCGCTCCCGGGCGAGGAGATCGTCGGCTACGTGACCCGCGGCAAGGGCGTGGCGGTCCACGCACGCTCGTGCCCCAACGTACGGAACCTGCTCTATCACCCGGAGCGCGAGATCGAGGTCCGCTGGTCGCGGGCGGCGACGGAGGGCAAGACGGCGCGCACGCGCGTGGACCTCGACATGCGGTACCACGACCGGCCGGGGTTGCTGGCGGCCGCGTCCCAGGCGGTCTCCTCGGAGGGGAGCAACATCGTCGCCTGTCGGTTGCGGACGGAAGAGGGGGGGCTGGGCGCGGTGGCCATGACCGTGGAGGTGCGTGACCGGGATCACCTGGCCCGGATCCTGGAGAAGCTCCAACGTGTCGAGGGGATGCTCCGCGTGGAGCGGCGGGGGGCCCTCACACGCGAGGTGCCTTGACCACCTTTCCCGAGCGGAGGCAGCGGGTGCAGACCCGGACGTAGCGCGGCGATCCGTCCATCAGCACGCGGACCCGCTGCAGGTTGGGAAGCCAGCGCCGGCGCGTGAGGTTGTGGGCGTGGCTGATATTGTTGCCGCTCATGGGTCCCTTGCCGCAGATTTCGCAACGCTGAGCCATGGTCGTCTCCTTCATCACATGACCCCCTTTTAGGGGGGGCAGGTTGAATACCACAGGCGGGCCGGAATTGCAAATGTTTTTCCCGGAACGTGCGGGGGTGCCGCCGGCGCAGGATGCACCGGCGCCGGACGGTGGCCGGGAGGGGTTTGTGCCTTTCTTGACAATGGAACAGGACGTTTGCTAGCCTGCTTCAAGAGGTGATATGGCTCAGGTCCGAAAAAAATATCCAGGGGTGAAGGTGTAAGCCGTGTTTGGAAAACGGAAGAAACAAGTCGTCGGCTGCGATATTGGTTCTTCGGCGATCAAGTTGGTAGAGCTCAAGTCCTTGAAGAACGGCGAATTTCAGCTCGTTCACGCGGCGACCGCGGCGCTTTCACCGGAGGCCATCGTCGACGGGGCGATCATGGATTCGTCGTTGGTGGTCGAGGCGCTCTCCCACCTGATCGCCGAGAACGACGTCAAGAACCCGAATTTCGGGACGTCGCTCTCGGGCCATTCGGTGATCATCAAGCGCATCCAGCTTCCGGCCATGACCGAGGCGGAGCTGGCCGAGTCGATCCAGTGGGAGGCCGAGCAGTACATTCCGTTCGACATCAACGACGTGAATCTCGATTACGTGGTCCTCGACACGGCCGGTGACGAGGCGATGGAGGTTCTCCTGGTGGCGGTCAAGAAGGATCGGATCGCCGACTTCACCTCGGTGATCGTCCAGGCCGGCAAGCAGCCGGTGCTGGTGGACGTCGACGTGTTCGCCCTTCAGAACGCGTACGAGGTCAATTACGGCATCCCCCAGGAGACGGTGGCGCTGGTCAACATCGGCGCCTCGGTGATGAACATCAACGTGCTCTACCAGGGGACCTCGGTCTTCTGGCGGGACGTGGCCTTCGGGGGCAACCAGTACACCGAGGCCATCCAGAGGGAGTTCAACGTCACGCGGGAGGACGCCGAGCGCCTGAAGCGCGGCGAGCGCGTGGGGGAGTACTCGGTGCAGAACGTGCTCGGGATCCTGAACAGCGTGTCCGAAGACCTGGCGGCCGAGCTTCAGAAGACCATCGATTTCTTCGTCGCAACCTCCACGGCGGATCGCCCGGAAAAGCTGGTGCTGGCGGGAGGCGCCGCCCAGATCCTGAACCTCGACGAGGTGCTGAAGGATCGCTTTCAGCTGCCCATCGAGGTCATGAACCCCTTCAGGAACATCCGTTACAGCGAGTCCGACTTTGATCCCGAATGGATTAACCGGAACGCCCCGGGGATGAGCGTCGCCGTGGGGCTTGCGGTTCGTGCGGTCGGAGACGGCAAATGATCAAGATCAACTTACTCGGTGGAGTGTCGGCACCCGCGGCGCGCCGCAAAAAGAGGGAGCTGTCGCTGGGAGCGAAGCAGGGCGATTTGATCCTGCTCATCGTGCTGCTCCTCTCGTTCGTGGTGATCGGCGGCCGATGGTACATGCTGAGCTCCAAACGGGCCCATCTCGAACGCCAGCAGGCCCAGCTGCGCGTCGAGCGGGATCGCCTCCAGACCTACATCGAGAAGGTCAAGGAGCTCGAGACCAAGCGCAACACCCTGAAACACAAGATCGACATCATCGACCAGCTCAAGAAGCAGCAGCACGGCCCGGTGCGCATCATGGACGAGATCTCGAGGGCACTGCCCGACCTGCTGTGGCTGGACCGGATGACGGTCAAGGGCAACGTGGTGACCCTCAACGGCGAGGCGATGGACGAGAACGCGGTTGCCAACTACATCGGTAACCTCGACGCCTCGCCGTTCTTCCAGGAGCCGAGCCTGAAGGATCTGCGGCGCGGCTCAAAGGGACTGTACAAGTACACGCTGACGTGCGTTTTCACCTACAATCCACCCAAGATCGCGAGCGCCGGGCGGGGCCGGGGGCCGGCGGGCTCCGGGCCGGGGCAGGGAGGCTGACCGTGGCATTCGACCTCAACGAGAAGCCCTGGTACGTCGCGCTGATCGTCGGGCTCGTCCTCGGCGTCGTCCTTTACGTGGTCATGGGCCGTTACGTCTTCAGCCCGATCGAGCAGAACATCACGACACTGGAAGCGAGCATCGAGAAGCTCCAGGCCGAGATCCGCAAGGGGCGGGCGGCGAAGCGCGATCTCCCCAAGCTCGAAGAGGACATCCGCAACCTGCAGCTGGAGCTCGACAGGCTGCGCCGGATCCTGCCCACCCGGCGCGAGACGGACACCCTCCTCAAGAAGCTCAAGCAGCTCACGGAGATCGGGCACTTCGAGCTGCTCAGGTTCACGCCGCAGCCCTTCGTCGACCGTGACTTCTACTGGGAGTGGCCGATCAAGGTCGAGCTGCGGGGCACGTACCACGAGCTGGGGTTGTTCTTCGATCGGCTGAGCCGCTTCTCGCGGATCATCAACGTGAGTCAGCTCTCGATCCGCGCCGACCGCAAGCGCGGCTCCGACTACACCATCAGGGCCGATTTCACCCAGCAGACCTTCATCTACAAGGAGGACGAGGGCTCGGGGCCACCGAAGGGAGGCCGGAGATGAGGCTTCGCATCTCTACCACCGTCATGGGCGTGATCGCGTCCGCCCTCCTCGTGTCCGTGCCGCTGCCGGCACAGCAAACGAAACCGGCCGGCAAGACTTCGGCCGCCGGCGAGAAGGCCGCCCTCCCCACCGAGAACGTGGACGTCAGTCGGATCGACCAGATCCTGCGCGGCGAGGAAAAGGTGTTCGAGGGGGAGAAGTTCACCTACGACCCGGCCGGCCGGCGGGACCCGTTCGTGTCCCTGGCCGAGGGCGTCCAGCAGGAAAAGCAGCGGCGGGAGAGGCCGCCCGGGTTGCCCGGGATGCTGATCGACGAGCTCAGGCTGGAAGGCATCATCAAGACCCCCGCCGGCATCGTCGCCTTCGTCCAGGGTCGGGACAAGCTCAGCTACATTCTCAGGCCGGGCACCAAGCTCTACAACGGCGAGGTGGAAAAGATCCTGCCCAACAAGGTCGTGTTCAAGCAGCGGGTCAATGACCCGAAGGCGCTCAAGCCCTACCGCGAGGTTGTGCGCGAGATCGCGGAGAAATGAAAAGGATGAAAGTGGGGGATGACATGATGGTCAAGAAAACCCGCATCCTCAAGGTCGTCGTCGCCGTTGCGGTGCTCGCCTTGGTGGGGACGGTACCGTGGGCCGCGGCGGATCAGGGTCTGCCGCGAATCGGCGGGATGCGTGCCGTGGCCGGCGCCGAGGGCCCGGTGATCCGCCTTTCCATCAGTCAGAAGGTCGACACCGTCCAGTACAGCCCGCAGCCCGGCGTGTGGGTGGTGGAGTTGCCGGAGGCCGAATGGGACGCCCCGGCCGGCTCTCTGGTCGCCCCCGGCCTCGGCATCGAGCGCGCACAGCTCGCCCGGGCGGACGAGTTCGGGCGCCGCGTCACGCGGCTCACCGTCCGGCTCACCTCGCCGGCCACGCTTGACGTTGCCCCTATGGACGGCGGTCTCGAGCTTCACTTCGCCGACGTCGCCGCGGCGCCCGCCGCGAAGGTGACGTCCCGCGACATCGCGCCCCGGGAGGACACCGGGGAGCCCGGCGCCGAGGCGCCGGCCCCCGCCCCCGAGAAGACCGACGCCGGCGTCGCGGCCCCGGAACGGCGGCCGGGGACGAGCCTGACCGGCGTGACGCCGGAGGTCTCGGGCTCCGGGCTCGTCGTCCACCTGCGCGGCGACGGGCCGTTCGCCGGGAAGACGTTCTCGCTGAGCAAGCCGAACCGGATCGTCGTCGATCTTCCCGGCGTCGTGGCGCGGGTGAAGAGGCATGCATACCGGGTGGATGACGTGGACGTGGCGAGGGTCAGGGTGGCCCAGTTCAGGGCGGTCCCGGTGCCGATCACCAGGGTCGTCGTCGACCTGTTGGACAAGAAGCCGTTCACTTTCACGTCCCGGCCGGCCGGCGGGGATCTGATCGTGGGCGCTCCCGGCGAACCCGTTCGCGCCCGGGCCGCCGCAGCGCAGCCTGCGCCGCCGCTGGCCTCGAAACCGGAAGGCGTCGAGCCCGGGACGATCGAGATTCACCGCGCCGCGGGCAGCGACGAGGCGGGGCCCCTGCACGGCGGCGAGGAGACCCTGCGCCGGGCCGCGGCGCCCGGGGAGAGCGAGCCCGCGGCGGCCGCTCCCGCGAGCGCGCCGGCCGCCCTGCCGCCGGTCCAGGCGAGCGACGAGGCTGCACGGGCCGGGTTGCAGCAGGATGAACAGGAAGGTCAGGCCTCCGGGAGCAACCCGTGGGTGGCCGATCCGAAGCAGCTCCTCGAGCAGGCGTCGGCCCAGGAGGTCCTGGGAAGCCCGCGGGGCAAGGGCGTCTACGCCACGAAGGAGGTCTCCAGCCAGGAGCGCCAGTTCACGGGCGAACCGATCACGTTGCGGCTGAAGGACGCCGACATCAAGGACGTCCTGCGGACCTTCGCGTCGCTGACCAACCTGAACATCGTGGTCGATCCCAGCGTCACCGGCTCGGTGACGGTGGACCTCCACGACGTGCCCTGGGACCAGGCCCTCGACCTCATCCTGAAGATCAACGGCCTCGACTACGTGCTCGAGAACAACGTGCTCCGGGTCGCCCCGACGGCGAAGCTGGCGGCCGAGAAACGGGCCAAGGCCAACCTGGCCAAGGAACAGGAGAACGCCCAGCCGCTGAAGACGGTGCTCAAGCCGCTCTCGTACTCCAAGGCGAGCTACATCAAGGGATTGCTGACCAAGGACTCGGAGCTCCTCTCGTCCCGGGGCTCGGTCGTCGTGGACGAGCGGACCAACACGCTGATCATCCGCGACGTCGTGGACCGCGTGGAGGGAGTTCTCCGGCTGATCGACTCGCTGGATCGGCCCACGCCGCAGGTGGTGATCGAGGGCCGGATCGTCGAGACGACGCGGGACTTCTCCCACGAGCTGGGCGTGAACTGGGGGTTCACGGGCGTGATGGACGCGGCCCACGGCAACGACACCGGGCTCAAGTTCCCCAACAGCGTCGGCGTCGGGGGCGGCGTCAACCTCGGTGCCAAGGAGACACCCTCCGATCTCGTCGGCCAGTTCCCGCTCGAGACGGGGGGCGTGGTCGCCCTGACCTTCGGTGACATCCTCAATACCTTCAACCTGGACTTCACGCTGCGGGCGGCCGAGGAGGACGGCCTGGTCAAGATCATTTCCTCGCCGCGGGTGACGACCCAGAACAACGAGCCGGCGAGCGTTCAGTCCGGTCTCCAGATCCCGGTCCAGACCGTTGCCAACAACACCGTGACCGTGCAGTATATCGATGCGACCCTCAAGCTCGAGGTCACACCGCAGATCACGGCAGAAGGGACGGTTTTGTTGGATGTCAAGATCAGGAAAAGAGAGCCGGCGGTCGGGGTGAACCTCCAGGGCGGCCAGAACGCGCCCATCTTCACCCGGGACGCCCAGACCAAGCTTCTGGTCCGCGACGGCGGGACCACGGTCATCGCGGGGATCTACCAGATCAACGACCAGACCAACGAAAACCGGGTGCCGGGACTGTCGAAGATTCCGATTCTGGGGGCTCTGTTCAGGAACAAGAAGATCTTCAACCGACACGACGAGCTCCTGATCTTCATCACCCCGCGGATCGTGAAGTACTAGGGGAGGGATCCATGAAACGCCTTGTGCAACTCTGTGCTCTGTTGGTTCTGGCGGCCGGCGCCGTCGCGTGCGGGGGCAACAGCACCCTCAACGAGACCGAGGCGCCGGTGTATCTGACCGCGGAGGTCAAGGAGTACAACCAGGACGTGCAGATGTCGACCTCGGGCGACGTGGGCATCACCAAGCTGGAGATCCACTCCTTCAGCAAGGATCCCAACGCCGTCCTGACCTCGGCCGAGGACGTCCGGCTCACCCGCTGGGTGGTCAACGCGGTCCGCACCGACGGTGGCACCAAGGCCTCGCCGCAGTGGATCTACGACGTGGACGTCTACGTGCCCGCCGGGGGCACCGCGAGCCTCGAGAACTACCGGGTCTTCCCCGCGGAGTACTTCCAGCAGCCACCCCTCTCCTACCTCCTTCCCGAGAACGGCGGCGTCGATCCCGAGACGGGGAACACGAACATCCGGCAGACCTTGCAGGTCGAAATCTTCGGGACCACGTCGGGCGGCAAGAGCATCTCCGTGAAGTTCAACGTGGGTTTCAACTTTACCTATTGATGGGGGCTGACAGTGATCAAGAAACTCATCAGCAGTGCCGTCGTGATCGGGCTCATCACCCTCGCCGGGTGTTCCGGGAGCAGCCCGTCACCCAAGCCGATTCCCACGCCGGCGAACGATGCCTGGGGCCTCTCCCTGGTCGCCGGGGCCCAGAGCCTGCTCACAAACCAACAGGTGAACATCGTGGCCACCGTCACCAAGAACGGGCAGCCGGCCCCCGACGGGACGACCGTCGAGTTCGACGTGTCCGGGCCGACGGCCTGCTATGCCGACGCGTCCAGCCTGTGCGCGGGCTTCTCCAGCGGCAAGGTGACCCAGGCCTCCGTCGCCACCTCCGGCGGCAAGGCGGCCGTGTTGTTCGTCTCGCTCCAGGCCGGTACCTTCACCATCCGGGCGCGGGTGGCGTCGGCCTCGACGACCACGACCCTCACCTACCAGGAGCCGAGCACCACCTCCAACCTGGAGATCTTCTCGGTCGTGCCGAGCCAGGGCTCCCTCGCCGGTGGTGACCAGGTCACCTTCTTCGGCAAGGGGATCCTGACGCCGGTCGAGGTCTTCTTCAAGGTCGGCGGCAACGAGTTCGCGGGCCAGATCGTCTCGGTGGACTCGGGCGGCCTCTCGGCCACCGTCATCACACCCGCCATCACCGGCGTGGACGCCTCCAAGGGCTGGTCCGCCGATGTCCGCTTCGTCTCCGGCTCGGGCACCGCCTTCGAGCAGACCAAGAACCTGCCCGGCGTCTTCCAGTTCCTGCCGAGCTCGGCGGCGCCGGAGATCTACCAGGTCTTCCCCGACCACGGGAGCGCCCGCGGCGGCGAGCAGGTGACGATCTTCGGCCAGAACTTCCAGGCCCCGGCCCAGGTGCAGTTCGTGGTCGGCACCGACACGCTCGAGGCGCAGGAGGTCAACGTGTCGAGCGACGGGCGCCAGATCACCGTCATCACGCCCCAGGTGAGCGCGGTGCCGCTCCAGAAGGACGAGAGCGCCACCGTGACCGTGATCAGCGGCGCCGGCACCGCCAACGAGAAGACGGTCAGCAAGAGCGACGCCTACGTCTTCACCGCCGACCAGCTGACGCCGAACATCTCCAGCGTCTCGCCCAACTCGGGGCCGGTGACGGGCGGTACCCAGGTGACCATCTTCGGCACCCAGACCTCCGACAGCGGCTTCCAGTTCCCGGTCCAGGTGACCTTCGGCGGCGGGTCGAGCGGCATCCCGGCACGCGAGGCGCAGGTGGTCTCGGTCAACCTCCACCAGATCGTGTGCATCACCCCGGACGTCTCCAACGACCTCAGCAAGGCCAACGTCACGCCGCCGGTGGCCGTGGACATCACGGTGACAAACGTCGACTCGGGGCTTTCGGCAACGGCCCAGGGAATCTTCACCTACGGAGAAGCGCTCTTCATCTCGGGCAACACGCCCGCGGAAGGGCCAAGCGGAACGCTTGTGACAATCTTCGGCTCCGGTTTCCAAACGCCGCTCACCGTGGACTGGGTTCCCGTAACCCCTGGTGCGCCGACTTTGCGTCTCGAGGTCGTGTCCGTCTCAGGGTCAGAGGTTGTCGTGCGCATGCCGGCCTTGACCCCGCCGCTCTGTGATGACGCTCTCGGCCAGTTCCTTCTGAAGGAGGTCGATACCAACCTCAGCACCACCGGCGGCGAGTTCACGTATCTGGGGAACCTGCCGAAGGTGCTCTCAGTCGATAACCCGATTGTGACGCCTTCTGCCGATGGTTTGAGCATCGACAGCCCGAATCCCAACCAGGTTGTCATCAGTGGGTCGCATTTCATCGAACCCGTGCGGGTCACCATCGGTAACTACGTGATGCCGGACGGTGACGTCGCGGTCTCGGATGGCGGAACTAAGATTACTGTCAAGAATTTGCCCTCTCCCAAGGCTATGGGCCTTGTCTACGATACAGGGACATGCGTGAATGGATCCGGGGTCCAGGGTGTGAAGGATGCCGCCACACCGGTGGATATCACGGTAACGAATCTGACGGGCGGTTGTTCCGCCTTCCTGCCAGGGGGCTTAGTTTACGAGCCCTATGACCTAACCTGCCGCATTCCGCCAACCATTTCTCTCAGCACCAATGCGTTGAACTTTGGTGACCAGGCTTCCGGCGGAGCGTGTCCCAGCGGTAACATCCAGGTGTTAGACATCTCCAACGTCGGTGACTCGACTCTTACGTGGAGTGCGGCGATTTCCGGGCCGGACGCTGCGGACTTCACCGTCACGGATCCGGCTCCGCCGACGGGGAGCATCGACCCCGGAGATCCCGCCACGCCCCTGACTATTGATTTCTGTCCGGCGACGGCTGGGTCGAAAAGCGCCACCCTGACCATCACGTCGAACGATCCGAACAACCCGAGTGTCAGCGTTACGCTCTCCGGTAACGGAACCTGATTTGGTGCCCGGGGAGTGCCGTGTTGACGGCGCTCCCCGGCCTCTTTTCTCGCCATGAATTACCGAATCGACGAGCTTCGCGACGTGCTGCGGGAGGATCCCTCCTCCCGGCAGTTTTACCAGCTCGGCGAGATGCTGCGCCGGGAGGGTGGGCTCGAGGAGGCGGTCGCGGTCTTCCGGGCGGGCCTCGAGCACCACCCGCGCTACGTGGCGGCCTGGGTTTCCCTGGGCCGCGCCCTGACGGCCCTCGGGCGGCACGACGACGCCATGGCGGCCTTCTCCCGGGCCCTGGAGATCGACCCGGAGAACGCCGTCGCAGCCCGGAACCTGGGTCGGTCGGCCCTCGCCCGAGGCGAGCTCGAGCGGGCCGTGGAGGCCCTGGCGCTGGCCGTCGAGCTGATTCCCGGCGACGAGACCATTCGGGAGGAGCTGGCCGAGGCCAGGCGGCGGCTGGGCGGGCGACGGCCGTTCTCGAGGCCGGAAGTGATCCTCACCGTGGCCGAGGCCGAGCCCTTCGCGGCGCAGCCGGGGGGGGACGCCGGGGCCTTGGAGGCCGTGGACGACGTCTTCGGCGCCGGCCCGGAGGCTGCCGGCGGCCCCGCGCCCGAGGCTGCGGAGGCGGTCACGGCCGAGGAACCGGAGGAGCTCCCGCTGCCGACGGCGACGCTGGCCCGCCTTGCCCTCGAGCAGGGGGACCTCGACCTGGCCCGGAAGACCGCACGGGCGGTGTTGGAGCGGGACCCCGAGTCCGCGGGTGCGTGGGCGGTCCTGGGAGAGGTGGCGGCGCGCGAGACGTCGCGGGCCCCTTCCGGCGCGGAGGATCCGCGGGCGGCGAGAATCGCGGCGTTGCAGCGGTGGCTGGGGGCGGTTAAACTCGCGCTGGAGAAACGCGCACCATGAGCCTCCAGTCCGCCGTGACCGAGCTTCTGGGCGCCTGCCCCGGCGCCGTGGGTGCGGCCATCGTCGATCCCGACGGGATCCCGGTGGTGATCCAGCCGCGGGAGGCCGCGCTCGAGGAGGCCGGAGCCGAGCTGGCGCTCGTGGTTCGTGATGTGGAACGTGCGGAACGCGAGCTCGACCACGGCCGGCTGCAGCAGCTCACGGTCCGGTCCGACAGGACCGTGTTGGTGGTGACCCTGATGAACGCAGGGTACTGTCTCCTGCTCCAGATGGAGCCCGGGGGACTGATCGGCAAGGGCCGCTTCCTTTCGCGCGTCACGGGTGAGAAGCTCTACTCCGAATTCATCTGAGGTGTTCCCAAGACATGTTCAAGTTCGAAGAGATCTGTGAGCTCATCCGCCTTGTCGGGTCGTCCGGCATCGCGAGCGTCGAGATCGAACGTTCCGGCAGCCGGCTGCGGATCGAGGGCGTTCCCAGGGCGGCCGCGGCCGGAGGCGCCGCCGCCCCGGCGGTGGCGTCGGTCCCGGTGGCCGCCGTCGCCCCGCAGCCGGCCGTGATGCCGGCGCCGGCCGCAGGCGGCGCCGCCGAAGCCGGGCCATCCCCGGAGACCGCGGCCCAAGAGGCGGAGGAGACCCTCCACTTCGTGACGTCCCCCATCGTCGGCACCTTTTACCGGGCACCGAATCCCGACGCCGATCCCTACGTCAAGGTCGGCGACTTCGTCGAGAAGGGCCAGGTGCTCTGCATCGTCGAGGCCATGAAGCTCATGAACGAGATCGAGTCCGACGTCTCCGGGACCATTGTCAAGGTGTACCCGGAGAACGCCCAGCCGGTCGAGTTCGGCGAGCGGCTCTTCGCCATCAAGCCGGCGTGAGACCCGTATGCTGTCGAAGGTCCTGATTGCCAACCGGGGCGAGATCGCCCTCCGGGTGATCCAGGCCTGCCGGGAGCTGGGGGTCGCCAGCGTCGCCGTCCACTCCGATGCGGACCGAGAGAGCCTGCACGTGCAGATGGCTGACGAGTCGGTGTGCATCGGCGGCCCGTACGCCAACACCAGCTACCTCAATATCTCGGCGGTCATCGCGGCGGCCGAGATCACCGGCGCCGACGCCATCCATCCGGGGTACGGATTCCTCGCGGAGAACGCTCACTTTGCCGAGATCGTCGAGGCCTGCGGCCTGAAGTTCATCGGGCCCCACCCGGCCTCCATCCGCCTGATGGGCAACAAGTCGGCCGCCCGGCGGGCCGTGGCCGAGGCCGGCGTGCCGGTGTTGCCGGGTTCGAAGGAGCCCCTGAAGAGTCGCAGCGAGGCGCTGGAGCTGGCGGAGACCATCGGCTACCCGGTGATCCTCAAGGCCTCGGCCGGCGGCGGCGGCCGGGGGATGCGGCTCGCGTTCGACTCCCGGGAGCTGCGGCACGCCTTCGACACGGCTCGGACCGAGGCCGAGAAGGCCTTCGGCGATCCGTCGGTCTACCTGGAGAAGTACCTGGAGCGTCCGCGTCACATCGAGTTCCAGATCCTCGCCGACGAGCACGGCCGGGTGGTTCACCTCGGCGAGCGCGAGTGCTCCATCCAGCGGCGCCACCAGAAGCTTCTGGAGGAGGCGCCGTCGGTGGTGCTTTCGCCCGAGCAACGGCGGGAGATGGGCCGGGCCGCGGTGGCGGCCGCGCGGGCCGCCCGCTACGTCTCGGCGGGCACGGTGGAGTTCCTCCTCGACGAGGACGGTGGTTTCTACTTCATGGAGATGAACACGCGGATCCAGGTGGAGCACCCGGTGACCGAGATGGTGACCGGCGTCGATCTCGTCCGCGAGCAGCTCCGGATCGCCGCCGGCGAGCGGATGTCGCTGCCGCCGCGGCGCAGCGTGGGCGTCCGCGGGCACGCCATCGAGTTCAGGATCAACGCCGAGGATCCGGAGACCTTCGCGCCCTCCCCGGGCCGGGTGACGCGGGTGATCCTCCCCGGGGGGCCCGGCGTTCGGGTCGATACCCACCTTTACGCCGGCTACACGATCCCGCCGTACTACGACAGCCTGATCGCCAAGGTCATCGTCCACGGCGCCGACCGCCGGGAGGCCATCGCCCGGGGACGGCGGGCGCTGCAGATGCTCCGGATCGAGGGCGTCAAAACCTCGACCCGGCTCCACCTGCGCATCCTGGACGACCGCGATTTCATCGATGGCAATCTCAGCACCCGTTTCATGGATCGCTTCCTGCCGTCCTGACCCGAGCGGCGGGCGGGCGGGTGGCGCCGGGCTCCCACCCCCGTGGCGGCGGCAGGCCCGCCGGCACGGCGGGAAGACGAAGGGTGCGGGCTCGGTGATACCATGGGGCCAGTGACGCGTGTCGTGCTCGTCGGGTTCATGGGTTGCGGCAAGACGGTTGCCGGCGAGGCCCTGGCCCGCCACCTGGGCGCCACCTTCGTGGACCTGGACACGGCCGTCGCCGCAAGCTTCGGGATGGGCATCCCGGAGATTTTTGCGACCCGGGGCGAGCAGGCGTTCAGGCGCGAGGAAACGCGCCGGCTGGAGGTGGCCTTGCAACAGGATCCGGTGGTGATCGCGGCGGGCGGCGGCGCCTTCTGCCGCCAGGAGAACCGGGCGCTGATCGCCCGCCGCGGGGCGCTGGCCGTCTTCCTCGACCCGCCCTGGGAGGTGCTGGCGGCGAGGCTCGAGGGGACGGCGGAGGAGCGGCCCAAGTTCGTCGACGCCGGCCAGGCGCGGGCCCTCTTCGAGGCCCGCTACCCCGCGTACCTGGAGGCGGATCTTCACGTCCGGCTCGACGGCTCCGAGTCCCCGGAGGCCGTCGCGCGGCGGGTTGCGGAGGAGCTCCCGGCGGCCCCATGAGGTACCTGGTCCTCAGCGACGTCCACGCCAACCTGGAGGCCCTGGAGGCCGTGCTCCGCCATGCCCGGAGGAAGCGCTACCACCGGATTCTCTTCCTCGGCGACGCGGTGGGATACGGAGCCTCGCCGAACCCGGTGCTCGACTGGCTCCGATCCCTCGGGGCCAAGGTGACCGTGGTTCGCGGCAACCACGACCGGGTCTGCGCCGGCCTGGACACCGCGGAGTACTTCAACCGGTACGCCCGGGAGGCGGCCCGCTGGACGCTGGACCACCTGACCCGGCAGAACCTGGCCTACTTGCGCTCGATGCCCGTGGGCCCGACGACCATCGAGGACGACCTGCTCGTCTGCCACGGCTCGCCCATGGACGAGGACGCCTACCTGTTCTCGGCCGGCGAGGCCAAGGCCGTGTTCGAGACGGTGACCGACCGGGTCATTCTCTTCGGGCATACCCACGTGCCGTCGCTCTTCGTCGCCCGCCCGGTCGACGGGCGCAGGGTCTTCCACGGCCAGCTCATCGCCGGCGAGCGCACGGTTTTTGACCTGGACCCCGGCCGGCAGTACCTCATCAACCCCGGCTCGGTCGGCCAGCCCAGGGACCGCGACCCGCGGGCGGCCTACGCTCTTTACGATCATGACAAGAGAAGGCTCTTTCACTACCGCGTCGCCTACCCCGTACACCAGGCCCGCCGGCGGATCCACCAGGCCGGGCTGCCCCCGGTTCTCGGCGACCGCCTGCTGTACGGCGCCTGACGGGCGCCGGGAGATCGCCGCCCCCCTGGCGGCTTGCGAACGGAGAACGAGCATGCGTACGACAGCCCTCATCGTCGGTCTTTCCCTGTTGCTGACCACCGCTCCGGCCGTCGCCGGGCGCGCCCCGAAGGCCTCCCCGGGAACGGCGGCGAACGCGCGGCTCGAGGCGGCCCTGCTCGAGGATCTCAACGCCGGAGGCCTGCGGCCGGAGACTGCGCGGGCGGCGCTCGCAAGCCGCTCGGCGATCATCCGGCGGCGGGCGGTCCAGGTGATCGCGGCCGCGGCAAACCCGGGCTCGGTGCCGCTTCTCGCGCGGTTCGCCGGCGACGCCGACCCGGGCGTCCGGGCCGGCGTGATGCTCGCCGCAGGCCGGATCGGCCTGGCCGCCCAGAAGATCGTGGCCCGGGGGCTGGGCGACCGTGCGGGCGGGGTCCGCCGGGCGGCCGTGTGGGCGGCCGCGCACCTGGGCCCCAGCCTCGCCCGCCGCGTGACGACCCTCCTCCGGCGCGAGGCGGATGCGCGGGTGCTCGAGACCGGGCTGGCCAACCTCTGGCGGCTGCCGGCGGGTTCGTGGGAGGCGGTGGCGATCGCCCGGGCGGGGGACGGCGACCCGGCCGTCCGGCGGGCGGCGGCGTTCTCCCTGGCGAGAAGCACGGGTGCGGCGGCCTCCGCGGCCCTCGAGCGGCTGGCGCGGGATGCGGATCCGGTGGTGCGGGCGACGGCGGTCGGAGGCTTCGCCCGCCCCCGGGCCGGGAAGCGGGACGCCCGGGTGCTGGTCCGGGCGCTCGATGACCCGGATCCGCGGGTGGTGACCGCGGCCTGCCAGGCGCTGGCCGCACGACAGGACGTCGAGCTGTCACCGGCGGCAGGGGCGACGCTGGCCGGGCTGGTGAGGCCCGACCGGGCGCAGGAAGAAGTCGCCGCCATCGCGGCCCTGGCCGCCCACCGGGAGGTGGACGCCGGAGGCCTGCTGCGGGAGGTCCTCGACGGCCCTTCGCCATGGGCCGCCGGCCGGGCCCTGGTGGCGCTGGCCCGGCGTGGCGACGGCGGGGCGCCCGCGTTGGTCGGTCGCTGGCTCGGGAGCCAGGACCCGGCACGGGCCCGTGCGGCCGCGCGGGCCTGCGTCTACCTGCACGGCAAGACGGGTGACGCTCTCCGCCTGAAGATGGTCGAGGGCGGCCGGAGCGAGGTCCAGCTGGCATGGCTGGAGGAGAGCGAGCGGGCGACGCTGGTGCCCGGTCGCCAGCTCCTGCTCAAGCTCCTCCACTCGCCCGACGCCGCCGTGCGGGCGGAGACGGTGAGCCTCCTCTCCCATACATCCGAGCCTCCCAAGCTCTTCAAGCTCCTGGAGCTGGCGCGGCGATGGGCGAAGGACGAATTGTCCGACGCCCGCGCCGAGGCCTACCGCATCGCGATCCAGAAGACGGCGAGCGCGGTGAAGCGCGCGGCCATCGCCCGGGTGGCGCTCGAGGATCCCGACTGGGCGGTGGCGGCGCGGGCGGTTGCGGCCGCGCGGGCCTCCGGCGTGCCGCTCGACCTGCCGCGGCGCCGGCCACGCCATCCGCGGACGTTCTACCGGGACCTCGCGGCATGGGCGGCAACCCCCCGCTGGCTGGACATCGAGACCGTGCGCGGGACTGTGAGGATCCGGCTCGACACGGCGACGGCGCCGCTTTCGGCGCGGGCGGTATGGGACCTGGCGGAGCGCGGGTTCTACGATGGTCTGACCTTTCACCGGGTGGTGCCGAACTTCGTCGTCCAGGGCGGGGACCCGCGCGGCGACGGCTGGGGCGGGCCGGGCTTCGCGCTCGCCGACGAGGCCTCCCTGACACCCTTTGCGGCCGGCAGCGTGGGCATCGCCACCTCGGGCCCGAACACCGGCGGCAGCCAGCTCTTCGTGACCCTGATGCCGGCCGACCATCTCACGGGGCACTACACCCGGATGGGCGCGGTGGTGGCCGGGCGGGAGGTCCTGACCCGCCTCGAGGAGGGCGACCGGATCCGGAAGGTCGTCCCCGCGGCGGGCCCGGAGCCGCCGCCCCCGGTGCCGTACCTGGTGGGAAGGGTGAGCTGGCGGGAGCTGGCGCCGGTCCCCGGCTGGCAGCAGGAGTACGACGCCTACTCGCCGGACGAGGCCGCCGTGGCGAAGCTGCGGACCGCGACGGGGAGGTACCGCATCGTGGCCGTGCTCGGCTCCTGGTGCTCGGACTCCCGGCGGGAGGTGCCGCGCCTGGAGAAGATCCTGCACGATCTCGGCCCGGGCCACTTTCAGGCCGAGCTCTTCGCCGTGGACCGCACCCTGAGGGTGACCGATCCGTCGTTCCCTCCCGGCCTGCTGCCCGGGAACCGCGCCGAGCGGGTGCCCACCATCGTCGTTCTCGACCGGGACGGCCAGGAGCTCGGCCGGATCGTGGAGACCGCCGAGCTGCCGATCGAAGACCTGCTCCGGGAGTTCATCGCGCCGGAGGAGGGGTGGTGAGCCGCCCGGAGGTGGCCGTCACCTGGCCCCTGCCGGGGAAGGCCCTCGAGCGCCTGGCCCGCCGTTTCGACGTCCGCATCCGGCGGGAGCGGGATCCCCTGGACCCGGCCGGGCTGGCGCGCTTCATCGGTTCCGCGGCGGCCGCCATCACGTTGCTCGCGGACCCGGTGACCGAGGAGGTGTTCGCGGGTTGCCCCGGCCTCCGGGTGGTGGCGAATTACGCGGTGGGGGTGAACAACGTGGACCTGGAGGCGGCGCGGCGGCGCGGCGTCGTGGTCACCAACACGCCGGACGTCCTCACCGAGGCCACGGCGGACCTGACCTGGGCGCTCATCCTGGCCGTCACCCGGCGGGTGGTCGAGGGCGACGCCCTCCTCCGCGCCGGAGGGTTCCCCGGCTGGCGGCCGGATTTTCTCCTCGGCACCGGTCTGCAGGGCAAGACGCTGGGGATCGTCGGCCTCGGCCGCATCGGGAGGGCGGTCGCGAGGCGGGCGGCGGCCTTCGGCATGCGGGTGGCCGCCACCTCGCGGCGGCCGGGTTCGGGCGCCGAGGAAGGGGTGCGCCGGCTGACCCTGGACGAGCTCCTGCCGCAGAGCGACGTGCTCAGCGTGCACTGCCCACTGACACCCGGGACGCGGCATCTGCTGGACGAGAGGAGACTGCGGATGCTGCCGCGGGGAGCGTACGTGATCAACACCGCCCGCGGCCCCGTGATCGACGAGGCGGCCCTGGTGCGGCTCCTGGAGGAGGGTCACCTCGGGGGCGCGGGTCTCGACGTCTTCGAGCACGAGCCGGCCGTCCATCCGGGCCTCCTTCATCGCCGGGACGTGGTCCTCACGCCGCACATCGGCTCGGCGACGCTCGAGACCCGCTCGGCGATGGCGGATCTCGCCGCGGCCAACGTCGAGGCGGTGCTGGAGGGCCGCGAGCCCCCGACGCCGGTCTGAGACGGGCCCTTTGCTACAATGCGCCCATGCTGGACGGGCGGGGCGACGCGGCGGAGGGCGGGGCGACCGGGCCGGGCAGGCTGATCCCGGAGCTCTCGGCGGTGATGCCGGCCTACAACGAGGAGGCGATCCTGCCCGTCTCCGTCGCCGAGGCGGTGGCCGCTCTCGACGAGCTCTGCGCGCGGTGGGAGCTCATCGTCGTCGATGACGGTTCCACCGACCGGACGCCGCAAATCCTCGCCGAGGCGGCGGCGAAGGAGCCCAGGATCCGGGTGCTCACGCAGCGTCCCAACCAGGGCTACACCAAGGCCCTGATCCGCGGCTTCGGCGCCGCGACGTACGACCTCGTCTTCTACACGGACGCGGACGCCCAGTTCGATCTCCGCGAGATCGCCCGGCTGTACCCGCTGCTCGAGGGCGTGGACATGGTGGCGGGGTACCGGCAGGGGCGGCAGGATCCCTGGATCAGGCTCCTCACCTCGGCGGTGTACAACCGGCTGCAGTCCTGGGTGCTCGGGGTCAAGGCCCGCGACGTCAACTGCGCCTTCAAGCTCTTCAGGAGATCGTTCTTCGACCGCATCGAGCTTTCCAGCGACGGCTTCCTGATCGACGCCGAGCTTTACGCCCGGGCGCAGCGGGCGGGCCTGCGCTGGAGGCAGGTGGGTGTCACCCACCGGCCCCGGGAGCGCGGCTCGACCACGGTCAGCCTGGGCACGATCTTCGAGACGCTGAGCGAGCTGCGGCGCCTCCGCCGGAGCCTCGCGGCCTCGCCGTCATGACGGCCCGCCGCCGGTACTGGCTGCTCCTCCTCGGCTTCGTCCTGCTCCACGCCGTGCTGGCGGCCACGCTGCCGGTGTCCGGCGACGAGGCGTACTACTGGGACTGCTCGCGCCATCTCGACTGGAGCTACTTCGACCAGCCGCCGGCCGTGATCTGGGCGATGGTGCCGTTTCGGCTGGTCTTCGGCGAGACCCGTCTCGCCGTGCGCGCCCCGGCCGTCCTGTCGAGCCTGCTGCTCGGCGTCTTCCTCCTCGGCCTGGTCCGCCGCCTCGGCGGCGGGGAGCGCGAGGCGGGTTGGGCCTACGTGGTGCTGCACGGGATGCCGCTGTTCTTCGTGGGCTCGTTCTACTGCTCCACGGACATCGGGATGACCGCGGCCTTCGTGGCGGCCACCTGGGCGGCGGCGGCCCTCGCCCAGGGTGAGCGGCGGGCGTGGTGGGGCTTCGCGACGGCCGTCGGACTGGGGTTCCTCGCCAAGTTCCCGGTGGTGCTGGTGTTGCCGGCGCTGCTGCCGGTCCTGCTGAGCAGCGGGGGCCGGGAACAGCTGCGCACCGCACGGCCATGGCTCGCCGGGTTGTGGGCGGGCGCTCTGACGCTCCCGGTCTGGATCTGGGCCGTCCGGCATCACTGGGACAACATCACCTTCCAGCTGGCGGGACGGCACGCCCCCGGGAGCTGGGGCGTGAAGTACCTGATCGAGTTCATCGGCGCCAACCTGTTGCTGGCGACGCCCTTCCTCGCGGCGGCCGTTGCCGCCGCCTGGTGGCTGGCCTGGAAGCGGCGGGAGCCCGGTTGGTCCGCCGCCCTCCTGGCCGCCGCGATGCCGTTCGCGGCCTTCGGCCTGGTGGCGCTGCGGGAGCGGGTGGGCGCCCACTGGGGCGGGCCGGGCCTGGTGGTGGGTACGGCGATCCTGGCGCTGACGGCGTTCCGGGGGCGGCGGACCCTGGCGGTGCTGGGCATGGTCCTCGGCCTGCTGCTCTCGGCCGGGGTGGTGGGCGTGGCCGCCATGCCGGAGCGCGTGGCCCGCCTCCGGTGGTCCTACCGCGGCAGCCCCCGGCACATCAGCACCGCCAAGCTCGCCGAGGCCATCGGCAACGATGAGATCGTACGCCGGGTCGAGTCGCGGCTCGCGCCGGGCGAGATGGTGGCCTCGGAGAGCTACACGATGGTGCACCTGCTGGCGTTCCTCTCCCGGGGCGCCCTCGAGACCCGGCTCGCCCACGTTCGATCCGGCAAGCACGGCCTGGCCTCCCTGTACTGGTACCCGCCGGAGAGCCTGCGCGGCCGTGACTTTCTCTTCGTCACCCAGAAGCGGGGGGTCGCCGGCGCGCTGCGCAGGATCTTCGCCCGGGTGGAGGAGGAGGAGCCGATCGTGATCCGCCGGGACGGGAGGGTGGTGCGGACCGTGCGCGTCCTGCGCTGCCGCGACCTGCTCCGGCCGCAGGGTGTCTTCACGCGTCTTTGAGGCCGCTCCCGGTGGGCAGGGGGCTCACCCGGATGCGTACCGGACGGCCGTCGTCCTCCTCGAGGATCTCGAGGTGGAGGCCGTCCCAGGTGACCACCCGCTGTCCGGGCGCCGCCCGGAGGCCGGCCACGAGCCCGCCAACAGAGTCCACGTCCTCGGGTTGCTCGAGGCTCCGCCGGAGCAACGGCTCCAGACGGCGCAGGGACAGGTGGCCGGGCACGATCCAGCCGCCCTCCACGGCCACGATGCCGTCGGCGCGGCGGAGGTCGAACTCGTCCTCGATCTCCCCGACCACCATCTCCAACGCGTCCTCCAGGGACACCACCCCGGCCACGCCGCCGAACTCGTCGAGCACGATGGCCAGGTGCTGACCCGTTCTCCGGAAGTCCTGGAGGAGGGCCGGGAGGGGACGGGTCTCGGGGATGAAGACGGGCTCGGCGATCAGCGCCTGCCACGGCCGGACCGGGTCCAGCCCGAGCAGGAGCTTGGCGTGCAGGATGCCGACGACGGCGTCGGGAGAGCCGTCGATCACCGGGTAGCGGCTGTAGCCGGAGGCCCGCACCGTCTCCCGGACCCGTTCCAGGCTCCAGCTCCGGTCCACGGTGTGGACCAGGGGCCGGGGGACCATGATCTCCCGGGCGATGGTGTCGTTGAAGCGGAGCACCGACTCGATCATGTCCCGGGCGTTGCCCGGGAGCTGGGCGTGGTGGTGGGCCAGCCGGAGCATGAACAGCAGGTCCTGCTCGGTCACCGGAACCGGCGGGCCTTCCCGCCGGGTGAGCAGGCCGGCGAGGAGGCCGAGGGCCCAGGTGATGGGATACAGGACGATGTCGAGAAGGTAAAGCGGTGCTGCGACTCTTCGCGAGATTCCTGCGGCGTGGACCTGGGCCACCGATTTGGGCGTGATCTCGCCGAAGATCAGGATCACCAGGGTCATGATGCCGACCACCGAGGCCAGGCTGGAGCTGGCCGTCAGCCGGTACGAGATCTTGGTGGCCAGGGCGGAGGCGAGGACGTTGACCAGGTTGTTGCCGACCAGGATGGTAATCAGGAGCCGCCGGGGCGCCGCGGCCCAGCGATCGAGCCCCCGGCGCGTCAGGCGTCCGCTGCGCTCCCGGAGGGCCTCCAGACGGGTGAGCGGCAGGGAGGTGAGGGCGGTCTCGGAGGCGGAGAAGAACGCCGAGCCGAGCAGGCACAGGATGATCGCTCCCACGTCAGTCGACACGGGCGCCGGCTCCAGGCGGAGGTTCGTCCATCGCGAGCAGTGTAGCACTCGTCGCCCGGTGACGTGGCGTAAGCGCGCGAAGCTTTGCTTCGCCTGCGCGCACGCCACCCCGAGGAGCGAAGCGACGAAGGGGTCTGCCGGAGGACCGTGCCGTCGGGAGAACCCTTTGCTCTGTCATCGCGAGGAGAGCGCCGAAGGCGCTCGACGTGGCCATCCCTCACAGCGTTGGAGCGC
>CAZXXL010000009.1:0-30179 GCA_964644635.1 uncultured Thermoanaerobaculia bacterium | reverse complement strand
CGGCCGCACCGTCGGCGCCGGCTCCATCACGGAAATCCTGGAGTAGGTCATGGCGAGCGAGAAGATCCGTATTCGACTCAAGGCGTACGACTACCGGCTGCTCGACCAGTCGGCGTCGGAGATCGTGGACACGGCGCAGCGGACCGGCGCCCGGATCGCCGGGCCCATCCCGCTCCCCACCCACATCCAGAGGTTCACCGTGTTGCGGTCGCCCCACGTCGACAAGAAGTCCCGCGAGCAGTTCGAGATCCGGACGCACAAGAGGCTCCTGGACATTCTCGAGCCGACCCAGCAGACCATCGACGCCCTGATGAAGCTCGAGCTGCCGGCCGGGGTGGACGTCGAAATCAAGGCCTACGGGGCAAGGTGAGGCGCATCATGGTCAGGGGAATACTCGGCAAGAAAATCGGCATGACCCAGGTCTTCGACGAGGAGGGTCGCGTCGTTCCGGTGACCATCGTCCAGGCGGGGCCCTGCGTCGTGGTGCAGAGGAAGACGGTCGACAGGGACGGCTACGAGGCAGCCCAGCTGGGGCTCGTCGAGGGACGCCCGGTGCGCAAGGCAACCAGGCCCGTGGTCGGTCATTTCGCCAAGGCCGGCGTGCCGCCGACGCGGTTCGTCGCGGAGGTTCCCGTGGACGGCGACGACGACGCCAAGGTCGGCGATGCGGTGCTGGCGGAGATCTTCCAGGCCGGCGAGCCGGTCCACGTGGTGGGCGTCTCCAAGGGTCACGGGTTCGCGGGCGTCATCAAGCGGCACGGCTTCAAGGGCGGGCGCGCGACCCACGGCTCCATGTTCCACCGGGCGCCGGGCTCCATCGGGGCGGCGGCCTACCCGGCGCGGGTCTTCGCCGGCACGCGGATGCCGGGCCACCACGGAAACCGCAGGGTGACCGTCAAGAACGTGCGCGTGGTCAAGGTGGACGCCGAGCGGAACCTGCTCTTCCTCAAGGGCGGCGTCCCGGGGGCCCGCAACAGCTACCTGCGCATCGTGAAGGCGTCGTGAGGGTGGGATCATGAAGGTTGACGTGAAGAACTGGGATAACGAGGTGGTGGGGCAGGTGGAGCTGCCGGAGGCCGTCTTCGGCCGCAGGGTCAGCGAGCACCTGGTCTGGGAGGTGGTCCGCTCGTACCTGGCCAGCCGCCGGCGGGGCACCCACAAGACCAAGAATCGGGGCGAGGTGACCGGCTCCGGGATCAAGCCCTGGAAGCAGAAGCACACCGGCCGGGCGCGGGCCGGCGACCGCCGCTCGCCGCTGTGGCGCCACGGCGGGACGACGCACGGGCCGACCCCGCGTTCCTACACGCTGAAGGTGAACAAGAAGACGCGCCGCGCCGCTCTCGCGGGCGTGCTCTCCCAACGGTGCGCCGAGGGCCGGATCGTGGTCCTCGAAAGCCTGAGCCTGCCCGAGCCCAAGACCAAGGCCTTCCTCGAGCGGATGGAGCGTTTGGGCCTGGCCGGGGAGAAGGTCCTCTTCGTGGACGGCCTGGAGAACCTCAACCTCTACCTGGCCAGCCGCAACCGGCCCGAGTACTTGGCGCTGGACGCCCGCGCGCTCAATGCCTACGAGGTGCTCAACCACCGCTGGCTGGTGACCTCGCCGGACGGCCTGAAGACCCTGGCGGAGGTGCTGTCATGAAGCCGCGCGAGGTCATCCTCCGTCCGCTGATCACCGAGAAGACGACGCTGGTCCAGGAGCGGGAGAACACGGTCTGCTTCGAGGTCCACCGCCGCGCCAACAAGATCGAGATCGCCAAGGCGGTCGAGGAGCTCTTCGGCGTCCAGGTGGTCGACGTCCATGTCGTCAATCGCAAAGGCAAGCCGGTGAAGTACATGGGACGCGTCACGGGCCACCGGCCCACCCAGCGCAAGGCCTACGTGAAGCTGGCGCCGGGATCGAAGACGCTCGAGTTCTTCGAGGGTATCTGAGGAGGCTGGGATGGGAATCAGGAAATTCAAGCCCACGTCGCCCGGCCGTCGCTTCGTGACCGTGCAGGACTTCGAGGAGCTGACGGAGTCGCGGCCGTTCAAGAAGCTGACTGAGGGCATCAAGCGGTCCTCGGGACGCAACAACGACGGTCGCGTGACCTCGCGCCACCGGGGCCGCGGCCACAAGCGCCGGTACCGCATCATCGACTTCAGGCGCGACAAGCCCGGCGTGCCGGGCCGGGTGGCGACCGTCGAGTACGATCCCAACCGCTCGGCCTACATCGCCCTGGTGTGTTACGCGGACGGCGACAAGCGGTACATCCTGGCGCCGGTCGGCCTCAAGGTCGGTGACACCGTGGTGGCCGGCGACAAGGTCGAGGTCCGTGTCGGCAACGCCATGCCGCTGGGCAACATCCCTCTCGGCACCCTGGTCCACAACGTCGAGCTCAAGCCCGGCAAGGGCGCCCAGATGGTCCGCTCGGCCGGCGCCTCGGCGCAGATCATGGCCAAGGAGGGCAAGTACGTGACCCTCCGCCTGCCCTCGGGCGAGATGCGGATGGTGCTGGCCACCGGCATGGCCACCATCGGCCAGGTGGGGAACGTGGAGCACTCCAACATCTCCATCGGCAAGGCCGGCCGCTCCCGCTGGCTGGGCATCCGGCCGCAGACGCGGGGCACCGCGATGAACCCGGTGGATCACCCCCACGGGGGCGGCGAGGGCCGGAACAAGGGCCGCCACCCGGTCTCCCCGTGGGGCTGGCCGACCAAGGGCGCGAAGACCCGGCGCCGCAAGGCCTCGGATCGGCTCATCGTCGCGCGGCGGAAGAAGAAGTAGGAGGAGGCAATGGGACGTTCAATTCGCAAGGGGCCCTTCGTCGACGACCACCTGATGAAGAAGGTGGAGAGGGTGACCAGCACCAACGACAAGCGGGTCATCAAGACCTGGTCCCGGCGCTCCACGATCACGCCGCTCATGGTCGGGCTGACGATCGCCGTCCACAACGGCCACAAGTTCGTCCCGGTCTACATCACCGAGAACATGGTCGGCCACAAGCTGGGCGAGTTCGCTCCGACCCGGACCTTCCGCGGCCACGGGGGCAAGAAAGAGAAGGGCCGATAGGGGGGAATGATGGAAGCTCGAGCCAAACTCCGGTATTATCGCTCCTCGCCGCAGAAGGTCCGGCTGGTGGCCGACCTGATCCGCGGCCAGCAGGTGACGAGGGCGCTCACGACGCTCCAGCTTTCCTCCAAGTATGCGGCCCGCGACATGGAGAAGCTGGTCCGCTCGGCGCTCGCCAACCTGGAGCAGGCACAGCCCGGTGTCGACCAGGCCGACGTCTTCGTGCGCCGGGTGACGGTGGACGACGGTCCGCGGCTCAAGCGCGGCCGGCCGGCCTCCAAGTGGGTGCGCTGGCACCGGATCCTGAAGCGCATGTGTCACATCACGGTCGAGCTCGGCGTGCGGGAATCGTAAGGAGGCAGAGGTGGGTCAGAAAACGCATCCGTTTGGCTTTCGCCTGGGCTACAACAACACGTGGCGTTCCAGGTGGTATGCCGACAAGAAGAACTACGCCGAGTTGCTTCACGAGGATCTGCGGCTGCGCTCCGAGCTCAAGCAGCGCCTCGCCAACGCGGCGGTGAGCGCCATCGACATCGAGCGCACGGCGAACAAGCTGCGGGTGAACATCCTCTCCGGCCGGCCGGGCATCATCATCGGCCGCAAGGGCGCCGAGGTGGACAAGCTCCGCGACGACCTGATGCGCCGCTACGGGCAGGACATCCACATCAATATCCAGGAGATCCAGCGGCCCGAGGTGGACGCCCAGCTGATCGCGGAGAACGTCGCCCGCCAGCTCGAGCGGCGGATCGCCTTCCGCCGCGCCATGCGGCGCGCCCAGGAGAACGCCCTGCGCTTCGGCGCCCAGGGGATCAAGATCAAGTGCTCGGGCCGGCTCAACGGCGCCGAGATCGCACGGTCGGAGTGGTACCAGCAGGGCCGTCTGCCCCTGCACACCCTCAAGGCCGACATCGACTACGGGTTCGCCACGGCCTACACCACCTACGGCGTGATCGGCGTCAAGGTGTGGGTGTACCGCGGGGAGCGCCACCGGGCGCGCGGTTACCGGCGCCGCCTGTAGGGAGGAGACAGGGCCATGTTGATGCCGAAGAAGGTCAAGTACAGGAAGCAGCAGCGTGGGAAGCGGCGTGGCCTCGCCTACCGCGGTTCCACCATCTCGTTCGGTGACTACGCGCTGCAGGCCCTCGAGGTGGGCTGGATCACGGCGCGCCAGATCGAGGCGGCCCGTGTGGCGATGACCCGCCACGTCAAGCGCGGCGGCAAGATCTGGATCCGCATCTTTCCCGACAAGCCGGTGACCAAGAAGCCGCTCGAGACCCGCATGGGCAAGGGCAAGGGCAACCCGGAGGAGTGGGTGGCCGTGGTCAAGCCGGCCAGGATTCTTTATGAAATGGAAGGGGTCCCCGAGGACATCGCGCGCGAGGCCATGCGCCTCGCCGCCCACAAGCTGCCGATCAAGACCCGGTTCATCACGAGGAGTGAGATGCCATGAAGGCGCAGCAACTTCGGGAACAGTCGCCTGAGGAGCTCCGCAAGACCCTGAGCGATCTGGAGGAGCAGCTCTTCAAGCTGCGCTTCCAGAAGTCCACCGGACAGATCGACAACCCGATCAAGATCCGGGAGGTCCGCAAGGACATCGCGCGGGTGCTGACCATCCTCAACGAGCGCAAGATCGAGGAAGGTGCACGATGAGCAACACAACCGATACCGGCAGGAAGTCCACCAAGGTCGGGGTCGTGACCTCGAGCGCCGCCGACAAGACGGTGGTGGTCAAGGTCGACAACCTGGTGATGCATCCGCTCTACCGGCGGTTCGTGCGGACGAGCTCCAAGTTCATGGCGCACGACGAGGAAAACACATGCAACGTGGGCGACCGCGTGCTGATCGAGGAGTGCCGGCCGCTGTCCAAGAGGAAGCGCTGGCGGATCCGGAAGATCGTGGAGCGCGCGCAGTAGCCGGGGGGGCGAGAGATGATTCAGATGGGCACCATGTTAAAAGTCGCCGACAATTCCGGCGCCCGGAAGCTGATGGCGATCCGGCAGCTGGGCGGCTCGGCAGCGCCGCGGTACGCGGGCATCGGTGATGTCGTGGTCTGTTCGGTGAAGGAGGCCGCTCCGGAGTCCGAGATCAAGAAGGGGACCGTGGTCAAGGCGGTCATCGTCCGCACGCGTGCCCGCACCCGCCGCCGTGACGGTTCGTACATCCGGTTCGACGAGAACGCGGCCGTGCTGATCAACGCCCAGAAGGAGCCGGTGGGTACCCGCGTCTTCGGGCCGGTGGCCCGGGAGCTGAGGGAGCGGCGCTTCATGAAGATCGTGTCGCTGGCCCCCGAGGTTCTGTAGGAGGGATGATGGCCAAGCTCAAGATCAAGAGGGGCGACCAGGTCGAGGTGATCACCGGCAAGGACCGGGGCCGCCGCGGGAAGGTGCTGAGCGTCGACCCCAAGCGGCAGCGGGTGGTCGTCGAGGGCGTGAACTTCGTCAAGCGGCACACCCGGCCCGACCCCTCGAAGAATGTCCAGGGTGGGATCGTCGAGCGTGAGGCTCCGATCCATATCTCCAACGTCATGCTGGTCTCGCCGGACAGCGGCCACCGGACCCGGGTCGGGTACAAGATCCTGGACGATGGCAGCAAGGTCCGCGTGGCCAAGGTCGATGGCGCGATTCTCGACCGATAGGAGGGACGATGGCGCGCTTGCTCGAGAAGTACGAAAAGGAGGTGGTTCCCCAGCTCGAGAAGGAGTTCGGGATCACCAACCCGATGCAGGTTCCGAGGATCGAGAAGATCACCTGCAACATCGGCATCGGCGAGGCATCGCGGAACGCCAAGCTACTGGAGAACGCGATGGAGCAGCTGGCCAACATCACCGGCCAGCACCCGGTGGTGCGGAAGGCCCGCAAGTCCATCGCCGCGTTCAAGCTGCGGGAGGGCATGCCTGTGGGCGTGAAGGTGACGCTGCGGCGGGAGAGGATGTACGAGTTCCTCGATCGCCTGATCAACATCGCCCTGCCGCGGGTGCGGGATTTCCGGGGCGTGAGCACCTCGGCCTTCGACGGCCGCGGCAACTACACCCTCGGCGTCCGCGACATCCTGATCTTCCCCGAGGTGGATTACCAGAAGCTCGAGGGGACGATGGGGATGAACGTCACCATCTCGACCACGGCTCCCACCGACGACCAGGCGCGCGCCCTTCTCGCCGGTCTGGGCATGCCCTTCCAGCGCCGATAGGAGGAATCGTGACACGCAAGTCGTTGATGGCGAAAAGTTTGAAGAAGCCGAAGTTCGAAGTGAGGCGGCGGAACCGGTGCCGTCTCTGCGGCCGGCCCCGGGGTTACATGCGCAAGTTCCAGCTCTGCCGCGTGTGCTTCCGCAAGCTCGCCCTGGAGGGCTACCTCCCGGGCGTGACCAAGGCAAGCTGGTAAGGGGTTGACGATGAGCATGACAGATCCCATCGCCGATATGCTGACCCGCATCCGCAACGCCACCATGGTGCGCCACGACCGCACCGACATCCCGGCCTCGCGGATGAAGCTGGAGATCGCCAAGCTCCTCAAGCAGGAGGGCTACATCCGGACCTTCAAGGTCCTGGAAGAGGGTCCCCAGGGCGTGCTCCGCGTCTACCTCAAGTACTCGCCGGAGGGCGAGCCGGTGATCCACGGGCTTCAGCGAGTGTCCAAGCCCGGCCGGCGGGTGTACCGGGGTGTGGACGAGCTGCCGCGGGTGCGCAACGGCCTCGGCGTGGCGCTGATCTCCACCAACGCCGGCGTCCTGACGGACGAGCAGGCCCGCCGGCTCCGCGTCGGCGGCGAAGTGCTCTGCGAGATCTGGTAGGGGGAAACCATGTCACGAATCGGGAAAATGCCGGTACCGATCCCCAAGGACGTCACCGTGAACGTGGGGGACGGCATCGTCCAGGTCAAGGGCAAGAAGGGCGAGCTCATCGTCCGCCTGATGCCGGGCATCAGCGCCAAGGTCGACGGCGATACCCTCCATCTCGAGCGGGAGAACGAGCAGCAGACCCTGCGCGCCTTCCACGGGATGAACCGGGCGCTGGTCGCCAACGCCGTGACCGGGGTCTCGACCGGCTGGAAGAAGGAGCTCGAGATCATCGGCATCGGGTACCGGGTGGAGAAGAAGGGCAAGACCGTGGTCTTCAGCCTCGGGTACTCCCACCCCATCGAATTCCCGGAGCCCGACGACATCACCATCGAGGTGGACAGCAAGGCCAACCGCGTGGCGGTGACCGGCATCGACCGCCAGCGGGTGGGCCAGGTGGCCGCCGAGATCCGTGCGCTGCGTCCCCCGGAACCCTACAAGGGCAAGGGCGTCCGGTACGTGGGCGAGGCCGTGCGGCGCAAGGCGGGCAAGCAGGGAGCGAAGGCATGAGCAGGAAGAACGATCGCAAGCAGCGCCGGGCGAGGGTCAAGCGGCGTTACCGCCACCTCACCAAGGGCACCGGGGCACGTCCGCGCCTGGCCGTCTACCGCAGCCTGCGCCACGTGTACGCCCAGCTGGTGGACGACGAGCAGGGGAGGACCCTGGTGGCGGCCTCCAGCCTCGAGAAGGATGTCGCCGGCAGCCTCAAGAGCACCGGCAACCGCGAGGCCGGGGCGTTCGTCGGCCGCCTGGTGGCCGAGCGGGCCAAGGAGAAGGGCATCGAGACCGTCGTCTTCGACCGCGGAGGTTTCCGCTACCACGGCGTGATCCGCGCCATCGCCGAGGCCGCCCGCGAGGCCGGCCTGAAGTTCTAGGGGAGCGTGATGAGGCAGCAAGAGTCCGAGTTCGTCGAGAATGTGGTCCACATCAACCGGGTCGCCAAGGTCGTCAAGGGCGGCAAGAACTTCTCGTTCTCCGCCGTGGTGGTCGCCGGGGATGGGACCGGCAAGGTCGGCTTCGGCACCGGGAAGGCCCGCGAGGTTCCCGCCGCGATTCAGAAGGCGATGGAGCAGGCCAAGCGCGAGATGATCCGGGTCCCGATGGTCGGCGGCACGGTGCCCCACAAGATCTGGGGGCGCTGGGGTGCGACGCGGGTCCTGCTCCGTCCGGCGGCGCCGGGCACCGGTGTGATCGCCGGCGGCGGGGTGCGCGCCGTGATGGAGTCCGCCGGCGTCCAGGACGTGCTCACCAAGATCGTCGGCAGCCGGAACCCGTTCAACGTGGTTCGTGCCACCTTCGACGCTCTCAGCAACCTGATGACCGAGCGGCAGGTCCGGCGCCTGCGCGGGCTCGAGGCGCCGCCGGAGGACGAGGACGCCGCCACCGGAGCCGGGGCGCCGGCCGAAGCAGCCGCCGAGGCGGCGGCCGAGGAGGCGCAGGCGGAGCCGGAGGCCGGGGTCCAGGCGTCCGCCGAGGCCGACGCAGAGGAGGGTGACGCTTCATGACCGCACGCAAGACCAAGAAGAAAAAGGTATTGAAGATCACCCAGGTCCGCAGTCAGATCGGGTGCCAGGACAAGCAGAAGCGGGTCCTGGCCGGTCTCGGCCTGGGACGCATCGGGAAAACGGTGGTCCGGCCCGACGACGCCTGCATCCGCGGGATGGTCGCCAAGGTGCCGCACCTGGTGACGGTTGAGGAAGTGGAGGCCTGACGATGGAACTGCATTCCCTGCGCCCGGCCCGTGGGGCCAAGAAGCCGCGCAAGCGCGTCGGTCGCGGCCCGGGATCCGGGACCGGCAAGACGGCCGGCCGCGGTCACAAGGGTCAGAAGTCGCGGAGCGGCTACTCCAGGCGGTTCGGTTTCGAGGGCGGCCAGATGCCCCTCGTGCGGCGGATCCCCAAGCGCGGATTCACCAACATCTTCCGCACCGAGTACCAGCTCGTGCACCTGAAGGATCTCGAGGAGGCCTTCGACGACGGCACGTCGGTGACCCTCGAGCTGATGGCCGAGAAGGGTCTCGTCCGCGCCGGCAAGGGCCCGGTGAAGGTCCTCGCGGACGGAGACCTGACCAAGAAGTTGGCGGTTCAGGCACACAAGTTCTCCCGGTCGGCCCAGGCCAAGGTGGAGGCTGCCGGCGGCAGCTGTGAGGTGGTTTCGTCGTGATCGAGAGCTTCCGTAACATCTTCGTCATCCCGGACCTGCGCAAGCGGGTCATCTTCACGTTCATGCTCCTGGCCGTGTACCGCCTCGGGTCGTTCGTCCCCACGCCGGGCGTGGACCCGCAGGCGATCGCCGAGTTCACGCAGGCGGCCAAGGGCACGGTGCTCGGCTTCCTGAACCTGTTCTCGGGCGGCGCGCTGGGCCGGATGACGGTGTTCGCTCTCGGCATCATGCCGTACATTTCGGCCTCGATCATCCTCGAGCTGCTGACCGTGGTGTGGCCCTACCTGGAGAAGCTCTCCAAGGAGGGCGAGCTGGGGCGCCGGAAGATCGTGCAGTACACGCGGTACGGGACCGTGGTGCTGTCCGTGATCCAGTCCCTGGGTATTTCCTTCTTCCTGGAGCGGACGACGGCGCCCGGCGGCGCGGCCCTGGTGCCGAACCCGGGCTGGGGCTTCCGCCTGATGACCGTGCTCACGCTGACCACGGGAACCGCGTTCGTCATGTGGCTGGGCGAGCAGATCACGGAACGGGGGGTCGGCAACGGCATCTCGTTGATCATCTTCGCCGGTATCGTGGTCGGCCTGCCGCAGGCGATCATGAACACGATCACCGACGTCAAGACCGGCTCCATGAGCATCATCACGGTCGTCATCCTGGTGGTGTTCATGCTCCTCGTGGTGGCCGCCATCGTCTACATGGAGCGGGCCCAGCGAAGGATCCCCATCCAGTACGCCAAGCGGGTGGTCGGCCGGCGGGTCTACGGCGGGCAGAGCACCTACCTGCCCCTGCGCCTGAACACCGGCGGCGTGATCCCGGTCATCTTCGCGGCCTCGATCATGTCCTTCCCGCAGACGGTTGGACAGATGATCCAGCAGCCGTGGCTGAAGAAGATCACCGCCGCCCTGGCCTGGGGCGAACCGCTGTACAACCTGGTCTACTTCCTGTCGATCATCTTCTTCTGCTACTTCTACACCTCAATCATCTTCAACCCCGAGGATACGGCCGAGAACATGCAGAAGTACGGCGGCTTCATTCCCGGCATCCGGCCGGGCCGGCGGACCGCCGAGTTCATCGACAAGATCCTCACCCGGATCACCCTCGTCGGCGCGATCTACCTGGCCCTGGTCGCCATCCTTCCCGAGATCCTGATCGCCGGGTTCAAGGTGGCGACGATCCCCTTTATCGGTCCGGCCCTGGACGCCGTGCTTCCGCGCTGGTTCACCGAGGGGCTGGGGGTAAAGTTCTACTTCGGCGGGACGTCCCTGCTGATCGTCGTCCAGGTCGCCATGGACACCATCCAGCAGATCGAATCGCAGCTGGTCATGCGGCACTATGACGGCTTCATGCGCCGCGGCCGGGTGCGGGGGAGGAAGGGCTGATGAGTATCTACCGCAGCTTGAACCTGATCATGCTTGGCCCGCCGGGAAGTGGAAAGGGGACCCAGGCCAAGATTCTCGCCGAGAAGTACCATATCCCCCACGTGTCGACCGGCGACATGCTGCGCGACGAGGTGCGCCGCGGGACAGAGCTGGGGAAGAAGGCCAAGGCCATCATGGACCGGGGCGAGCTGGTGCCGGACGAGATCGTGGGGGCGATGATCCTCCACCGGCTCGACCGCAAGGACTGCGCCCGCGGCGTCATCCTCGACGGCTACCCGCGGAACGTGGCCCAGGCGCGCGTGCTCGACGGCATCCTGGCCGAGCTGGGCAGGACCCTGGAGCGGGTCATCCTGGTCGACGTCGGCGACGAGGAGATCGTGCGCCGCCTCAGCGGCCGGCGTTCGTGCCCGAAGTGTGGGCGCGTGTACCACGTGGAGTTCAACCCGTCCAAGGACGGCCGGACGTGCGATGACTGCGGCGCCGAGCTGATCCAGCGGGACGACGACCGGGAGGACGTGGTTCGTGAACGGCTGCGCCAGTACCACGAGAAGACGGCTCCCTTGATCGATTTCTACGGTCAGCGGGGCTTGGTGGTCAGGGTGGACGGCGCGCAGCCGGTCCAGGCCGTGACGCGGGCGATTCTCGAGGCGGTCGGGAGCCCGGTCGCGGAATGATCTTTCTCAAATCGGAAGAAGAGCTGCGGCTGATGCACCGGGCCAACGCCCTGGTGCACCGCGCGCTGGAGGCGGCCCGGGAGGCGGCCGCGCCCGGCGTGACCACGGCGGAGCTCGACGAGATCGCGGAGGCCGTGATCCGGGACGGCGGCGGCAAGCCGGCGTTCAAGGGGTACCGCGGCTTTCCGGCGACCCTGTGCACCTCGGTCAACGACGAGATCGTGCACGGGATCCCGAGCCGGAAGGTGCGTCTGAGGGCGGGCGACGTGCTCAGCATCGACTGCGGCGCCATCGTCGGCGGCTACTACGGCGACGCGGCGGCGACGTTTCCCATCGGCGAGGTCTCTCCGGCCGCCCGGCGTCTCATCGACGTCACCAGGGCGTGCCTCGAGGACGCCGTCGAGCAGGTCCGGCCGGGCAACCGTCTGGGCGACGTCGGGTGGGCGGTGCAGCGCCGGGCCGAGGCGGCGGGGTTCGGCGTGGTGCGGGACTTCGTCGGTCACGGGGTCGGCCGGGCTCTTCACGAGGATCCGCAGGTTCCCAACTACGGCACGCCCGGGCACGGTCTCCAGCTCAAGCCGGGGCTGGTGCTGGCGATCGAGCCGATGATCACGCTCGGGAGCTGGCGGGTCCGGGTGGATGACGATGGGTGGACAGCGAGAACCGAAGACGGTAAACTCGCAGCCCATTTTGAGTATTCGGTGGCCGTAACTGACAGCGGCCACTGGATCCTCGGTCTTGAGGAGTGAGAATGGCGAAGGAAGAACCCATCGAAGTGGTTGCCACTGTGGTCGAGCCGCTGCCCAATGCCATGTTCCGGGTGGAGCTGGAGAACGGGCACGAGGTGCTGGCCCACATTTCGGGAAAGATGCGCAAGCACTTCATTCGGATTCTTCCGGGTGACAAGGTCCTGGTGGAGCTCTCGCCCTACGATTTGACCCGGGGGCGGATCGTCTACCGCTACAAGTGAAGGGGGCGACGATGAAGGTTCGTCCATCGGTTCGAAAAATGTGTGCGAAGTGCAAGATCATCCGCCGCAAGGGTGTTGTCCGGGTCATCTGTGAGAACCCGAAGCACAAGCAGCGCCAGGGTTGATCGAGGAGGTTTGAGGTGGCACGAATTGCAGGTGTCGATCTGCCGTCGGCCAAGCGGGTGGAGATCGGTCTGACCTACATCTACGGGATCGGCCGCAGCCGCGCCAAGGAGATCCTCGCCAAGGCGGGGGTGGACGAGGGCGTCAAGGTCAAGGACCTGTCCGAGGACGAGGTCCTGCGGCTGCAGCGGGTGATCCAGGAAGAGGGCCGGGTCGAGGGTGATCTGCGCAAGGAAGTCGCGATGAACATCAAGCGGCTCATCGAGATCGGCTCGTACCGCGGGATTCGCCATCGCCGCGGCCTTCCGGTCCGCGGCCAGAGAACCCACACCAACGCCAGGACACGCAAGGGACCGCGCCGGGCGGCCGTGGCCAAGAAGAAGAAGGCCGGCAAGAAGTAACGAGGAGCTGGAAATGGCAAAGGATCGCAAGACCACGCGGAGGCCGCGTCGCGAGAAGAAGAACATCCCCCACGCGGTGGCCCATATCCACGCGACGTTCAACAACACCATCATCACTTTCTCCGATCCGGCCGGCGCCACCATCTGCTGGTCCTCGGGGGGCCGCATCGGCTACAAGGGATCCCGGAAGGGCACGCCCTACGCCGCCCAGCTGGCCGCCAAGAACGCGGCCGAGCAGGCCCAAGGGAGCGGCGTCCGCAGCGTGGACGTCATGGTCAAGGGACCCGGCCCGGGGCGTGAGTCCGCGATTCGCGCGGTGGCGGCATCCGGCCTCGAGGTCCGCTCCATCCGCGACGTGACGCCGATCCCGCACAACGGGTGCCGCCCGCGCAAGCGGCGCCGGGTCTGAGGAAGAAGGAGTCGAAATTGGCACGCTATAGAGGTCCAGTCTGTCGGCTGTGTCGCCGCGAGGGCATGAAGCTCTTTCTGAAGGGCGAGCGGTGTTTCAAGGAAAAGTGCGCCATCGAGCGGCGGAACGTTCCCCCCGGCCAGCACGGCGGCCGGCGGCGGCGGAAGGTCCAGAACTACGGCCTCCAGCTGCGCGAGAAGCAGAAGCTGCGCCGGGTGTACGGCCTCCTTGAAGGGCAGTTCCACAGGACGTTCGTCGACGCGTCCCGGCAGCGCGGCGTGACCGGCGACAACCTGCTCCGGCTGCTTGAGCTCCGGCTCGACAACGTCGTCTACTCCCTCGGTTTCGCGACCTCGCGGAACCAGGCGCGGCAGCTCGTCCGTCACGGGCACATCCTCGTTGACGGCAAGCGCGTGAACATCCCGTCGTTCAAGGTTCGCCCGGGCATGGAGATCTCCGTGCGCGAGAAGAGCAGGAAGAACGCCCAGATCCAGGAGGCGATGGAGTTCGCCCAGGGTCGCGGCATCCCCGCCTGGCTCGAGCTCGACATGGACAAGTTCGCCGGCAAGGTGATGGAGCTCCCGACCCGGGAGGACATCAGGATTCCCATCCAGGAACAGCTCATCGTCGAGCTGTACTCGCGGTAAGGCGGAGGGCGCATGATCTGGCACAACTTTCAACGCCCCAGCCAGGTGCAGGTCGACGAGGAGACCAGGACCGATACCTACGCCCGGTTCATCGCCCAGCCCTTCGAGCGGGGCTGGGGGACGACGGTGGGCAACGCCCTCAGGCGGGCCCTGCTCTCGTCGATCACCGGGGCGGCCATCACGGCCGTGAAGATCGAGGGCGCGGAGCACGAGTTCTCGGCGGTCCCCGGCGTGGTCGAGGACGTGACCGACATCATGCTCAACCTGAAGAAGATCCCGTTCGTGGTCGAGGGCGACGAGGCGGTCCTGGTGACCCTCGACGCCAAGGGCCCGGGCGAGGTGACGTCGGGGATGTTCGCCACCGGCCACAACGTGACGGTCACGGACCCCGACGTGCACGTGGCCACCCTGTCCTCCGACGGCCACCTGAAGATGACGGTCCGGGTGGCCCGCGGCCGCGGGTACGTGCCCGCCGAGCAGAACACCCAGGACCTGGACCTCGGGTTCATCCCGCTCGACTCGGCCTACTCGCCGGTGAAGAAGGCGAACTTCCGCGTCGAGATGGCCCGGCTCGGCCAGATGACCAACTACGAGCGGCTCGTCCTCGAGGTCTGGACCAACGGCACGGTGACCCCGGCCCAGGCGCTGAGCGAGGCCTCCCGCCTGATCCAGGGCCACATGGCGATCTACGCCCAGATCGACGACGAGATGACCTCCGCCGAGGAGACCGCCGAGGCGCCCAGCGGCGAGGAGAGCATCCTCGACCGCACCATCGAGAGCCTGGAGCTCTCGATCCGCGCGCTGAACTGCCTGAAGAACGCGAACATCAAGACCCTTCGCGATCTGGTGACCCGGACCGAGTCCGAGATGACCGAGATCCGCAACTTCGGGGACAAGTCCCTCAAGGAGGTGCGGGAGAAGCTCGAGGCGCTCGGTCTCGGCTTCGGGATGAAGCTGGATCTTTGAGGCTTTTGGAGTAATCACATGCGACATCGAGTTCACGGACGCAAGCTCGGCCGGACCACGGCGCACCGCCAAGCCCTGTTCCGCAACCAGCTGACGGCCCTGTTTACCCACGAGCGGATCATCACCACGGTCGCCAAGGCCAAGGATCTCCGCCCGGTCGCCGAGCGGATGGTGACCCTGGCCCGGACGGGAACCCTGCCGGCCCGCCGCCGCGTGCTGACCATGGTGCCCGACAAGACCGTCGTGCGACGCCTCTTCGAGGAGATCGCCCCGCGGTTCATGGACCGCCCGGGCGGCTACACGCGGATCGTGCGTGTCGGACAGCGCCGCGGTGACGGGGCGGAGCTCGCCATCCTCGAATTCGTGGACTACGCCCTGGAGGAGAAGTCCTCGGGCGCCAAGGCGTCCAAAACCTCCCTCATGGACCGCGCCCGGGGCATGTTCGCCGGCAAGAAGACGGCCGAGAAGGCCGCCGGAGAGACCGAGGCGGCCGCAGCGCCCGAAGAGCCCGCCGAGGAGCCCACGGACGAGGCCGAGCCCGAGGCCGAGACCCCCGAGCCGGAGCCCGAGGCCGAGGAGGACGCGCCCGAGGAGTGACCTCGCCGTCGCAGCACAATCCCGAGGGGCCGCGAGAACCGCGGCCCCTTTCCGTTCGAAGAGGGTGGCGAAAACCCGCTGCCGACGTCCGTCAGCCCGGCGCCGCCTCCCGGTCGTCGTCCGCCCGGCCGGCAAGGAGAGCGGCGAGGGTGACCCGCCCCAGGATCCGGCGCTGGCGGTCGGCCGCCTCCTCGAGGGCGGACTGGATCCTTTCGGCGAGAGGGTCGGGGACCGGCGGTCCGGGAGTCCACGCGAGGCCGGGCTCGAGGCAGGCGTGGACGTCGGCCAGCGTGACGGCCGAGGCCTCCTTCACGGGCAGGAAGGCCTCCTTCTCGCGGCCGGTGACCGCCAGCAGCCCGTCGTCCACCAGGGCGTCGAGCAGCTTCTTGGCGTACCGGTGGGTAATGCCCGCGCGCCGGGCGAGCTCGGCCAGGGCCGGCGGCCGGCCGGTGGCCGCCAGCTCCCGGTAGCACTCCAGGAACAGGAGGATGGAGGTCGGCACGGGCGCCGGGTGGGGCTCGTCGCCGCCGCCGGGACCGAGGAGGAGGGCGTCCAGGTTCTGGGCCACGTAGGAGGCCTCGGCGCCGGCGATGACGATCACCCAGAAGGCGAAGATCGAGGCGAGGAAGATCAGGGCCAGCGCCAGCGAGCCGAAGATCAGGTTGACGTTGGGGAAGAGCCGCAGGTAGGCCACGAACCCGGCGCGGAGGAGACGCAGGCCGACGGTGGCGGTCACGCCGCCGATCATGGCGTTACTCAGCCTGACGGAGGCGTGCGGCACCAGCCAGTAGGCCATGGTGAAGCCGAGGAACGGAACGCCCACGTGGCCCACCGTGAGCAACAGGTGGGCCGACGGCGCCCAGGGCTGGGCCCGGATCCACAGCAGCAGGGAGGTCCCCACCCCCATCACCACGGGTCCCCAGAACAGCGCCATGGTGAAGGAGAAGATGCGCAGGGTCAGCGAGCGCCGGGCGGCGACCCCCCAGACCTCGTTGAGGGTCTGCTCGATGAGAAAGAAGAGCCGGAAGACGACGGCGATGAAGACCAGGAAGGAGATGCCGCCGAGGGCGGTGGCCCGGCCGACGAACTCGGTCAGCGTGTTCGAGACCTGGGCGGAGGAAAAGGGCAGGAAGCTGGTGATGGTCTCGACGATGGCGTGGGTGTGGGCGGAGAAGAACGACCGGTACAGGAGGGCGATGGTGGTCAGCAGGGGGACCAGCGAGAAGAGGGTGATGTAGGCCAGGGCGGCCGAACGGTTGACGCCGTTGTCGGCGAAGAAGTCGCGGGTGGTGAACCAGGTCCACCACAGGACCCGCCGCGGCCAGCCGCGTGCGCCCGCCGGGCGAGCCGCGGAACCCCGGTGCGGGATGCGGCCCGTCACAGGGTGATCTCGTCTCCGATCTCCGGGATCAGGCTGTCCCATCCGAGCTCCTCCTGCAGCGTGGCGGCGAAGGCCTGCTGGGCATTGTACTCCCCGTGGATGAGAAAGACCCGCTCCGGATCGCGTTCTCTCCGCCCCAGCCAGACCAGGAGCTCCTGGGAGTCGGCGTGGGCGGAGAAAGTCCCGAGGATCGAGATGTGGGCCCTGACCGGGATCCACTGGCCGTGAATCTTGATCTTCTCGTCGCCGTCGACGAGCCGGCGGCCCTTGGTGCCCTGGGCCTGGTAGCCGACGAAGAGGACGGTGTTCCTGGGGTCGGGGAGGCGGAGCTTCAGGTGGTGGAGGATGCGGCCGCCGGTGGCCATCCCCGAGGCCGAGATGATGATGCCGGGGCCGCTCATCCCGTTGAGCTTCTTGGATTCCGCCGTGGTCCGGGTGACCTTGAGGTTGGGCGGGAGGATCGGGTTGTCCTGCTGGGCGTAGAACTCGCGCATCTCCACGTCGTGCTCCTCGGTGAAGCGCGAGTACAACGCCGTGGTCTCGATGCCCATCGGGCTGTCGAGCCAGATGGGGATCGACGGCAGGTCCCCGTCCACCATGAGCTCGTGCAACATGTAGAGGATCTCCTGGGTACGGTCCACGGCGAAGGCGGGGATGAGGATCATGCCACCGCGCTCGATGCCGGCGCCGACCTCCTCGGCCAGAACCTCGTACGGGTCGCGGGGGTCGTGGATCCGGTCGCCGTAGGTGGTTTCGACGAAGAGAAGGTCGCTACCCGGGTACGCCTCGGGCTCCTTGAGGATCGGCACCCCGTACCGGCCCACGTCGCCGGAGAAGAAGATGGTCTTCCGGCCGCCGCCGGAGACCTTCGTCTCCACGGTCACGGCGGAGGCCCCGAGGATGTGGCCCTGGCGGGAGAAGGTGACGCGGATGCCGGGGTGGATCTCCAGAGGCATGTGGAAGTCGACCGCATCGAGTAGCCCGAGGGCGGCCCGCGCGTCCGCCAGCCGGAACAGCGGCAGCGCCGGCCTGTGCTTCGAATACCCCTCCTTGTTGGCGTAGCGCGCCTCTTCTTCCTGGAGGTGGGCGGCGTCCGGGAGGAGGACGCGGAGCAGGGCCTTGGTCGGCGCCGTGCAGTACACCGGGCCGCGAAAGCCCTGGCGGACCAGCCGCGGCAGGTAACCCGTGTGGTCGATGTGGGCGTGGGTGAGGGCCACGGCGTCCAGCTCGTGGGCCGGGAACGGGAGCGGTTTCCAGTTCCGGCGGCGGTTCTCGGCGGGGCCCTGGAACAGGCCGCAGTCGACGAGCATCGAGAAGTGCTTCCACTCGAGCAGGTACTTCGACCCGGTGACACAGCGGCCGGCGCCGAGAACGGTGATCTTCATGATCGACCTCCCGCCCAATCCTACCCCGGACGGCCGGCGCAGGACCGTATCGTTGAGAGAACCCTTCGCCCTGTCATCGCGAGGTGGCGTAAGCGCGCGAAGCTTTGCTTCGCCTGCGCGCACGCCACCCCGAGGAGCGAAGCGACGAAGGGGACTCGGCGCAGCCCGGCGACGTGGCGATCCCTAGCAGCGTTGGAGCGCGCTGCCCACTACTCCCTGGCGCGCTCCAATCGTGGTGGGTTTGCTTCGTCGGGTTCCTGCGGAACCCTCCTCGCAACAGGCTCCTTCAATGGGCGGAGCGCGCTGCCCACGGCTCCGTGGCGCGCTCCGGGCGGGCCGGGCTGTGGACGTGAGGGGCTCGAGGGCCTAGAATTGAAGTGTCATACGGTCAAAGATGACGGGGAGGTGACAGATGGCCGAGAAGAAAGGACAGAGCGTCGACGAGGCGATCGACCAGGTGGCCGAGGCGTCGGAAGAGGGCCTGGGCGCCGTCAAGGAGGCGCTGGCCAAGGCCCAGGCCGCCATGGAGAAGGCCCGCGCGGCGATGCAGGACGCCTACGGGAAGGCGCGGGAGCGTTCCCAGGAGGCGGCGGAGCGGACCCGCGTCTACATGGACGAGGCCAAGAAGTACCTGGCGGAGGCCCGCGAGCGGGGCGCGTCGATGGCGGCCAAGACCCGCGAGCAGGCCGAGATGCTGTACGCGAGGAGCCGCGAGCAGTACGACGCGCTGGCCGAGAAGAGCCGCGACCTGTACGGTCGCGTTCGGGAGCGGGTGGCCGAGGCCGACCTCAAGGAGAAGGGCGACCAGGTCGTGGAGTACATCCGCACCAACCCCGGCAAGTCGGTCCTGATCGCGCTGGCCGTCGGCTTCCTGGTCGGGTACGTGAGCCGTCCGCGGGACTGACGGGGGTACAGATGGAGACCACGCACTCGGACGCCGGCGTCGAAGCGCAGGTGGAAGCCCCGGACACCGGAGCCGGCGAGCCCGCCAAGCGCCTCGATGCGGACGTGATTCTCGACTCCCTGGTGCCCTCGGGCATCGACTGGCGGGAGACCGTGCGCAGGCATCCCCTGGGGTCGGTGGCCGCGGTCACGCTGGTCGGGTACCTGGTGGGCCGCACCAAGGGCACGGCCATCGTGGCCGGCATCACCGCCGGCCTCTCTTCGGCGATGATGCGCCAGCTGGCCGACGTCTTCGAAGGGGACTTTTTCGACTTCGGGTGAGAGAGGGGGACCCGTGCCCTTGTATCCCCCGCACCGCCGGAGCCCGCGCCCCAGGGCGTCGAGCCCGCGGTGCAGGCATGACGTTCCGGCCGGCCGGCCTGCGGGCGGGGCCGGGGGCGGCGCGGACGCCGGGGGCCGCTAGGCATGGCCGGGGGCAAAGCGTCGAATCTGGTGCTGGCCAAGCTCCTGGCCCAAGTGGACATGGAGCTTACGTCCCTGTTCGGTCCTGACGGGTACTACCGCTGGGGCGAGCAGGCCTTCATGCGGATGGCCGAGGGCGTCGTCGTGTTCCTGGTCTGCAGCCCGCTCGGCGAGGACGCCGTCCTCAACGTGAGAAGCTACCTCGTCCGCGACGTCGAGCGCCCCGACCCCGAGCTCGGCGACTACCTGGCCCGGCTGAACGCCGACCAGATCTTCGGCGCCTTCTCCATCGACGAGGACGCGGACGTGTGCTTCGACTACAGCGTTCTCGGGTCGGCCGTCACCCCGGAAGTGATCCAGCTCGCCATCCAGGTGGTGGCGGAGGCCGCCGCCCGCCACACGCAACCGATCATCGAGCGCTGGGGCGGCGTGACGGCGCCCGAGAAGCTGCGCCAGGAGCTCCGGGAGGCGGGCGAGCTCCCATCGGACGACGAGCCGGCGCCCAACTGATGGCTGAACGGCACGCTGAGGCCGGGCTGGACGGGGGCGCACGGGAAGCCTCCCCGTCCCGGCGCATGTCCCTCGGCCGCTGGTTCCTCACCTGGATGGTGGTGGTCGTCGTGCTCGTTCTCGGAACGGCCGTGCTTCTGGTCGTCGTCTACCAGCGGGCGGTGCTCCGTGAGCGGCTGGAGGCCCGCGGCCGGGCCGTCGCCCAGTCGGCCGCGATGGCCGCCGCCGGTCTTCCCGGCGCCCGGCTCGCGGTGTCGGCGGTTCCCGAGTGCGTGGCCATTCAGGTTCGCGACGCCGCCGGCGCCGTCATCTGGCGCTTCGGCCCGTCGCCCCGGGAGGCTCTCCGCATCGATCCCCGGCTCGTGCAGGTCGCGAGGCGGGTGCGTCTGCCCGGGAACGGGCCGCCGGCGTGGGCCGACGTCGAGGTGCTGCTGTCGACGGCGGGGATCCGCGCCCAGCTCCTGGGCATCGGCGCGCGGCTGGCGGCGGCCCTCGGCCTGGTCCTCTTCCTGGCGCTGCTGGTCGGGGCGGCCCTCGTCCACCAGGTCGTGCAGCCCGTGGCCCGGCTGGCCGCCTGGGCGCGGACGTTCGATCCGGACGATCCGGCCTCGGTCGAGGTCGGCCCGGGGGCGTCCCGCGAGGTGGCCGAGCTCGCCGACGCCTTCCGGGCCATGGCCCGCCGCATCGGCGAGCAGCGGCGGTCGCTGCGGGAGAGCGAGAGGCGGTTCCGGGAGCTCTTCACGGCGTCACCGACCCCCCTGCTTGAGGTCTCGGAGGACCTGCGGGTGAGCCTGGCCAACCCCGCGGTGGCGCCGTACACGGGGTGTCCCCCGGGGGAGCTCGTGGGGAGGGAGCTCGGCGATTTCTTCGAGCCCGCCGGCCCGGGCGGCGCGGGGTGGCCGCCGCCGGGCGGAGACGAGGCGAGCCTGGAGGGGCGCTGGCGGTTGCCGGGCGGGGAGACGGCCGAGGTCGAGCTGCACGTACGCCGGATCAAGGCCGGGGACCGGCCGTTCTTCCTGGTCGCCGTCCACGACCTGACGGACCGGGTACGGCGGCTGGGCGAGGAGTGGCGGCGGACCTTCGACGAGATGGTGGACGGCGTCGCCATCGTCGATGCCGAGGGCCGGATCGTCCGCGCCAACCGGGCGATCGGGCGGCACCTGGCCGCCATCGAGCCCCAGCTCACCGCGCGCGCGGCGACCCCCGGCCGGCAGGAGTGGGAGGCCGGATCCGGGGACCGGGAGCTCCGCTGTGTCCTGACCCGTCCCCCGGGGGCGGACCGGGGCATCCTGCTGGTGCGGGATGTGACCGACTGGATGCGCGCCGAGCAGCACCTGCGCGAGGTCCAGAAGATGGAGGCCGTCGCCACCCTGGCGAGCGGCGTGGCCCACGATTTCAACAACCTGGTGGCGGGGATCCTGCTCCACGTCCGGTTGCTCGAGCACGACCCCTCGTCGCCGGGGGCGCTCGCAGCCATCCGCCGCCTGGCCGAGGAGGGATCGCGGGTGGTCGACGGCCTCCTGGAGTTCTCCCGCCCGGAACGGGGCGAGCCCGAGCCCGTCGATCTCGGGGCGCTGGTTGCCGAGCAGGAGCCTCTGCTGCGTCACCTGCTGCCGGCGAACGTACGCCTCGAGGTCCGGCGCGGGACGCCAGCCGCCCGGGTTCGCGGGGTGGCGGGGGAGCTCAGGCGCGTGGTGCTCAACCTGGTGCTCAACGCCCGCAACGCCATCGGCAAGGCCGCCGGCCGCATCGTGGTCGAGACCGCCGTTCGCGGGACCGAGGCCATCCTCGCGGTCGAGGACGACGGCCCCGGGATTCCCGAGGAGATCCGGGACCGTATCTTCGAGCCGTTCTTCACCGTGCACCGCGGCGGACACGGCTCGGGCCTCGGCCTGGCCGTGGTCTACGGGCTGGTGGAGAGCCACGGCGGCCGGATCGACGTCGCCACCGGGAAAGCCGGCGGCGTGCGGTTCGTGGTCAGTTTCCCGCTCGAAGCCGGGGGCGCGGGCCCTCCTCCGGCGATCGGGGCGTGAGGGCCTGCCGCTTCATGTCCTTGAAGGTTAAAGAATTGTCAAACGGTCTCGCGGGCCCTTGCGGGCCGGACCGGCCGTTGCTAGGTTGAATGGAGGAGAGTGTCGTGAAAACAGCGAACCTGTCATCCCGGCCGGACGGACCGCGCGCGACGCGGGGCTTCACGCTGGTGGAGCTCCTCGTGGTGCTGGTTCTGGTCGGCATCGTGCTCCTGGTGGCCATTCCGAACCTGCGCCGGGTCCAGATCAAGGCCCAGGTGAGCCGGGCGCTGCGTAACGTGGACAACGTCTTCCTCCGGGCGCGCGGCGAGGCGGTCAAGCGCCACTCTCCCGTGGGCATCGTCATCAACGCGCAGACGCGGCAGTTCACGGTTTTCGAGGACTGGGATCCCGGCAACGCCAACGTGCCGACCAACGGAAACGGGGTCAGGGACGCCAACGAGGACATCATCGCGACCCGCACCCTGGACCGCGAGGTGAGCTTCGCGGCCAAGCCGAGCGGCGACACGGATCCCCAGCCCGATCTCAAGGGGTCGACCGTGTTCTACGGGAGCGACGGTGCGCTGCGCTCGGCCGGCGGCGCGCTGTATCTCGCCGACAACCGGGGCAACGAGTTCCGGATCCGCGTCGTGGCGGCGACCGGGGCGGCGAGGGTGGAGATGTGGACCGGGAACACCTGGACACCGCGAAGGGAGCAGTGGGTATGGAAGTACTGAGGCCGGTGCGACAGAAGGGCATCTCGCTGGTCGAGACGCTGGTGGCCCTGGGAATCCTGTCGCTGGTATCCCTGGCCATCCTGGGGATGTTCTCCCGCGGCATCCGGCTGAACGCCTCGGGCGCCGACTACACGACGCTGACCAACGTGGCCAAGGATACCTTCGAGGAGCTCGTCGGGCTGCCCTTCGTCCGCAACCCGGCCAACCCGACGGATCCCAACGATCCGCTGAGCGTCGGCACCCACAGCCGGGTGTTGAACGACCTGCACATGAACGTCACGTGGACGATTCAGGAGTACCAGATCACCCAGGGCCAGGACACGTGGCAGAAGGCGTTCGCCGCGGGCCCGATCACCCCGGCGCCGAACGACCAGCGGAACGTCCTCAAGCTGATCACGGTCACCGTGGCATCGCAGCGATCGGGGCTCTTCGGCCAGCGGGACGTGACCATCCAGGGTCTGCGGACCCAGTGAGGGGGAAGGTGATGCAAGGGTCGAATCGGGTGAGCGGCCAGCGCGGCATGACCCTGGTGGAAGCGCTGGTGGCGACGTTGCTCCTGGTCATTCTCATCGTGGCCTTTCTCGGCGCACTGGACGTTTCCGCCCGGGTGGCGAAGGTCCAGGGCAACATCTCGGACATGACCGAGAACCTGCGCTTTTCGATCGCCGCGCTCGTCCGCCAGGCACGGGAGGCCGGAACGGGCGGGCTGCCGCTGGTGGTGGCGGACAGCACCGGGGTTCTGCAACCCCGGGCGATCGCCGTCGAGGACAACGTGAGCGGGGGCCATGCCGCGCTCGGCGGACGGCAGCCCCTGCCGGGAACGGACATCCTTCATCTGCGCGGGGTGTTCCAGGGCGACCTCTACGATATCGCCGGCACCAGCGTCACGTTGAGCGGGTCGACGGGCACCGTGGTGATCCCGGAGACCTCCCCCGCGACGGGCGCGCCGCAGGACCTGCAGGTGCCGGCGACGCCGGGCGGGCGCGCCATGATCCTGGGCCTGCAGCTGCCCCTGGACATCAGCTCCGGGCTCGCCGCCGGCGGCGTGCGCCATTACAACGACTACCGGGTGGTCATCGTCGACACGGCACAGATCACGGGCACGGCGCCGAATCGATCGCTGGTGGTGACGTTCCACACCCAGGGGAGCGAACCGGTGCTGGCCTACAACCCGGGGGGATCGTTCGTCGCCTTCTCCGGCAACCTGGCGTTCTCGGCGGGCTTTTTGGACGACTACTCCTACTTCATCGCCAACAACGGTGTCGGTGAACCCTCGCTGTATCGCTGGGACGGGCTGAGCGCCGCCGCCGAGGAGCTGGTGCCCAACATCGCCGATCTGCAGATCGCGGTGGCCTGCGATATCAACCGGGACGGCCAGCTGGCCACGAACGAGTGGTTCCTGACCAAGACCAACACGAGCCCGGCGACGGGCTCCGACATGGACGCCCTGACGGCCCTCAGGATCTCGGTGGTGGCGCGCAGTCAGGATCCCGACATCCGGTGGACGGAGACGGTCACCATGCCGGAGGACGCCCCGGCGTTGACCGGCGTGGCGCGCAAGTACCGGCACCGGGTGATCACGGTCGCCGTCGCCCCGAGAAGTCACCCGCCTCTGGAGAGCTCATGATGATGACTGCAAGCCAACGTTCATCGGGTCCGTGCCTGGACGCGCCCGGCGGCGAGCGGGGCTCGGCCCTGCTCATCGCCCTCATCCTGATCATCGTGCTGACCTTCATCGGCCTCGGGTTGCTGACCCGTTCGCTGATGGTGACCCGGATCGCGGGCTCCGAGCGCTGGTCCACGAAGGCGTTCTACGGCGCCGACTCCGGCCTCCAGGTGGCCAAGGCGCGCCTACGGATCAGGCAGACCAACCAGTTCAACTTCACGGTCAGCGACCTCCGGGGGAGCCAGGGCGGCCGCCTCGCCGGGCAGATCAACGTCGCGGTGGGCAACCTGACCACGGTGGGTGCGCCGCGGCCGGTCGCCGGAAGCCAGGTGGGCGGCGGCCAGGGGGGCGCCGAGCCGCTGTACATCATGTTCTTTCGTGGGACGAGCACCGCGACCCAGCAGCTCACCAGGAGCAAGCGCATCGTGACCGCGACGATGGGGGCCGGCCCCATGCCGCTGGCCATTCCGAAGTAGGGGAGGAAACCATGAAACACGGCACAACGACCTGTCTCGCCCTTCTGGTGGCGGGCCTCCTCCTGGCCGGCCGTCCGGCCGGCGCCGACGACCGCGATCTCCTGCGCTCCCAGGGGGCGCCGCCGAACGTGCTGATGGTGGTCGACTCCTCCGGATCGATGGCCCGGGACGTCGAGACCGACACCCAGACCTTCATCGCCGGCGCCGACGACCCCCACTCGAAGATGTACCAAGTGAAGGCGGCGCTGTACCAGTTCGTCGGCGCCCACCCGAACTTCAACCTCGGCTTCAGCTTCTACGAGCGCGACAAGGTCGAGATCAACAACCACCTCTTCCTCTACCACCTCGCGCCGGGCCAAGCGCCATTGACTGTCACCTGGAATTACACGATCGATCCGCAGGGAAGGGTCAGCCAGACTTGGTGGCCGATTACGACGACGTTCTCGCAGACGAACATACTGCGGTTCGGCCCAAATCAGCCCGCGGTTTCCTGGTACGGAGTTTACGATTACGATCCAATGTTCGGGCCCGTGGGCAGGACGATGCACAGCGACTGGACCAGGAGGAGGTGGCAGTCCATCACGGTCGACGGCAGAACCTACAAGGGCTACTATCGGGTGGACATGTGGCTGAAGGAGCCGAGGGACAAGACCGGCTACTACTACCCGGCCTACGCCTGGAACTCGGACGTCATCAACGCCATCAACCAGTTCGAGGCCATCCACGACGTGTACGCGCCGGTGGTCTTCAACCCCCTGTCCACGCCCCAGGAGCGGCTCGACGGCTGGAACCAGCTGCTCACCGCCCGCCAGGCGGTCCAGGCCGTGCTCGACGCCAACCAGATCGGCCTCAAGGACCTGACCCTCGAGGTCGAGGTGAAGAAGTGTACGGGGTACAAGGCCTACATCAACTGGGCCGGGCAGTGCCGGCAGGGCTCATGGAAGCTGGTGACGTCGATGGAGCGGACGCTGGAGTCGGCCGGCGGCATGACGCCCCAGGATATCGACCCCGCCGACAAGACGGCCGGTGCCTACCCGGACGATATGATTCCCAACGACTACGGTGTGACCTTCAACAACTATGCCAGCGCTTTCGACTACACCAACTCGTGCAACGGCTGGCAGGGGGTCTTCCAGAGCGCGACCAAGATTCCGCTCGTGCCCATCCCGCGCGACCAGGACCCCAGCCTCATTCCGTACATCCAGGCTTTCTTAAGGCCCCAGCCGCAGATGCAGCTCTTCTTCCCAACCCGGACCAGCGGCTTCAAGTACTGGCCCCATTACTGGGAGGACCAGCCGGGGAATGGAGGGCTCGACTCGCGCGGCGTGTGGGTGACCGACCGGGTGCTCTACGCCACCGGCGCCACGCCGATCAAGAACTCCCTCAACGACTCGGAGCAGTACTTCACCCAGGTGATCTTCAATCGCAACGACCCGCTGGCGGCGTGCCGCAAGAACTTCATCATTCTCCTGACCGACGGCCTGGAGACCTGCTCGGGGGCGAACACCGCGTGCGTCGCGGCGACGGACCTCGGCAGGAAGGGGATCTCCGTGTTCGTGGTCGCCTACGGGCTCGGAACGAAGGGCAACGCCCTCCAGTGCATCGCCGACAACTCCGGCGGGAAGCTCTACACGCCCAACAACATCGTCGAGCTCGTCGACGCACTGAAGAAGATCGGCCAGGAGATCGAGGAGCGGACCCGCGGATTCGCGTCGCCGATCGTACCGTCGGTGGAGAGCTCGACCAAGCAGATGGCGTTCATCTCGACGTTCACGCCGGAGAACGGGCGCTCCATCTGGCAGGGCCACCTCCGGGAGTACAAGATCGATCCCACCACCGGCGTCATCGAGCACCTGCTGCCCGACGGCTCGCCGGACACCGCCTTCGCGCTCTGGGACACCGGCGACGTGCTCGCCAACCGCAACGCGGACGACCGCAAGATCTTCTTCGGCGAGGACGCCGGCACCGGTCTTCCCGGGCTGAGAGAGCCCTTCGTCTACCCGTCCTCGGACACGCAGGCGGACAAGGACGAACGGGCCCTGCTCGGCGGGGAGATCTTCTACCCCGACGTCTGGAACGACTCCGACAGCCAGAAGATCAGCCTCTGGCAGGTGATCGGCTTCATGCGCGGCGAAAAGCTGCACCCGGAGACCTTCATCAACGCCGACAGCACCACCACCACCATCGACGTAGGCCGCGACCCTGACAAGTACGGCTGGTGCGGGCCGTCGGTGAACGTCAACGGTACCGTGATCCACTGCCCGGCATCGAACAAGATCGAGAAGCTGGGCGACATCTTCCACTCCCAGCCGCAGATCGAGGGGTCGCCGAGCTGCTTCCCCTGCTGGCTCAACGACATCGGGGATGCGTCCACGGGGCGGAATTACCGGAGCTTCCTCGACGTGCACAAGCACCGGCGGCAGGTCCTGTACGTCGGCTCCGACGACGGCTTCCTGCACGCCTTCGACGCCGGCCTGTGGGATCCCGACGGGGGAAACGTGGGCGGCGTGCCCGTCGATCCCCAGTACGACCCCGGCACCGGGCGGGAGCTCTTCGCGTGGGCGCCCAAGGGGGTGATGTCCGCCTACGACGATCTCACCTTCACCACCGACCAGCAATGGACCGTCGATGGCACGCCGACTGTGGCGGACGTCTATATCGACCCGTCGTTCACCACGTCGCCCTCGAGCGCTGACCGGCAGTGGCGGACCGTGACCCTCTTCGGCGAGCGGCGGGGCGGGCGGTCCATCGTGTGCCTGGACGTGACCCAGCCCGATTCCTACGACGCCCAAACCGGCGAGCCGACGGTCGCCGGCGACGTCACAATGCTCGACCAGTCCCAGGACACCATCGAGGCGATGGCGACGGGGGCGCGGGACCCGAGCTGCCTCACGGGCGGCGGCTGCGGCAGCGAGTGGCCGGCCTTTCGGTGGGAGTTCACGGACACCTCCGACGAGGACGGCAACGGCGCGTCCGACCTCGGCCAGACCTGGTCGCGGCCGCTGGTGGCCTTCGTCAAGGTGGCCGGCGAGAACGACCCGCGGATGGTCGCGTTCTTCGGTGGCGGCTACAGCCCGTACGGCCTGGATTCGCCCAACCCGATCACGGGCAACTTCCTCTACGCCGTGGATATCGAGACCGGGAAGATCCTCTTCAAGTACCAGACCGTGGGCATGGATCCCGGGAACGTGGCCGGGCTCGACATCAACCTGGACGGCTTCCTGGAGGCCCTGTACTGGGCGGACACGGCGGGCAACCTGTACAAGCTGGACCTGACCGTGGACGGCGGCGAGGCCGTGGTCGACCCGGTGACGGAGAGAATCACCAACTGGCAGCCGCGGATCCTTTTCCAGGACTCGGCGGGAAGGCCCTTCTTCTTGCAGCCGGCCCTGACGCCGGTGAGCTTCAACCCGGACGGGTCGGCGGTGATCGCCATCGCCATCGGGACCGGGAACCGCGACGACATCCTGAGCGAGAACACGGTGCCGAACCGGTTCTACGTCATCGTGGACCGTCCGCACACGGACGCCAACGGGACCCCGACCCCGATCACCGACGCCGATCTCGCCGCGTTCAACCTGAGCACCACGGCGGACCAGGCCTCCAACTACCTGACGGGAAGCACGGGCTACGGGTGGTACCTGGAGTTCGACGACGGCGGGCCGAATCCCGTCAGCTGGGAGAAGGTGAACACGGATGCGCTGATCCTCAACCAGTACGTGATCTTCTCGACGTTCACGCCCAGCTCCACGACCATCTCGACCGACCAGAACGGCAACCCGATCTGCAGCCGCAGCGGCTCCGCCCGGACGTACACGATCTTCCTGTACAACGGCAACCCGCAGCCGGGACAGCCGCGGTACACTCAGCACGAGGGTCAGACGGCCATGGCGACGGCACCCGTCGTCTACGTGGGCGCCGACGGCAGGATCCACGTGATCCAGGCGCTGGACAACCTCAAGCTCAACGAGCCGGTGGCGGCGACCGTCATCCCGGTCCGGATCATGACCTGGAAGGAGCAGTAGGATGCGACAGCCGATTTGGGCACGGGTTTTCGGGATCCTGTTCCTGGCCCTGGCCGCGAGCCTCCCGGCCTCGGCCGGGAGCACCCGGGCCCTGGTCCTCCGCAACGGCTCGACGCTTACGGTGAGCGGCGCGGAGGTGCGCGGAGGGATGGTCCTGGTGACCTTCCCCGACGGCCGGATGCAGGCCTATCAGGTGGACGATGTCGATCTCGGCGCCTCCGGCCTGGTGCCCCGGAAGAAGCCCGCCCGGGAGGTCAAGACCACCGCCCGGCCGCAGCTGAGCCTGGCCCAGCGGGCGACGGCGGCCCGCTACCAGATTACCGACGCCGACGTGAAGCACGTGGAGGAGCCTGCGGCGGCTCCGGCGGGCGCCGGCAAGGGCGAGAAAAAGAAGGCGCCCGTGGCGTCCCTGCAGGTCAGCAACCTCAGGCAGCGGATCGACAACGGCGTCGTCCATCTCTCGGGCACCCTTGTCAACAGCGGCGCCAAGCCGGTCAGCACGATCACCGTCACCGCGGTGGCGCTGGACGGCAACGGCAAGCCCAGCGGCCGGGGACAGACCGTCGTCGCCCGAAAGATCGATCCCCAGGGGTCGGCACCCTTCACCCTGAGCTTCCCCGTCTCGGGCCCGGTCTTCAACGTGCAGGTCCGGGCGCTGGCGGCGGTCGCGTCCTTCGACTTCAAAGGCGTCCCGCCGCCGGCCAGGCCCGCGGAGCCCCGGGAGTAGGGGGCCGTGGTGAGCGCCGGTTCCGGCGGTCGCGGGCGGGCTTGCCTCCGGGTGCGGTGGGTGCTGCTGCCGCTGCTTGTGGCGGCCGGGCTCGCCGCCGCGGCGTCCGCCGTGGACATCCCGCTCCGCGACGGCTCCGTGGTCAGGGCCAAGGCGTACAGGATCAGCGGCTCCACGGTCATCGTGACGCTGGAGAACGGCCGCCAGGTGGCCTACGACGCCGCGGACGTGGACATGGCGGCGCTGGCGCCGGCCCCGGCCGCGAAGCCGTCCCCTCCGGCCGCGAAACCGCCGGCCGCCGGCTTCGGGCTGGCCGCCGCCGTGGCCGCGGGGCGGGGAGCGGCGCGCCTTGCGATCACGGACGCCGACGTCGGGCACGTGAGCCCGGAAGAGATCGCCGGCGGCGCGAAGAAGCGGGCGAAGGCCGAGGGCGGCCAGGAACGGAGCGGCGGCAGCGTCGGCATCCAGGGGATGCAGGTGGTGGCGGCGGGTCCCGGGGCGTGGGAGGCTCGCGGGCGGGTCGTCAACGGCGGCACGGTGCCGGCGTCGTCGGTTCGGGTGGAGATCGAAGCCCGCTCGGCGGGAGGGGTGGACCGGGTCGTCGTCCCCGCGGCCGTGGAGCTCGCTCCCGGCCAGGCGGCTCCGTTCTCCCACCGCTTCACAGCGGCCTCCCGGCCGGTGATCCG